>JAXHMJ010000005.1:655284-982926 GCA_034521575.1 candidate division KSB1 bacterium
CTTTTGATTTGATGGGATGTTGCCATTTGTTCCGGGCGATTTTCGAGCACGGCAGCATAGGCTTCATCGTTTTTTCGACGATCAAAAGAACAGATTGACATATCCGTACCATCAATAAACCAAGCAAAAAGCTGTTTGACAAACTGACGGTATCCCAGTCCTTTAGAAGAGCCTTTTAAAAAGCTAAAAACGTTTTCAAATAGAGAATAGAATCGAATTTGGTCAATATATCTAAGAAAAAACAACAGACCACCACGACCGCTAATTTTATCTTTTGTGATCTCAATTTTTGATATTTTAGGTTGCGTTGTATCGGTTTTTTTCTGCATATTATGGCTACCTTTTGGGTTTTGTTGTTATTCTTTTTATTGGTTACACAACTAAAATAATAACAAACTATTATAAACCCAAAAGGTTTTTTATTTTTTTAAAAACCGCTCAATTTAGGTAAAAGTTAAAGAATCAGAGGCCAAAGAAGATATAGTGATTTTTCTATTAATTGGATCTTTAGAAGTTAATAAATGTTGTGATTTTTCAGAAATCTGATCCACAAACAATTGTACTGCTGGATTATCCACTTCATTTGTTTCATTTTCATAGATTTGTTGACAAATATAATATAAATCCTCATATGTTGTTTCTGATCGATCTCTTTTCATAAAATAACTATCAGAATATTCTTTGATTATACTTAAAAATTTCTGCAAATTTTTAGTAATATCAATTTTATCAAATAAAGGAGTCGAATTAGGGCCAGAATAAAACGCCTGATCTGTATGCCTGTGCCACTTTTTATTAAAAATCGCATCGGTTATAGATTTTGTATCAGGCAGCTTGGATTTAAAAGATACGCCGGAGCCCAAAAATAATAAAGCATCCATATACAAACACTTTCCTTTGAGGATATTATATTGACAAGCTCACTTTATTCTCACATTATGTATTGCGTTTATTGATCAAATTATATCAAGCAATATTGTGCTTGGCATCTTGATAGCACGGGATAGAGTTCTATATAAAAAAAGCACAATAATCTATACATCTGATTCTATTGTGCTATTAAGTTAATCCATATTATAAAACCCCACCAGACTTTCATTTGAAAATAACAAATAACAAATCAATATGCAACTGTATTTAAAAAAAGACTCTCAAAAATTAAATAGAATATTTTGATCGATGAATAACTTGCATTCATACAATCATCCTCTTTTTCAAAAATAACTCAAATAACTATAAAGTTACTTTAAAATTTCACGTTAAATCCTATAGCATCCACTGAACACAATGGATGTTGTTAAACAATTTTACGAAACACTGTTTATATTAGACTTGAATGGTTTAGCGCTTGAAAAATAACAACATTTCACAACATGTCACATTCATGCTGATGAGACCGGCATAGACCTATTTTGCAAAAGGACTTGCTGCTTGACAAAGGATTTCACAGCGGAATGATGCACAGTCTGTAAAAATGGAATCATGAAAAAATGAATAAAACAGAAAGGCAAGTTAACCGATCTGATGAACATAGGCTATAATGATTTGCGGGTGCAGAAACCTTTTTTATTTTTCAAGCGTTTTTTGTATGTTATTATGTATTTCATATGAAAAAAGGAGTCAATGATGCAACTTACTTTTGATATTCCTGAAAAAGATCTGGCTGAATTTGGCAAAGATACCATTCAACAGGAAATTGAAAAGATGTTAAAATGGCTAAAAATCAAACACTCTTTTAAAAAAATATCAGCCCATGTGCAAGAATTAGATCATTCTTCCTATTATCAGGAATTAAAAAAAATAAGAGAAGAAACATGGCAGGAGTATAAAAAGGATATCGACCTTTGAAAGTCGTCCTGGATTCCAATATTTTATTTTCTGCGCTGATTAGCGGCAAAGAATCTTATATTGATATACTAAAGGTATTGGATGTATATGTCCCTGATTTTATTTTTCAGGAATTATCCAAATATAATGAACGAATATTAAAAAAGACAAAATTAAAAACCGAGATTAGTTCCTTTGTAAGACAGCTATTCTCTGAAATCACCGTAATTCCAAAATTTGCTATTTCTAAAGAAAATTACAGAAAAGCAGAAAATCTATGTCAGGATATTGATCCTAAAGATACGGTGTATTTAGCTTTGAGCCTTGAGTTAGATATTCCATTGTGGTCCAATGATAAAGAACTGTTAAATGGATTATCTCAAAAAGGGTATGCAAATATTATTACCACCAAAGAAATATTCAACCAGGTTCTTGGAAAGTCATAGATATGTGTATTTTGCCTTGTGTTTTTTTTAAAAGAGCAGCTCGAATGAATGAGCGTATTTCAATCAATCCTCAAATATGTCACAGCAAGCCTGTCATCAGTGGAACACGGGTTTGGGCAAGTACTATCCCGGGAGCACCGGCCGGTGGTAATACGTTCGAGGAAATACTTGAAGATTATCCGACCCTCTCACGTGAGGATATTCTGGCAGCATTGGAGTTTGAAAGTTTTAAGAAAATCCAGTATCAGTTCGTCTTGTTCGTTTTTGTTCGCTGCTTAAACTAAAATCAGCAGCCAACGAAACGAACGAAACGAACAATATAAATCTGTTGCGAGGGGCAAGAAAGGCAGGAAATTGTAAGAAGAAAAAAAAGAAATAAAAACTGTCAACGTTTTAGGACGATACCTCCCTCTCCCGAACCTCGAACCCCATACCCCATACCTCATCCCGCACACCACAGCCCCCATACCTCGCACCTCATACCGCATCCCACAAACCCCGAATCTCATACTCTCATACTGCTATATCCAATGTCTATAAACAAAAAACGGCCGCCAGAGGATTGAGCTGAGAATTCAAAGCCGGAGCCAAAATAATATCAACTCTACTCTTTTAGCTCCGGCCCCTCAACTTTTCCAACACGTTCAACCAGCTCTCTGTCCCAGCTTGAAGCCAGCATTTATCATTCTGCTGCGGGACTCGCCGAACTTGAAAGACGTTGTCTGTATAGTATTTTTTAAGTCCAGAGATGTTGCAAAGGGAGTGAATTTTTTTGGAACTTTTTCCTTCATCAGTGCAAACGTATCCACTCCCTTTATCGATTAATAGTCCTCCAACCCCTGAAAACCAAACACCCTATCTTTTTCATATCATCATACACCAAGAAATTTCAATATTTCATTTTTAAACGGCGCGGATGGCTGGGCGCCGAGTTTGGTAACCGATAATGCGGCGGCTGTATTTGCAAAAACAACAGCATCAGATAACTGTTTTTTCTCTGACAAGGCTACAGCAAGTGCGCCGTTGTATACATCACCGGCAGCTGTGGCATCCACAGCTTTCACAGACTTTGCCGGTATCATACCACTAAATGATGCGTCAGATACATAGGCTCCCCTGGCTCCCATTGTAATAACAACAGTACTCACTCCTTTTTGGTGCAGAATATCCGCAGCTTGTTTTGCACTGGGTTCATCTTGAACAGCAACACCTGTCAGGAGCTCCGCTTCAGATTCATTTGGGGTTAAAATGGTAATCAAAGACAGCAACTCATCTGAAAGAGGCTGAGCCGGAGCGGGATTCAGGATAATATCAACGCCGTGAGATTTAGCCAATTTAGCAGCAGCGACAACTGTTTCAATCGGAATTTCGAGCTGCATCACCAGGATACCGGCATCGGCAATAACCGACTCTGCTTTTTTGATATCTAGCGGTGACAAATTAGCATTGGCGCCTGAGGCCACAGCAATACTGTTTTCTCCGTCTTTTGCAACAAATATTTCAGCAATACCGGAAGGAGCATCCGGATCTTTGAAAACATAATCAATATTAAGATTATCCTTCTTAAATCCCTCCAGGGCTTTTTCACCAAACATATCCATACCTACCCGGGTCACAAAGGCGACTTGTCCCCCGGCTCGTGCAGCAGCCACAGCCTGATTCGCCCCCTTTCCGCCTGCGGCTGTAGAGAATTTGCCACCGAGAATCGTTTCTCCCGGTTTGGGAATTCTGGGGACCTGGACAATCATGTCCGTATTTGAACTTCCGACCACCACAATATTCATCATATTCCACCTTTAGTTTTCAATCGAGATATTCAATGGATAAACTACCGGACATTTTTTAAAAAAATGTCCGGTAAGAGACAATATCAAGCTACTCTGGCATAGATAATGAGCCCGAGACCAATGACAAAAAAGATAAACATCAATGTAATCAATGGTTTTGTGCCTTTGGGAGCGTTCCTGAATTCTTTCCAGATAAACACACCCCAAAGCGCGGCGATCATGGTCGCGCCCTGACCCAGACCGTAAGAAATCGCAAAGCCTGCTTCACCCGCTGCAATAATATTAAAAGACATACCAAGGCTCCAGATAACACCGCCCAGTATCCCGATAAGATGCAGCCGGGGGTTGCCCTTGATAAAATAATCACGATAGGCAACAGGTTCACCGGCAACCGGTTTGCGCATCAAAATAGTGTTGAAAATAAAATTCGACAGCAAGAGTCCCACTGAAAAAACCACCACAGCAGTATAAGGTGTCATTTTTCCGGCAACAGGATTGACAAAATCCGTGGACATGGAAGCAGCCACAAATCGGTAGAAAAATCCCATAGCCACTCCTGCGACGATGGAGAAGATCAGTCCTTTGGCCGTGGACTTTTGCTCATCTGCTCCGGAAGACAGTTTCTTATATGCCACAGCATCAAGAATGATTGCAGCCACAACGCAGGCCACACCGATAAATAAAACAACGGGATTGCCGACCGGTACGGCGATATAGTTGGTGATCACACCGATAGCCAGGGCCAACCCGATACCGACAGGAAATGCTACGGCCATACCGGCAATATCAATGGCAACCACGAGCAGAATATTGGCAAAATTAAACACAATGCCGCCCACAAACGCGGAAGTCAATGCGCCTCCGCCGGCCTGGGCCAAATCAGGCAGAAATGAGCGGCCTGCGCTCCCAAAGCTTCCCATTGTAAAGGCCAAAATAACCGACAATAACAGCACACCCAGCGCATAATCCCAGTAAAAAAGCTGAAACCGCCACTCTTTACTGGCGAGCTTTTGAGTATTTGCCCAGGACCCCCAACACAGCATCGTGACAAAACACATTGCCACGGCTATTGCATAAGACTGTACAACGACCATAGTATCCTCCTCAGCGATTTAGTGTTTTGGATGAGCCGGCTTGTCATCATATACCACAACATCATTCAGATGAACCAGCACATTCTCGTTTGTATTTTTCAGTTTAATATGAACAGTGTGATTACCTTTGGGCAATTGATATCTCCAAAACGGTGTATTTTTACGTATCACATAGTTTGTCGGAAGCTTTGAAGTCTCGACAAGCTTTCCGTCAATATACATTTCCGCAACAAGTACAACCTCTTTTTCGCCTTTATTTTCAACATAGCCGTTACAGGCAAAACCGATACCGTCAAACTCAAAGGATGCTTCACTCATAAACGTCTTATTCAGACGCTGCCGTTTAACCGGATAATGGCCTTCAAAACCAACTTCCAACCGAACGGCTTTAGGCTGCTGCACGGCTATGGTCACTTGTTCTTTCTTGACTTTGCCGCCGTTTTGCTTGATCAGCTCCAGAGCGTGCTTTAATGAATAGTCATAAGCATCGTTGAGGGAAATAGTGGTATAAGCAAAATCGCGGTCAACGACGCGATCAATCCCCTGTTTCCAATAGTCCGGGATATTATCATACCCGATCATACAGCCAAGGATGCCACCCGCACTGGCGGGATTACAATCAGAATCATCACCCGCCCGGGTGCTGATCGACAAGGTCTTGCCATAATCTCCGTCGCCATACAGCAGGCCCAGCAGAATCCATGCAGCGTTGATTTTTGCATCAATATTAAACGTATTAAACACGCCATTCGGGCAGCCGATATCTTCGCCCCATTTTTCCTGGGTTTTGAACCAGGTCATCTTCCAGTTATCCGGATATTGGTCTGACCATTTGATTACATCCTGCATGCATTTATAAAATTCGCTTTGTTCCGGTATAGTTTTCAATGCTTCATTCACGACATAGTCAATATCATCGGAAACAAATGCCAGTGAATACATGGCGCCCACATACACACCGCCGTACCATCCATCCCCGTAATTCATGATATGTCCGATTTTATCGGAAATTTCGGAAGCGGTATTGACCATGCCGGGTGTCATTAAACCGGCAAAATCAGCTTCAATCTGATAATCAATATCTTCCGAATGCGGATTGTGTAGCCAGTGTCCCGACTTGGGCGGCATAACACCGTTGAGAATATTATAGCGCGCCGCCATATTTGCATGCCAGAGAGGATATTCAGCATTGGCAAAGGCTTTGGCAAAATCTTCGGCCGGGGCATCCAGTCCTTTGTCCTCAAATACCTGGACAAATGTCAAGTCCATATAGATATCATCGTACAAGCCGGGGGCATTGTCATAAAACCACTCCATCAGATCCGCATTCCACTCTATGGGCGTATAATCGTGGATGAATGTACTGCGCCAGTCAAATTCCGTGGGACCGCCGAATGTACAGCCAATGACCTGACCGGCCCAGCCTCCCATAATTTTTTGCTTTAATTCATTCTGCGTCATGGTGACGGATTTTGCATGGATCACAGTGGTCAAAAGCAATAAACACAAAAGAAAAGAGATTAATTGTTTTTTCATGACATACTCCTTGATAAATAATGATTAATTAGTTTATTCTGACCAAATTACTCTAGTCATCTATTTGAATCCAGGTTAAACGCCAGGCACCTTTTTTCTCTCCACCTGCTAAATAATAAGGTAAAAACCAAAGCGGTTCTTTTTTCTCACGTTCAAGTTTTAAAACCGGAGCTTTGTCTTTATCTGTTGATTCTATCTTTAAATACAAAGATGGATCCTGGTCCGGCAGTTTGATCCGTTCTTCGCGCTCTTTGCCGTCAATGAGACCGTCAACAGCGTAAACCAGTGGACCCCGGGTAAAAGCGGCCCAGTTGATTTGATAGATATCCTCTCCCCAATGCAGAGCATGTTCGAGCCGATCATGCCGTTTGACATGCATAGGAAATTCAATGGTTATCTGATCACCGTTTGTCCAATCGCGTACCAGTTTAAAAAACCCGTTTTCCCGCGTTGTTTGGTCAAGGCTCCGGTTATTAATTTTTACCGCTGCATTTTCACTCCAGGAGGGAATGCGTATAAACACAGGAAAATCAGATTCTTTTTCCAGGTTAAGCGTCAGCAAAATATTGCCATCAAACGGGAATCGAGTCTCCTGGGATATAGAAATCAAATTTCCAGTTAATTCAAGCTGTGCTGTGCTCTCGGTATACAGGTTGACCGAAATCCCGTTCTCTCTGATGCTGTAAATCATCGGTGGTATTTCCTCCAAAGCCAGAGCGCCGCTGGAACTGCAGCAGGCTCTAAAGACAGTGCGATGTCTGCAGCCGTTTTCAAAAGAGTGATAGCACCAGCCTTCGCCGTCAGGATACTGCGCACCCAGCAGAGCATTATAGGCGGCGCGTTCGATCATGTCGACATATCGGGCTTTGCCCGTAATTTGATAAAGCTCCCGGTTCATCTGGATCCATGACATGGTATTGCAGGTTTCGACAAATCCATACGGGCTCCAGTATCCCTTGCGGTTAAACACCTCGTAATGTCCGCCCACGCCGCCCCATGGGCTCGCTCCGAGAGTCAGGTGATGCGTGGCAATGCTTTCCCAGGCCTGTTCGACCGCCGTCAGATAATCCAGATTTCCCGTTACTTTATACAATTTTGCAATTCCGGCAAGTGTCCAGCATAGCTGGTAAATTTTACCATCTCCGATTTGCTGAACATCAACATTACGGGCTAATCGTGAAACAACACGCAGTTCTGAACGCTGTTCAGCCTGTTCAATAATGACAGTTGCAAAGTCCAGGTATTTTCTGTCATTTGTTGCATGATACAGCTCAACAACAGCATCTATAAGCACGATACCGGACAAACCATAATGATTGCCGCGATACGCAACACTTTTCCCGGTTTGAAAAAACGTATCATATAAAAGATCTCCCATACGGACTGCGGTATTCAAAACATCCTGATCCGGCCAGTAACGGTTCACCTCCAAAAAACCCAGTATCAGATAAGCATGATTCCAGATATCCCATGTCAGACTGAAATCCCGGCGTTCATCCGATGTGAACCGTACTGCAGGTGAATAGGTGCCAAGATATCCGTTATCATCCTGCTGCTGCATTAAATAATCAACAGTTTGTTTGATTTTATTAATCAATTCTTTGTCATCAGCTCTCACTGCCGCCCGGGAGGCCGTAAACAGCCATTTGCCCACATGTTCGCCGCGCCAGTCTGTGCCCTGGTTCGCTTTGACATTATCCGAATTTTCACAAACCGAATCCCGGCTATAAATTTTAATCAGCCTGCCGTCGTTCCACTCGGGAAAAGTGTGCAGTCGGCCCAGCCGGCTCGCGTCTACAGCTTGTCCCAGCAGCCCGGATATACAGACAGACTGGGGTTCCACCCATTTTATGCAGCAATGCGATTTTGGAACCCAATTCCGGGATTGTGCCCCACTTTGGTTTACAAACAGAACCAGGCCGATTACTATACTGAATTGCAGAGTTGTAAATTTATTTATATGCATGTGCACCACTTTTTTGATTTTTATCACACCATTCAGGAGAATCCCGGGAGCCCTTGTCCGGGGCTCCCGGGTGAGGGAGATAAGAAGTCACTCTCTCAGGTATGGTATCTCATCACTGTTTTTATTTCAATGTTTCATAGCCGGACAGTTCACGGTGAACACTTAATTCCGCGATTGACGTAAAATACGACGGTTCATCGTGCCAATGCGGCGCATGACCGGCCTCTCCAATCATCCGTACAGCTGTGGTTTGCACGGGTTCAAAAGCCAAAATATAATTTACAAAATGTGGCTTGTTATACGGGCCGGGTCGGCCCACCAGCTCGGGATAGATGACCAAATTTTCGACCGACGTCCACTTGCTATTTTGATTTAGATATTGAACATCAAGCGTAGAAAACCAGCCGCCGCTTTCCTCCATGGCTCCAGTACAAAAATTGAGAACGCCAACCGTCTGCTCATCGCGCCATTCATAACCGTAAAAGTCCGTTTTGGGCTGGTGACTGCCGTCAATGCTGTAAAACGTAGAGCCGTCGCCATACCGGACACCGTCCCGAACGGCATCAACCGAATCTGTATAGAGCGAATAGGGTACAGAAAGCCACATGGCATCCCGGGTTAGAACATTTGTATGTCTGACATTGGAAAGAACACGAGTGGCAGACCCGGCAAGATTTCTGTTAACAACACACAATGTTAAAGTTCGCGTTGCGGATGTTTTCCCATCATCTGCCTGGATAGTGATGTTAAAAATACCGGGTTGTGCAGTTTTTCCCGTGACAAACCCGTTGTTCAAAACGATTCCTTCCGGTAATTGACCCTCGATAATTTTCCAGTCTATTGACCCTTGTCCACCTGTAACAAAAACCGTGTAATTTACGTCCTGTCCAACCTCGATAAACGGCATCGGGGCATTCGGAAGTTCCATCGGTACAGAGAAATCAGCGGTTTGATTAATTTGATAGAACCATTGACCGTTCTTTTTTACTTTTTTTCCACCATGAGCAAGAATTATTTTTTCAGCCTGCAACGCCATGCGCTGAGCTGTCGCTCTCAATCCCACATCCGGAAGATCGTGTCGGGAAACATTTTTATAAAAATCATTAAATGGTTCCTGCCATTCCTCAATCGGGTACAACAGATCCCGCGGAATGCCGTCAATCCCGACAATGATGGCAAGCAGACCGGACAGGGTTGCCGCCTGATTGTCGGCGTCAAATCCGATGGCGCAGGATAAATCAAGTGTTTTTTGAAAATTGCCTTCACCATACAACAGCGCCAATATACCGCACGCACCATTCAGATTGGCATTCCAGATGGTTTTCGTATCCAATGGCTCATTATGATAATAGGTCTCGGCCATTTCCTGTCGAGCCGCCTGCCAGTCATCAGGATATTTCTGATGCAGCGTTTTCATATCCTGAACCGTCTGCGCAAATCGGCTGTTCGCAGGCAGCGCCTGGACACCGATATCGATGAGTGTGTTGATATCTGATTCAAAAAATGCTGCAGCGTACATGGCACCATAATGTATCGTCGGTTCAACACCCCAGCCGTCATTGGTAATCCTCGCCGCCCAGTCCGATTTTGCCGTCGCATAATCAATCATACCGGGCGCCGTGACGGCCCAGATTTCATTGACAAGCTGCGGGTCGATCTGAAACCAGTGCGGATTGTAGCGACGCATTCCCGTGACAGGCGGGGTATACCCGTAATGCATGGCGCCCAGGGCAGCCCGATTGGCCAGCCACACCCGGTCTCTGACATGATAAAGCCAGGACTGCGTGAGTTCACTGTATTTCGGATCCGGCCCGTATTTTTCCATTGCCAACAAATACATGTATTCAAAATCGGTATCATCGTCTGAAAATGCACCGTTAATTTGTTCCAGACGATCCAGATTATCTCTGTAACCGTAAGGAAATTCCTCAGGTCCGGGGTCCTGAATATAGGCATTTTCGTGGGGCAGCCCGTAAATATTTCCGACAATTTGTCCCAGCCAGGACGCGTAAATTTTATTCTCGACGTCCTCCACCGGGATTTGTATTTTTTTTGTCCCGCAATTTAACAATAAAATCACGGCTGGAATCAACCAGATCATTTTCTTCATATTTGTCCTATCATTTTATTTTTTTTCATATACAATAGCACCGTTTATAGTAATTTTACTGTCTGTTGCTTTTTCATTTTTATCACCGGTAACAACGAGTCGAAGTTCATGATCACCTTCAGGCAGCGTGACATTGTGATACAGGTAAGCAAAGGGATAGCCTTCCTGGTTGGCAAGCCAGTAATAGCAGTCAATGGTGCGGTCCAGCTCACCGTCGATGTAAATATCCGCCTTGCCATGGTCTTTATTCCAGGCTCCCTGCAAAAGAACGCCGGTGCCCGTGAATTCAAAAATTGCCTCCGCATTCTGTTCACCGGCCGTTTTTGTTGTTATTTATGTCATTTCGAAAAAGTTATCAAATGAGGCGGTCTCCCAATTGCCTTTCCAGGTCCACGACGGATCGGTGATAGCAGACTTGTAGGAGGCTTTTAAATCAGGAAACGAGACCTCAAGATCCTTGGGCGCTTTGGGCGGCTGGACGGCAATTTCCGCAACACCCTCTTGCACATTTCCGCCGTTTTCTTTGATCAGTTGCAACGCATAATCCAGCGTGTTATCAACCACTTTATTGAAAGAATAGTCGGTAAAAATAAACAGTGAATCCGCAATAGCCGGAATACCGCCCTTCCATTCTTCCGAAATACTTGAATACCCGTCGCGGATACCCAGAACCGCAGCAGCATTCGACGGGTTGCAGTCAGAATCCTGACCGCAGCGGATGGAAATCTCCATGGTTTTGCCAAAATCGCCCTGCCCGTAAAGCAGGCCCATGACAATATAGGCGCCGTTCAGTTTTGCATCGATATTAAAGGGATTCAAAGGCCCGCTGATATCCGTGTCTCCCCATCTTTCTTCCAGCTCCTGCCAGGCAGCCCGCCAGTCATCGGGATATGTTTCATAGAGATCAAGAGTATGCTGAATACATTGCGCATAGCCGCTTTCAGCCGGGATGGTTTTCAAAGCATTTTCAACAATGAGTTTGATATCCTTTTCAAAAAACGCTTCCGAATACAATCCGCATACAAACATGCCTCCGTACACACCATCGCCGTAATTCATGATATGCCCGATTTTGTCACAAAAGGCATTGGCCGTCTGCGGGAGTCCGGGACACATAAATCCGATAAAATCAGCCTCGATTTGAAAATCAATGGCGTCCGCCCAGATATTGTACTTGGGATGCCCGGACATGGGCGGCATAATACCGTCAAAATAGTTCTTGCGCGCCGTTACATTGGCGCACCAGAGCGGATACCCGGCATTGGCAAAGGATTCCGCAAATTTTTCCGCCGGTGCGTCCATTCCATGTTCATCCATAGTCATCATAAAGCTCATTTGTACGTACATGTCATCCTGCTCCAGCGCATTATTAATTTGTCCGTCATCCCACGCCAGTTCTTCATCATAAGTGGTTCCCCGGGCTCTGAATTCTGTGGGATAGCCATAAGTGACACCAATCATCTTTCCGGCCCATCCGCCTGCGATTTTGTCTTTCATCACATCCACCGGGATCGTCTTTACCTCCTGTTGTGAGCATTGCATCAACATCAGAGATAAGAGCATGAGCAAGATCATTGCGACCATTTTCTTCATTCTTTTCTCCTCTAATTTTTTGTTTTTATAAAATCTAAAATTCATTTTAAAGATTCCTTCTCACCGTTTTTATCAAAATAGGGATCATAACGCTCAAATTCATGGCCCCAAATATTTCTCAGCATGACCGCATACTGTACAGCCATGGAAATACTCATTTCTCTGCCCCAATAATCCTCTTCATGCACACCGGCTGACTGGCCATAGTGAAACGGAATATCATGCTCCATCAACAGCTGCATAAATTTATGCGCGGCCTCTATCAAATGATCTTTGGTTCCGCAATCAGGTAGATATGCGGCAGCTGTCTCTGGGTACCTGCAAAACCAGTTTAAACGGATCAACAGCATCAGCATCTTGCGGTTTGACAAAGATCTGACCGTTCGGGGTCCGCTCAGGTATGGTCGAATAGCCATCAATATCAATATTATTGTAACGCGTGACTGTGTCCTGTAAAGCCTTTTCCCATATCACCCAGGGATCTTTATCGTTTTCCAATAACTCCCGCTGACCGGCTGCCCAGGTCAGGGCACCACTGTGACTGGCAATTGAACAAAAAAGCTCGGGATGCGAAAGTCCCAGAGAAATCGCGCCGAATCCGCCCATGGAAATACCATTAATCGCTCTGCCTTTTCTGCTATCAATCGTGCGATAATGGCTGTCCACATAGTTGATGATATCCTGTGTCACATGATCCGCATAATTGTTGTGCTGACCGTCTGCGGAACGCGCCCAATTAACATACCAGGAATTGCCCACATCCACCATGACGACGATCATATCAAAACAATTCAGGTACTCGGGCACCCCCACATGCTCAAATTCATGATAATTTGAAGTCAATCCGTGGCAGAGATAAAGAACCGGATAGTCCATACCGGATTGATCGTAACCGCGAGGCAAAACGATATTGATATACATGTCACGCTGGAGAGATTCTGAATAAAAACTGATTTCCTTAACGGGCAGCGGTTCAGTCCCGATATGACCGGGAGATTCAGTTTTATCTGCAGCATGCAGGGGGATACACACCGCTATGAGAAATAAAATGATATTTAACCTTGCCGCATCATGAATCATACTGTTTTCCTCTCGCTGTTCATAATTTTCGGGACTCAACAGGCAAATCCTCACGGGGCTGCAGGGGAACAGCTTGTATCAAACTGCTTCCAGCCGGTGTTCACAATAACCTCATCCACCAGAATATCATCCTGCATCAATTTCACAATCACCTTGTACGGAAAATCAAGCTGCAATTCCGATATATCAACTTTTCCGGTATGACCCGGTATGATTTGTTGATTTTCTTCTAAAAAGGTCAGATTATCCACTGTATTGATATGCAGGGATGCATTTTCCACCGGCTGCCTGGCCGAAATGTCGAGTATTGTTCCCTTTGACTCGACCAGAAGATTGGAGGGTAGAGCCACAATACAGGACATAACATCTGTCGGTTCTTCAGGAAACGCCAGACAGGTCATTCCTTTAAAGTTTTGAGTGGGTATGGCCTTGTGATTCCAGACATCAACATAATGCCACGATTCAGGGTGGTCGACCGGCATGAACGGGCCAATCAGCCGATTGTCCAGGCTTCTGCTGATATGTTCACGGTCGAGCTGATATACCGGATACACACACTTGTTGTGCACAGGGAATTTATTGACATACACATCATCGCGAAAATCCCTGACCAGCGGAACCGGTGAGTCTGATAAATAGGCATCCCGGTTTTCGTGGATAATGCGATTGTAGCGTTTGATCATGATGCGCTCATTCCATGAATAGTTGTTGATTTCACCAAAAATATCCTCCCAGACAATAAATCCGGTGCCGTTAAACAGGGCATTGAGAATCAGCTCATCACGTTTTCGCGCACCGCGGTTGATATTGTGAACATTATGTTCCGGGATAATAAACCGGAGCAGATCCACATTCGGCATTCTGTTAGTGGCATTGCCCTGCTGGTTCCAGCTGCCGGTCACCAATTGTGCGGCATCCAGATCGGGGCGTCCTTCACTGACAAAGACATTATCAGGATTGACCGCGTCCAGTGCTTCTCGAAACATTTTATCCGATTCGTCCATGGTATCCAGAAACACACCGTCCGAGCCGATAGCTTTGGCAATTTTTGCTTCTTCTTTAAAATGGTTTTTATCCTTATTCATAATATCCCAGGGTTTGTAGGGAATAAACACCTGGACATCGCGTGCATGCGCTTTATCCACCAGTTCACGGACACCATTTAGGCCGCCGGGCAGATCCTCATACATCTCCCACTGATCGCGGCTGTCGATGCCCATACGCTGATAATCATGCCGAGAGCAGCATATAATCATATCCGCCGAAATTTGCTTCTCCTTCATCCAGGAACCGGTTCACGTCAAATACATTGTTTTCCGGGTCATAAATATCGTGTCCGTACAGAAATGTAAAGTGGGATATCAGACGCTGCCGGTATTTTTCCTGAACAGGACGTTTGTAAAACGTAAAATCAAAATTGGAACGAATATAGTCTTTGAACACACGGAATGCGGCATGCCAGTCTCCCCGATGCGGTGCGAATCGGCATGAAATTAACTCGGTTTGCTCTCCGGGACGTTGCGTCAATTCAAATATTTTTGATTTGAAATCTGCTTTATCCTCAAAGTCGAATTCCAGGGCTGAGGAAAGCACGTGAAAATAAAAACCCATATCTTTTTCCAGATTAAAAATATCAATGGGCATTTTCGGGTCGTAACTTTTGGTAAAATAAAAAATGTGATCATCTGCATTGTCGATACAGAAAAAGCTGTTCTGCGTCGGGATGAGATAATGCATATCTTCACCGTTGCCCAACTGCAATTTCTGGATAAACGGGAACGTCAGCAACGTGCGTTTGGTCAGCGGATCGCGATAGGCACGGCCGCCGGTTGCCGTGTTTTTGAGGCTCACGTTCCAGGACAATTCAGAGCCGGCTCCCAGCGTAAACGTGTGGGTGATGACAATCGGGTTTTCCACATAACTCGATTTCTGTACAATAACAACAGAGACCGATTCATCTGCTTTTAAAGTCTCTACAGTGAACAGCTGATACCCCACATCGTCAAGCCCCAGAGGATCGCGTGCCGACAGGACATTCAAAGGCGGATTTTTTTCAAAGATATCAGTACCCGTCGTTTTGTCGATACAGCCGGTTATTTGGATGCCCTTGTCCATGAGCAGAGTATATTGCACAGTTTCATTTTCGAATACAATCGTTCGCAAATTCTGCCTGTCCGGCAATAAACTCAGACGAGGGGCAGCTGAAATTTGACTCAAAAACATCAAAAAAATCAAAGAACCTAACCCAAATACTTTATATGGTCTCATTAAAAGTCCTCAAAAATTAAGTAATACTGTCTGATTCATTTAATCAATATCTTGTACACAACGAAAACCAATTGATGCACTCCGGTTTAATGCAGGTGTCATCAGCCAGAATTTCGCGCGCTGATAGGTTGTAATCGGGCCACCCTGCATATACCAGCGGCTGCCTTTTGCAAAAAAGTAACTGCCGCCACGGATCCAGCAAAAGAAATGATAACCATCGGATGAAAATGAATCTGTCCATTCCCACACATTACCTGCCATATCCATGCATCCGTAGGGACTGGCGCCTTTAGGATAACTGCCGACTGGCTTTGTAGCATCTGAATCCATATTCGCTTTATCAGGATCATAAATATTCCCCCAGGGCCAGTCAAGCCCATTCGGCCCCTGAGCTGCTTTTTGCCATTCAACCTCGGTGGGAAGTCTTTTCTCCGCCCACTCGGCGTAGGCCTGAGCGTCTTGAAGAGAAACCCATACAACCGGATGATCACCACGTCCGCGCGGGAACGTACCATTTTTCCAGTGCTTTAGAAAATTTTCCGGCCATTGAGGTTGATAACCCGTTGCATCAAGAAACCGTTTAAAGTCTTCATTTGTCACCTCGTTCTTGTCCATGTAAAAAGCAGGCACATCTACATCGCAACTGTACCTGTACCGCATACCCTGATCATCGACAATAAGCGAATCCAGGGTCAACCCTTCCCTCCAGCGGTATTCCACATGGTATAAAAACTCGCCGGCCTCCACAAACTGCATATTATCCGGTTGCGGGTATAAAATATGGTCCGGTGACAAGCAAAATAAAACAACCACACATAATAAAATCGACCGCATCTTTTCCTCCACAGTATCAGAGATCATTTATTCTATAACGAATTACTGATTCCAACCACAATCACTGCAGCAATCAACACAGCAATCCCGTGATAAAGCATTTTTTTTGCTTTGGGTGAAGCCTGCTTCCATTCGCCTCGCCAAATCCCCCAAAGATTTCCAATCACAATTGACAACGTGATGAACAGGGGCCAGCCCACGATCACACCCCATTGACCCAGTTTGGCTGTGCTCATACCATACAGATAAAAACTGCCAATCCACATAATGCCCATGAGGACTGCTAGAAATAAATTGCGCTTGGTTTCTTTATTAAAAAACAGACTGGTGGTTTTTCGCCGCAGCATCAAAAATACACAGTATGCAAAATTTACAGCAAAACCGATTGTATAGAAAAGCGCCCAGACCACATTGCCGGAAAACGTGTCAGATACACCGGACAACCGGGCCGCACGGATCACGTTGGTGCCAAAAGCCATTCCCACATTGGGGAGACAGGATAGAATTCCGGCGAATATCGCAATTAAAAGTCCGCTCGCAAACGCTTTGGCATCGACTTTGGATGCCGCGGATACAGGTGTTTTCCTGGCGCCTGCTCTGGAACACAAGACAATCCCTAAAACTGTCAATGCCATGCCGGCCAGCAGCACCAGACCTCTCGGCTGCAGCAATGTTTCAGGGAAAAATATGCTCATCGGGATAAGGGCACCAAGACTGGCGATGAGTCCCATAATAATCTGGATATCCGAGCGCCATGCCCAGTTTGTCCATACCCAGCCCGAAAAGTATGGCACCCACACCCCATCCGGCGCCAAACAAAATCAGTGTAATGATATCCTTGCTTTCAACGGATTGATAAATCGTC
Source organism: candidate division KSB1 bacterium (assembly GCA_034521575.1). Lineage (NCBI taxonomy): Bacteria > Pseudomonadati > Candidatus Zhuqueibacterota bacterium. The sequence goes on from JAXHMJ010000005.1 coordinate 672,691, forward strand.
AAGATTTCAGGAATGAGCAAAAAGGCCAACAGCCAATTGAATATCAGCATTCCAAACAGGGAAAATGTGCCCCAGGAATGCTCCCATTCCCATTTTCTTGTCAATGTCATGGGAAGAACAAAAGAACCTTGAAAAAATCCTGCAATTAAGACCAACGAAAATCCTGCGATAAGCATCATGGCAAACTTCCTTTATATTATTGGCTGATCAAGATTTCTCTTATCCTCGTCTCCACCTCTTTGCGCCAGGGATAAGATTCGATGGTTTCACGCTTTTGAGTCGAGAGAGAAGCGGTGGTAATACCCATGGCAATGGCTTGTTCAATCGGCTTGTCTTCACTCAATCCCACAGCCAACCCGGCGTTAAACGCATCTCCTGCCCCCACACTGTCAACGACCTGTACGTTCAGAGCCGGGAACATTGAAACACCGCGATGACTGGCCCAGAGCACGCCGTTTTCACCCAAAGTCAGGATGATGTTTTCGGCTCCCAGGTCCAGCAAAGCCCCGGCAAGATCTGTATTGCTGATGGGATCATCCGGCTTTAATCCCAGACACACCCGGCCTTCGGTTTCGTTCGGCGTCAATGCAAAGACACTGCTCAGATCCTTATCCTGCATATTTACAGCAGGCGCCGGATTGAGAATACTTTTCGTATTATTTGCCCTGGCAATTCGCGCCGCTTCCAGAGCGGTATCCAGAGGAATTTCCAACGGTGAGATAATAACATCGGAAGATTCAATAATAGATTTATGCGCTTTTACATCAAAAGGCGAAAACTCATTATTGGCCGCGCTGTCTATAACAATCAGATTGGTGCCGCTTGCGCTGAAAACGATAAATCCGACTGCGGTGGGTAACGTATCAGAATACAGCACGCCTTCACTGCTGACATGTTCCGATTGCAGCAAGTCCAGGAACTGCCGGCCAAAGTTATCTCTGCCGATTTTACCCATAAATGTTGTATCCGCGTCGAGACGAGCTGCGCAGGCCGCCATATTCGATCCTTTGCCGCCGTGCGTCATATGATAATTCCGTCCCATTACAGTCTCGCCTTCCACGGGGATTCGATCCGTATCAATCACAAGAGCAACAATATAGCTGCCGACAACGGTTACTTTGCCCATCACTCTGCCTTTCTGTTGAAAAAGCCGTTCATATTTCAATCTTTTTTCTAATCATATCACGCCATACATGGCCAGTATGTTTTCCACAGGGGTATCTGCCTGCAAATGATGCGACCCGGCCAGTATATAGCCGCCGTGTTCGCCCAATAGACTGGCTGTCTTTTCTACTTTATCCTTAACCTGCTCCGGTGTGGCCCTGGGCAGGAATTGCTGTACATCGATTCCGCCATGGAATGAGATGCGGCCGCCGAATTCTTTTGCCAGTTTTTCGGGATGCATATCCCGGGCTGAAGGCTGGATTGGATTCAGTATCTTTAATCCCATATCAACAAACGATTCAATCAAGGGATAAATTGAACCGCAGCAATGCATCATGGTCGGCTTGTTATATTGTGATGCAATATCAATGACCTTTTGATGATATGGCTGTATAAACTCCATATACAAATCCGGACCAATGAGCAGGCTCTGCTGAGAAGCGACATCATCATAAAAATAGACAATATCAATCTTATTCCCTGCTGTATCCAGTACCCGTTTCAGATTCTCAAGATGGACCACAGCAATTCTGTCAAGGACATATCGAACCATATCCGGATTCAGCATCAAATCCAGCTGGAATTTTTCAAACCCATAGAGAGACCAGGCTGTCTCAAAAAAAGACCCCAGACGATAGCGGATATTATAGATTGCGTGATCATTGAGGTCATCGATATATGCATTCAAGGTACTAAAATCCCACCAATCCGGCTCCGGCCATTTGTATGTTTTCAAATCATCAACACTCTGTGCATTCTGCAACGGATAAGAAGCAAACTCGTCCAATTCGCCAAAAGGCGTCTTGACCTTTTTGCGATGCGCGCCCCAGATATCGCGATTGCTGCCGTCAGGCTCCATCTTGCGCCACATACCGCTTAGAGAAGAACGTTCCTGCGAAGCTGTCATATCCACAACAGATGTCTGATCCACATCGGGATGATGACAAAAATTATCATAATAGACAATCCGGCAGTCAACACCCAATTTTTCCAGAATCACTTTACGGTCCTGCGTCGAAAAATATTCTCCCAGTTTCTGCCATACTTCCGGAACCGCTGCAAAATCTTTGGGCATTCTGTCCGGTCTCCGATGATTAATCGCCTGGTTTACTCTATCTTTATGCGATGTATCCTGACCTACCATAATACTATTCTTTCTGTTTTTGTAAAGCCGCACTCGTCAGATCGTTAAAAAAGCTTTTATAAAGGATTCCGGTTTTCATTTTAACCTCGATAGCAAACAGGGCGACAGTGAACAGAATGTTCAGCATCAGTCTGTTCTGTGCAGGCTATTATTAAAATTCCACTCTATATGGTTTATCACGGTAAACCAGCACATTACCAAGAGCAATGACTGCCTGATCAGTGGGATTCAGAACCTTTAACCTCACCTCATGTGCTTGCATGGGTAACTGATATTTCCAGAACAGATAAAATCTGCGTGTGGTAAAATTGGTCGGCAGTGATACTGTATCATCAAGTTCACCGTCAATATACACCTCAACATCAAAGGTATAATTGTTTTCGCCTTTTTTGACCGCCTCACCCGTTACCACAAATCCTTTGCCGTTGAATTTGAATGTTGTCTCATCCTCAAGGTCTTTTTTCAGATCAATCTTTTTGCGTGGATAATGCCCTTCAAACGCCACTTCAAGCGGCACAGTTTCGGGAGGCTGGTATGGAATAGTTACTTTGCTCTCATCCATATCACCGCCGTTTCTCTCGATCACACTCAACGCATGTTTGTACGACAACTCGTAAGCTTTATTCAGGGAAATCGTCGTATATTTAAAATCAATATCTTCAACCTCATCAAGACCCTGTTTCCAAAACTCCGGGATGTTATCATATCCGGTAACCGTTGCCAGTATACCGCCTGCAGTCGCCGGATTGCAGTCAGCATCATCGCCGCAGCGTCCGGAAATTTCAAATGTCTTTGTAAAATCACCATCACCATAAAGCAATCCCATGACAACCCAGGCTGCATTAATCTTTGCATCGATGTTAAAAGGCTCAAACACACCAAAGGGCGATCCGATATCCTGAGACCATTTACGATGCACCTTGAACCAGGTGTCTTTCCAGTCATCCGGATTTTCTTTATGCCATGCAATGACATCGCTGATGGTCTGAGCAAATTTGCTTTCAGGTGGAATGGTCTTGAGAGCCTCCTCCACAATGAATTCGATATCATCAGAAACAAACGCCAGAGAATACATGGCAGCCACGTACACACCGCCATACCAGCCGTCGCCGTAATTCATTATATGTCCGACCTTGTCACAAATCTCCGAGGCTGCATTGACCATACCGGGACACATAATTCCGGCAAAATCAGCTTCGATCTGAAAATCAATGTCATCCGCACAGGGATTGTTCAGCCAGTGTCCGGACTCGGGAGGTTTTATTCCGTTTAGCACGTTATTACGAGCGACCTGGTTGGCAAACCATAACTTGTAATCCGCATTCGCGAATGCATCAGCGAACGCTTGCGCCGGGGCATCAAGCCCCTGATCTTCAAATACCTGAACAAAGGTCAAATCCATATAAATATCATCATACAATCCCGGCCACTCGTCAAACGTTTTTTTCAGGTAACCATCGTACCAGGGCACCTCTTTATAATCAGGTACCATTGTACTGTTGTAGACAAATTCAAGAGGTCCGCCAAAGGTAACACCGATGGTTTGCGCTGCCCATGCACCTTTAATTTTGTCCTGAAGCTCCTCTTTTGTCAGTGTAATCATTTTGTTCGGCTGATCAAAAGGGGGCGGAAATCCCCATATTTGAAGGGTTAGGCAAATAATCATCAAAAATGCCAGACTCCCTGTGGTTGAACGTTTCATTATTCCTCCGTATCGTTATAAATCTATTAAATTAAAACACAGACTTTTTGTATTAGGATCATATTTTTCGCCCGTTAGCCCGGTTCATTTTCATTCAAGCCTACTCTATGTTTATGGTGCAAGGGTCATCAGGCGTTCGATTTCTTCTTCAATCTGTTTATCATCTTTGGGCGCGGCATATCCTCTGTGACCTTTTTTAAACTTCCAGGTGTATCCGTTGCTCAGACTCCCTCCACCTTTCCATTTTTCATCGTAATACTCAGTCCCATATACAGCATAAAGTACAGCTACCTGATCCCAGCTGGAGCGGCCCACGTCGGGTCCCTGTTTCCATTCCAGTTCGTATGCACGTCTGACGGGATTGCTTACCGGCGTGATGGCAGTCAAAGTTTCACCCGTTATCATCTTTCCACCCACCTGGGTGGTAACCAGAGTACCCGGCCAGGTTTCAAGTACATATTGAGTCTGATCCACAAGGCCATGCCGGGTAAAGTTAAAACCGTCATTATGTAGACCACCCATTGCAACCAGCAGTTTGACTTTCTTTTCCACCAGGGCATAACCCTCCGGATCATTTAACAGGTCATACAAGTTATTGAGAAAACCAACACTGATAATAACAACCGAGTTGTCAGCCTGATTTTTCAGTATATGTTTATATACCGCTATCGCACAGCCTACAATATTATCAAACGGATCATGTGGCATATCATCAACGTCAAAGTTACGCTCGTGGCTAAAGTAATCGGATGGATTCGGATCTTTAAAATCATTCGCGTAATTCTTGTAAATACCAATGGGGATGTTACCACGGTGGTAATAAGTATTGATGGCATCGATCACAGACGGCCCCAACGGATGTACTTCATTATAGCAAACGCCCAACAGGTTTACCTTGCTCTCGGTTTGCAGGCCATGTAACACGGCCAGCGCCCCAGCGTCATCCACATCCAGAGTCAGGTCTGTATCGAAAATCACGGGGATGCCGGCAACGTTTTTTTCTACTGGCTCTGCAGTTTCAGAATAAAAACCAGTGTCCGCATGTACAAGACAGCTATGAATAGCGACAATAGCGAATGCAATTAAACCTATTTTCAAATTCGCGTTTCCTGAATTGACATTGAATATTGCTTTGCGATACAGATATGTCATAGACCTCCTCACACAACCGTCCATTGTATCGGGCTGTTTTCAAGATGCTGCCATAAATCAAAGAGAAACTAAATATAGGCTGCCCGGAAAACAATACCGGGCAGCCTGCTGCAAAACCAAAGGTGCCTAGTCCATTGCAAATCCGACACTGAACATGTGAACAGTATCCAGGCGGCCGTAATCGAGATAAGCATAATCGATACGTCCACTCATACCGCCCATATAAAAGTGAACACCGCCGCCGAGAGTCAGGCCCTGTTCATCATAGTTGAATTTGTATCCACCACGAATCGAAAGAACCTTCATGAGTTTATATTCCAGTGCGGCATGAACCCGCTCAGGCCCATCATTCGGATGCACACCTTCCAGGTAGACTGAAAGTTCATGCGGATTATCTTCACTCGCCGGGATGGGATCGAACCCGATGCCGAGTCTGAAATTGATCGGCATCCGCACACTCTGCGGCACACCGTAAAGCTCATTAAAGCCCGCAAATTCAGTATCCGGTCCAAAATTTCGCGCTACCATGGAGAGCCGCAGCGACTTGAAACCTGTCCGATAATAGAGGCCAAAATCGGTATTCCAGTTTTTTACCTCAGTATCGGCAAGATTTTCTTCGATATAGCTGACATTTCCACCAATGGAAAGCCTGTCTGTTACATTTCTGGCATAAGCCAGACCGATCATGACATCGCCGGCTGTAAATGTCCCCAGATCACCGCTGCGTTCGGTAGACCCGAGAAATTCATTATAGACATTTTGGGTTCGAACCATTTCACCAATATCAAGATTAGCGAAAAACACACCAAAGTTGCCCCAGGCACCGAAATTTTTAGCCAGGGCAGCGGTCATATAGGAAATATCGGCTATGTAATTGATTTGTGTAAAACTTGCATCCAGATTTTCAACTTCCGCCATGTTGGCCGGATTGTTAAAAATGGCTGATGCATCATTATGAATCAGGCCGCTCTTTACATCTGCCATAGCCGCAGTTCTGGCGGTGGTTGGAAGATGTAAAAACTGCCAGCCGGTTTGCCCCACTCGATTAAAATCAGGTGGGTCAATGCCCGCCATGGGATCTCTTGGTGTTTGAGCGGATAAAGACCAAGTGAATAATAATAATATCAAAACAGCAAAATAGAATTTTATCTTCATCGTTCATTCCTCCGATTTTCAGGGAAAGGCTCCTTTTATTTGATAATCACGAATTTGCCAATCTTTTCTTCACCCTCATGACCGGGCACATGCGATTCAACGTGAAACAGATACGGTCCGGGAGCTACGAACTGCAGGTATTTATTTACCTGATAGTCACCCAGAACTCTGGACCCCCAGGGTTCATCGCCGCTGCCGTCATCATGTTCAATGGTACGGATGTGTTCACCCGCCAGTGTATAGATGCGGATGGTGCAGATAGAGGGTACATTGACAAACTCGATACGGTTGCCTTCCCCTTCTCCGGTGAGCTGACTGTGCTGAATAAATGGATTGGGATATACGCGTATGTCATCCATATTATCACTGGGATCAGTCTGCGGATAGACAGGGTCGGAATTTGCGTTCACAAGCCCACTTTCCAATGACGGTACCTCGGTCATTGTCGGATCATGCGGCCAGGGTTCATCATGTCCGGTATCGTAAGTGGTGACACCGTAATAATAACCGACACCCAGCTGAAGACCATCATCGTTAAACGTGACAAGACCGTCTTCTATCTCCACATCGGCTAATGGAATGTCTTCCACCAGTTGCCAGGGTCCTACGTTTCGGAAAGAAGAACGATAGACCCGATAACCGGCCAGATCATTGACGTTAAAATCAGGATCGACATAGGTATCCGGGACTTGAGGCCATTGTACTTTCATGCCCAACGGCTGAGGTGTTAATACCAGCGTGTTCATACCGTTTGTCGGGGTCGGAGGCGGATCCGGGCATTCATAATCACGGCTGTACAATTCCTGTGCAGCGGCAATGTGTTTCCACAAACTATCAGCGCCGTCCGGCAGATGAGCTTCATTCTCCACGCCGCCTTCTGCAACCCGTTCAAAGTCCATCATACCGCAGGCGACAACCATGACAAATTTGAGTTCCTCTCCGGGAGGAAGATCATAAGGCCCGGTGGTGTAAAGGTAATCAATTTCTCGTTCATACCGGGTGCGTTCAGCTATGTCAAGCCCCAGACGAGCGGCTTCTGCGTCAAGCGGCGTACCATCTTCAGCAGTCGGTGGTAAGGGCTGATCATATTCCAGTGACGCCAGGATGTAGCTATCCGGATCGAAATCGACTTCCGGATTGTCATTCATGGGATCCGGCTGAACACGATTCGATTCCTGGTTCAGATTGTTTTTATCGACAATGTTCATATGGTCGCGTTCTGTAGGATCCGACTTTTCCGGTTTATCCAGCCAATAGTACGTAAAATACTGGGGAGCCCGGAATTCATGGTTAATCGAAGCCGGCGCAAAAATATCAGCCGGTTCCGCCTTGTCGCTTTGAGTCAGACCGTATGTCTGAGTCACCGGATTTCCTTCAGTATCCCATAACACATCATCATGAAAATAGAATGCTTCATGTTCAATGGACCACTCGTATTGATCATCATCTCTCCATCCGCCCGCAATCGGATTTGCGATATTAATTTCTGCAGTAGGAGAAAAACGAAAGTTGGTTATGTCATGATCACCGGTATTTTTCAAAGTATACTCGTAAATAATAAAGTCATCATATTTCGGATAACTCCACGACATCGCTTTGAAATGCATCTCTACACCATACTCGACGATAAGACATGAACCTGTGACCATTTCCTCTGCTTTCACGGAAGGATCCTGCATATTGTGATTCGTAATCAGCTGGGAATCCTCCATAGGTGAAATATAAGTCGGATTGGGATCATAGGTCATCGTCACACGGAACGGGGTACCCGCTCCATCCACATTAGCCCATGCCATCCAGCCCGAGTGTTCACACATACCATAGTGGTCATTCAGATTGGCGCCCAGTACATGTCCGGGATAATCGAACTTGTAGTATTCTTCACCACTCAACGTAGGCTGACCTACGGCGGATGTATTCCAGATTCTGGCCCATAATTTGGATCGGGTCAATTCTTTGTAATTGAATCCTGCTCCATAAACCTGTGTGAACAAGAGTACAATTAACAAAATGACCGTTGCGAAATATTTTGTTATTCGAATTTTCATTGAATATCTCCTATCATAATAACCAATCAATTAACGTCATAGAGAGTGTCGGCATGAGGGGTATCAAAATTCAAGGCTTAGATTAAAATACACCATCCGTTTTGGATTACTGATAGAATTGTAAAACCGCCAAACAGCTTCTTCTTCAGAACGCCAATCCTTCGGTACTTGTTGGTTTTCTTCCCAGGCATCCAATTCTTCACCGCCCAGCAGCAATCTGTCATAGTTATTAAACAGATTAAAAATTTCCACGCCAATGACCGGTGTGACAGCACCAAGAGGAAACCGTTTTACAAATTTCAAATCAGTGCGATTGTGGGGATACCAGCGTCTGTTGTTCGGTTTTTTCAACCCTGTAAAATCCTTGGGATACCAGGTGTATTCAGGACCGGAAAAGTATTCATGGTACAGACCCACCGAAATATCACCTAAAATACCGTTCACCCATTCACCGGGTGTTACATAATTGACCTGCCCTTTGAGCACAATATTGCTCAGCCAGGTTGTTTTCCGTTCGTCATAGGTATGAGGTTGATTTGCCCGATCTGCATTTTCGTAATACCAGCTGTAGCCGGCAGCACCACCAGAGCTCAATCCATAATCAAAGGTTAAACTGGCTGACCAGCGTTGATTAAAGAGTTTATCAGCAGTGAGTTCAATACCTCGTATATCCTTGTAAGCATTATTGGTATAAAAGATATTATCATGACCGTCATTGGCAATATTTCTGGAATGGGAGAATGTTGTAAAATTACCAGAGCCCCAGCCGGTAGAAGCAAAACCGCCGCCCGATCGATTGTATGAACTGTTGTGTGAAAAGCGGGTTAAACGGCTGGCATCTTTATAATATGCTGTGGCCGCAATTCGAAATATATCAAAAAAGTTTTGATCATATCCGATTTCATACTGGATGGTTCTTTCATAATCAAGTCCGGGATGACCATAATATCCCTGCCATTGATCCATACGCACAGAAGCCAAGGGAGCACTTTCATACCAGCTGGTTGGAAAACCCAATACTTTTGCCCAGGAGGGACGCTGATAAAAATGGCCGTAATTAAAGCGCAACTTGGATTCTTCCGTAATCGGGAATGACAATCCCAGACGCGGAGCGAGTGCAAACTTCCACTCAGAATTCACTGTCATCTTGTCATTGCGCTGCCCATCGAATGCTCCCATATAATCACTGCTCACACCCGGAATATAGGCAAACCACTCTTTCTTTTCCATATAGGACTGCCAGATGGGAGCCGTATTGGATGGCGCGCCGTCTCCGCCGTTGTGTTCCTGAAAAGCGAGCGGATCATAAATGCTCTCGGCATATTTATGCATGGCATTAAATGCATCCATGCGCAAACCGATATTAACAATCAGGCCTTCATACTCCATTTTATCCTGGATATACATTGCCCCTTCCATAGGCGTGCCGTCGAACACATTATCCAGATGCCATACATCGCCGGCAGGAAACTCCATGTAATAATGCTCGTAATTCACATCATAAAATTTGAACTGAGCGCCACCTTTGATTTGATGAGCTTTATGAATCTGACTCGTCATATCAGCGCGTGCATTGAACACCTTGCTGTTACTGTAGTTATTCACCTGAATCTGCCGGGCTTCCAGTCGGAAATTACCGGAGAGATCAAACCAACTGTCGCCCCAGCCCATTTGCTCGGTTGATGTTTCAAGTTTTGAATAATCCTGCAATTCAGTCATATCATCAGCCAGGTAGGTAAAACTGCACGGTGTAAAATGTAGCCGGACTCAGCGTATGCTGCCATTTCAACGTTGCCATATTAATTGTTTTTTCCTGAGGTCCTTTTAACCAATAACCGCCCCAGGGAGCATAAGCTTTGTTGTCATAGGGAGAGCGTACATCCGCATTCGGTTGCCAGCGCGCTTCCTGAGAAGATTCCATATTATTCCAATTGCTCTCGGTATAGGTCGCACTTTTATACCATCCTCTGAGCACATTCAGCGTAAGCTTTTTGTTCGAGGAAAAATAATAGTTTAATTTTGCCTGTGCGTTGTACTCTGGATTGTAAGCGTGAGCCTGCGGGAAAATATTAACACCGCGTTTATAGCGTCCGGTAAGCAACAGTGTAAAATTCTCCGTCAAGGCGCCGTAAAGTGTGCCTTCAATTTCATGCTCGGCACGTTCGGTATAGTCGCCTAACACATCATCGGGTGTGATCTGTTCTCTGTACGTGTCCAGCAATTGATCCGCAGAGGGCACGGTTTCGCCATCCCAACCGTAGAAACGCTTGAAATAATTGGCGTAATTCTGACGTTGTGCCGGGTCCTCCAATGTACCTTCCCAGTATTCTTTGTCAAAATTTGTATATTTCCACAAATCATCACTGTACATATTGGGGCCCCAGTGATACTGACCAGCGGGTCGCATACGATAATTGAATTTACCATGAAAATTTTGCTTTTGCCGGGAAGCTTCTTTAGTGACAACATTAACAACACCGGACATCGCATTACCATATTCAGCATTGAACCCGCCTGTCATCACTTTAACTTCCTGCATGGCCGTTGTGTTTAATCGTTGCCAGTTATCAGATAAAAGCCCACTGTTTAAAGAAGCACCGTCAACCTTGTAATTCACCTCCGAGGCCAGGCCGCCGCGAAAATAAGTGGTTTCACCGGTATTATAAACACCCACTTTTTGACTCAAGGCGCCACTTAAATCAGCAATTGGAGCTCTCTCAATGTAGCCGGCATCCATAATCTCCTGACTGCCTGTAATATCTTTATCAACCACAGGACGCTCAGAAACAATGGATATTTGTTGGCCTTCGATTACAGTGGGCTCTAATTCAAAATCAATCGTTGTTGTCTGATCCACAGCAACTCTAACATTTGTTTTTGTGACAACGGTATATCCCATCATCGTCGCACGCACCGCATAGATTCCCGGCTGCACATTAATGATGAAATACTCACCTTCCAAATCCGTCGCAGCCCCCATTTTTGTTCCTTCGATAACGACATTGGCACCCGGTAAAGGTTCTTGTGTATTTTTATCAATCACCTTTCCGGCAATTTTACCTGTGGTCGCCGCATAATTATCCAGCGGAAAAACAGTCAACACAAGTATGCCAATCCACACCATTAAAAGGAGCAAACGTTTTTTACGCATGTCCAATCCTCCTTGGTTGTTGGTTAAAAAGAAATGTTCTGCCAGCAGATAGCTGCCTGTAATTATCTGCCGTGCAGTCGTCTTTTCACGATGGTACGAGAAAGACAAAGTTATTAATGCAGCTTTGGATTATACAATAGAGGTGGGTTAAAAAACTCTTTGAATTTTCAGGCCAAGTGGCTATATTAATAGATACTCGGGATGAAAACATCTCTATGTATTTATCCTGTTTACATCAATGCTTTTAGCCGTATTCCTTGCCCGGACTCGGTTAAAAGCATTTTTTTATCTGTTATTTTCCGTTCACCTCCTTTATAGTTTCTTTAACAGAATTTCTCTTAATCATAGTAGTAGGTAACAAGATGCTTTTTGAGGAAAAAATACGGTTAGTTTCGATTTGATCAAACAAGAGTCGCATGGCCATTTGACCCAGCTCAAAATTCTTTTGTTCTACCGTTGTCATCGGCGTTTTAAGAAATTCAGAGTAGGGTTGTTCATCAAAAGCGACCATGGATATATCATCTGGTATGCTTAATCCTTCTTCATAAAGGGCGCGCAGGACACCAAGAGAGATGAGATTGCTCATAGCAAAAATAGCAGTGGGAGGTAACTCATTTCGTAATAGTATTTTGGTTTCAAAATACCCGTTCTGATCGCCGAAACTATCTCCAACGATCAGGGATCTATCCACTTCGATATTATTGTCCTTCAGTGCTTGAGTATAGCCTCTGATTCGTTCTTCATTCGGGACCGTTCCGGGTATACCCTGAATGACGGCAATTCTTCGATGACCACATTTAATCATATAATTTACGGCATCATAGGCACCCTGAAAATTATCCGAACCCACATACGGCAAATCAGAATTGAAATAATACCGATCAATCACAACGACAGGTGTACCGCCTTTCTGAAAGCTCTCAAGAGCCTGAGAATTCAGTCCGACAGGAGCGACAATCAAACCATCTACTTTACGATTCTGCATTAAAATGAGAGAATCCTGTTCAAGTTCTTCATTCTCCTGTGAATCACACAGCATAATTGAATAGCCGTTTTTACGTGTAAACCCTTCCACACTTTTTGCAATACTGGAAAAAAAATGATTGGAAATATCGGGGATGATTAGGCCTATTATCAAGGTTTTTTGCATCCTGAGGCCGCGAGCCATAGGATTAGGAATATAATTAAGTTTTCTGGCTTCGGAGAGAATGCGTTTTTCGGTTTGCTTGCTGATGCGATATTGAGTGGCTTTACCATTGAGCACTCGCGATACAGTGGAAGGAGAAACAGTACAATTATTTGCAATGGTTTCGAGATTCACATGATTGTTATCCATCAATACTCCGTTCTGTAGGCACAATATTGCTCAATCCTTTGAGCAAACATACAAATTTTTTATTTCTTTGTCAATGCTTTTTTAAATTATTTTGATGTATTTCTAAAAATATTAATACAATTCTCCAGAACGACAAGCCATCGAGAACACAAACAATGGTTAAGCGTTTATTTTTTATACATTAATAATCAAATTAAATACTTTCCCTGTTCGGGTACTTTTATCGGAGATTTTCGAGTAATAAATGATGCATAATGAGCAAGTTCCTCAAGGCTGCAAAAACATTGCACTCGTAAAATAAACACCGACAATCATCATCTATTTTGCACAATCCATTGTTTCAAAGCTCCAGTTGGATATTTCAAAGCTCAAACTCCATAGCTCAAATCCGTGTACGTGCACAATCTCCACGCCACAGGGGTCAGATAAATGCTGACAGCCAATAGCTAACGGCTAAATCTCACTCCTCTATTTTGTGATTTAAAAGGAAAAGTATCCCCTATGTTTTCATATCGTGCGGCTATGGCGGAATCTGCGGACTATGAGCGATGCGGAGCATCACCGTCTGAATCATGCAAGTCGGAGCCGACAGACGTTCCCGGCCTAAATCGGGAACGAGATAATAGCAACGCCTCCGTTGGGGCCCGGACCGCCGATAAAAGTCAATAGTGAACACAACCGCAACCGTTCAAGCGTGACAAATTACCAGACAATTTGTATCAAAGGTAGCAGTTAAAGGCAATTAATAATGAATAATGCAGAATTAAGATGTTAAAAAACAAACATCATATTAATGAAGGCAAATTTCTTTTTAAGGAGCAACTCGAATGAATGAGCGTATTTCAATCAATCCTCAAATATGTCACAGCAAGCCCGTCATCAGTGGAACACGGGTTTGGGCAAGCACCATCCCGGGAGCACCTGGCCGGTGGTAATACGTTCGAGGAAATACTTGAAGATTATCCGACCCTTCTCACGTGAGGTTATTCTGACAGCATTGCAGTTTGAAAGTTTTAAGAAAATCCAGTATCAGTTCGTCTTGTTCGTTTTTGTTCGCTGCTTAAACTAAAATCAGCAGCCGATAGTAATTAAAAACAAGTAGCGGCGCAGGGATTCGAACCCCGGACACGTGGATTATGATTCCACTGCTCTAACCAGCTGAGCTACGCCGCCGGTTCTGATCAAGTCTTTTAATGTATTTAAATTTTTTATAAAGTGCAAGAATTTTTTTATCCCGCATTGTTGTTTTTTTACAACAATTCCTGCAGCGGTGTAAAGCTGATCTCGGACCAGGATTCGACACGGGTGTCTGGAGAATCCTTGATTTCTTTCAATTTGTCCAGATTAACGAATCCGCCCCAGGAGATCTCGGCGTCCATGGCATTGACGGCTTTGTCGGTTTCAACGATAAACAACAGTCCGAAATGCACCTGGCCGACTTGGGTCAGATCATCGTTGATGTATCCGATCAGTTTGGGCTCATCATAGTCAAGCAATCCGATTTCTTCCTCCAGTTCACGTTTGAGACTGGTCATGATCGGATCGCCGTTTTCAGAATCAATGTGATCAATATGCCCGCCGATGCCCCAGGACCATTTGCCGCGCAGGCGGTTTTCATGATAATTTTCATCACCGGCGCGCTGATAGGCAAATACTTTTTTTTCATCAGGATTGACGATCAACACATAGGCAATCGGCTGCTTGTACTCCGGATTTTCCTCCATATCGCCGCGTCGTTTGTACAGATAGTTTTCCTGAATGCGGCTGTAATAATCAACGCGGCCGGCATCGGAAAATCCCTGAAATCCGGAATCGCCGAACAATGTTTTGCGGTCGATGACCAGGATTTGTTTGTCAAATTTATTCACGACTCGCCCTTTATTTTATCGTCCAGTTCCTGTTTCCGGTCTTCAAATCCGGGTTTGCCCAGCAGCGCAAACATATTTTTCTTATACGCTTCCACACCGGGCTGGTTGAACGGATTGACATCCAAAAGCAGACCGCTCACCGCGACGGCAAATTCAAAGAAATAAAACAATTGTCCCAACACATATTCATTGCGTTCGGGCACACTCAGCGTCATATTGGGGAGGTCGCCTTCATAATGCGCGTACTTTGTTCCGAGATAGGCTTTTTGATTGACCGCATGCAGATCCTGTCCGGCCACAAAATTCAGTTGATCCGGATCGCCCTCTATCTCTGGAATTTTAGTATCAGATGTTGTCTTGTCCAATGTTAAAAACGTTTCAAACAAAACCCGTTCACCTTGCTGAAAATACTGTCCCAGTGAATGCAGATCCGTGGTCAGATTTGCGGACGTGGGATAGATTCCTTTATTTTCCTTGCCCTCACTTTCGCCGAACAATTGCTTCCACCATTCGCCGATATACTGAAAATAAGGTTCAAACGCAGACAGGGCTTCAACCTTTTTACCTTTTTCATACAGTAGATACCGGGCGGCAGCATACGTCAAAGCCGGATTTTCCAGGACATTATCATTTTCTTTACAGAGCGTTGCCATATCCTGCGCGCCTTTGAGCAGCTGCTCAATATCAAATCCCGCTGCAGCAATGGGCAACAGTCCCACCGGCGTCAAAACAGAAAATCGACCGCCCACATCATCGGGTATCACAAACCTGCGGTATCCTTTGGCTTTGGCAATATCATGCAGAATGCCCTTGTTCGCATCCGTGGTCGCAATAATACGCCGTTTCAGTTCTTCCTCCGAACAGGATTCGGACAACACCCGGCGCAGCAGACGAAAGGCCACAGCCGGTTCCGTGGTGCCGCCGGATTTTGAAATGACATTCACATACACGTCCTTGTCCTGAATATAGGAAAACAGGGAATCGGTATAGTCACCGCTGATATGATGCCCCAGAAACAACACATTTTTTGCAGCAAACGGTTCGGCCAGAAACTCAATGGCCGCACGGGCGCCCAGATAACTGCCGCCGATGCCGATGCTGACCATCCCATCCGAATGATCACGGATTTCCGCTGCCAGGTCCTTTACCCGGTTCAGTTGTTCAGCTGCATCAAAAGGAAGTGAAAGCCAGCCGAGAAAATCATGGCCCTTGCAGGTTTTGTTCCACAGGCTTTGATGTATAGCCCGAACTTTATCCTCAAGTTTGGACAAATCCGACTGTTTGATATAATCGTCCAAAAGCTGAATATTTAATTTAAAGCGAGTGTTCATGATCAATCCTATTGTTAATCAATCAAATTTGTTCCTGGTCGGAATGAGATGTTTCAGTTTTCTTATGATGGCGAATTTTTTTCCATTTCCAGCCCATCAGGATTCCGGTGATCCGTCTGCGCCAGCGTTTTTTCGAGGCCCAGCGCTTCAGACGCGGAAACCGGGTGGCCGTTTCGTGCTCATGACTGCCGCGTTCACGCATTTTAACCGAGCTCAGGATACTGTCTCTTCTATCACGCTCTTCATCCAGCAACTCGGAAGAGGTAACAATGCCTTTTTTCACCAACACTCGCACCATGGAAGCTGTTGATATTTCACCGGCAAAACCGAAATCCGGTGTGGTCACCTCTTGTTCCTGCAGATCAGACTGTTCGCCCATGTTTTTAGTCCTTTTGCTCATTTTATTACAAATTTTGCAATGAGATACCCCAAAATCAGCCACAAAGGGATAGAAATAATCAGCGCCCGGTTCACACCTCTCAGCACCGGCAGGCGCTTGATATGGGTGTGATGTTTCAGGCAGCGTTCGATACGGATTCTGAATTCGCTTGAATTAACCGGCTTGACCAGATAATCATCTGCGCCGGCTTCAAGGGTTTTAGCAGCCGTTTCTTCGGATGCATCTCCGGTCAGGAAAATAAAAGGACATTGCGGGTCCAGTTCCCGCAGCTTTTGCATAAATTCGAAACCGTCCATTTCCGGCATACGGATATCCGCAATGACGAGATTAAAATCATTCCCGGAAAACGTATCAAGCGCTTCATGGGCGCTTTGCGCTCCCCTAACCTCATATCCCCAGGATACCAGCAAATCAGACAGCATCTGAATGACCTGAGGCTCATCATCGACGATCAGTATTTTTTTCTTTTTCCGGCTCATAGATTACGATATTAGAAACAGACGCAGGGATATTTTTTTAAAGATATAAATTTTTGAACACAATTCAAAATCATATCCAGTCTTTCAGAATCTAATTCCGATTATTATGAAACATGTCACGGGCGCTTTTCGCGTCAAATGCATCGGATTGTGAATGGCGGGGACAAACCGCATGCTTGACGCTTGTCTGGATATACATCATCTTTGTCAAATTAAGAGGTTTGGGAAAAATATCAAACGTGTGTTTTAAGGTCCGAAAAGAGTTCGGCATGGTCTTTAAATCGGTGAACAAAAATATTGCAGTGCAACTGCGTTGCAGTACAACGGGATACTCTTTCTGCAGATTCTGAAACAAATCAGCATCAGACAGAAACACATCAAAATTCGACTGCTGAAGCTGCAGAACAGCGGCCTCTGCGGTGGATACTGCTTTGCAGTGATGGGAATTTGCTTTTAATAAAAATCTGCAGATGCGAATATGGGCTTTGTCCTGGTCCAATAATAAAATACGCATAAAGTCTCCGATTAATGACATCTTTTTCATTACCAAAATCATGCCAGAACAGTCCACATTAAAAAGCTATGTATATCAATATGTTACAGAAATTTTCAAGCAGAAATGACCAGCAATGAGCCATAAAACAGGCAAGATGAGGCCATTTTTACCCATCAAATTGCAATCTGTGAAATTTTTTGTTGCTATTTTGATAAAATTTTCAATATCTTGTAATATGAATCCTGCCAAGATTTACAAACAGATCAACCGGATATATCCCGCTCGGGATCGCCTGATCTGTAATTCCACAGAAAATCACAGCCGTATATTGTCCTGTTTGATTCACCTTAAAAAGAGGATGCTGCCATGAATATTGATGTCGAACAATTAACCGTCCGGGCCCTTTTGCAACGCAGTTTTGAGGAATACGCTGATTTTCCCGCTTTGAGCATAGTGGGTGAAAAACCGTTCACCTATATGCAGGTCCGTGAGCGCGCTGTTGAAACCGCTATGAGGCTGTTAAACCGCGGCGTTAAAAAGGAGAAAAAGTTATTATTTTGGGAGAAAACAGTCCAAACTGGGTGATTGCCTACTGTGCTGTCGAATACATCGGCGCTGTGGCGGTCCCCATACTGACCGGATTCCCGGAATCGGATATCCGCCACATTATACGTCATTCCGAATCTGTCGCTGCCTTTGTCGCTGAAAAACACATGGACAGTGTTGAAGAAATCGATAAATCCAGTCTGCACACAATTTACACGTTGGAAGATTTTACAGAAAAGAAATTAAAGCAAAACACCGCCAAAGAACTTGAAAAGCATATCCAGTCATTTTTAAAGCAAAAAGGCAGAAAACCCAAAGACGAAGATCTGTTGGAACACTATAAACCGGAAGAGGACGAATTAGCGGCCATTATTTATACCTCGGGAACCACAGGACACTCCAAAGGTGTCATGCTGACTCATAAAAACATTGCATCTGATGTTGTAAATTCCATCAAGCAATTCCCTATTGATCATCAGGACCGCTTTTTATCCATTTTACCGTTATCCCATACCTTTGAATGCACAGGCGGTATGATGTGTCCTCTGTCCGCGGGTTCCAGCATCGCTTACATGAGCGGACTCCCCACTCCGCAAAAGCTTTTATCCGCGATGGCTACCGTACAACCCACCGCTGTTCTGACTGTGCCGCTGGTGATGGACAAAATTTACCGCAAACGCATTTTACCGCAAATCCAGGAAAAAGCGGTAATCGGAACATTATACAAACTGCCGTTTTTCCGTAAAAAGCTCAACAAAGTTGCCGGCAAAAAACTGCACGAAACGTTTGGCGGCAAACTGCGCTTTTTCATGTTTGGCGGCGCAGCGCTCAACGTTGATGTGGAAACGTTTCTCCGCGATGCCGGCATCAGCTATTCCACCGGTTACGGCATGACCGAGACCTCTCCCATTTTGACCATCAACCCGTTTGGCAAGGTCAAAGTGGGATCATGCGGTCAGACAATCCCCGGCATCGAGATCAAGATTCACGAGCCCAATCCGGAAACCGGCGTCGGAGAAATTATCATCAATGGTCCGATTGTCATGCAGGGGTATTACAAAAATGAAAAGGAAACGGAACGTACGTTTCTCGACAAGGAGTGGCTGCGCACCGGCGATCTGGGATATTTCGATCCGGAAGGATATCTGTTTATCAAGGGAAGATCAAAGAATGTGATTGTGGGGCCGTCCGGCGAGAATATATATCCTGAAATCATCGAACAGGAGCTCATGCAAAGTCCGTTTATTCAGGAAGTCGTCGTCTACCAGTCCAAGGGACGTCTGCTGGCTCTGGCCTATCCGGATTACGATATGATCGATCAAGAGATTGACGGTAAAAAGGAATCAGAAGAAACAGAGTCGCGTATCGAAGATATTCTGGACGAGGAACGCAAAAAAACAAACGAACGTCTTCCACATTTTGCCGCGGTGAGTAAAATCTTTGAACAGCGGGAACCGTTTGAAAAAACCCCGACGAATAAAGTCAAACGGTATCTGTATATTCCCAAGAACGATGTGGAGTAATTACACAGTATGGGTTCGGTTCGCTGCCCGTCTCGATCGGGCAGCGAACAATACGAAATTGGTCAAACAAAAAAGATATATTTACCGGTTCGTCGGATTTGGTTTGTTCGTTGCTGAAAATCAGGAGCAACGGACAAATCATTCTATTTGCTCTGATGCTTCTGCAGCATTCTCAATAAAGTTGGGTACTCTTTCAATATCAAATCCGGTTGCACGATTTGGAAAATTGATCAAAACGCCCAATTCATATCCTGTTGCTTTAAGATAGTTCAAAAGCTGAGCTTTATGAAACTGTGCAATATGTTCTGCACATTTCAGTTCTATGATGATCTGGTCATTAACAACCATATCTGCACAATACTCACCAATTGTTTCACCTTTGTATTGGACCTCAATCGGTTTTTGTGTTTCTACTTTTGAATCCCCTGTTGATCAATTCAATGCTCAAAGCCCGTTCATAAATTTTTTCCAGAAAACCATTGCCTAATATTTTACGGATTTCGATACAGGCCTTTTTAATTTTGTAGAATGCTTCTTTTTGAATTAATCGCATGTTTCCTCCCTAATTTACAAGTGATTTTATAATTTTCAGTATAATTATCCCCGGTTCGGTTGTTCGTTGCTAAAAATCAGGAGCAACGAACGACTCGAACGACACAAACTATGAAAAATACACCTGCCAGTTCGTCTCATTCGTTTTGTTCGTTGCTGAAAATCAAGAGCAACGAACGACGCGAACTATGAAAAAACACACCTGCCAGTTCGGATAGTTCGTTTTGTTCGTTGCTGAAAATCAAAAGCAACGAACGACGCGAACTATGAAAAACACACCTGCCAGTTCGGATAGTTCGGTTTGTTCGTTGCTGAAAACCAAGAGCAACAAACGACTCGAACGACACGAACTTAAAAAAATACACCTGCCAGTTCGGATAGTTCGTTTTGTTCGTTGCTGAAAATCAAGAGCAACAAACGACTCGAACGACACAAACTTAAAAAAACACACCTGCCAGTTCGGATAGTTCGGTTTGTTCGTTGCTGAAAACCAAAAGCAACGAACGACTCGAACGACGCGAACTATGAAAAACACACCTGCCAGTTCATCTCATTTGTTTTGTTCGTTGCTGAAAATCAAGAGCAACGAACGACTCGAACGACTCGAACTTAAAAAAATACACCTGCCAGTTCGGATAGTTCGGTTTGTTCGTTGCTGAAAACCAAAAGCAACGAACGACTCGAACTTAAAAACACACCTGCCAGTTCATCTCATTCGGTTGTTCGTTGCTGAAAACCAAAAGCAACGAACGACGCGAACTATGAAAAAACACACCTGCCAGTTCGGATTGTTCGTTTTGTTCGTTGCTGAAAATCAAAAGCAACGAACGACGCGAACGATGAAAAACACACCTGCCAGTTCGGATAGTTCGGTTTGTTCGTTGCTGAAAACCAAGAGCAACAAACGACTCGAACTTAAAAACACACCTGCCAGTTCACTCATTCGGTTGTTCGTTGCTGAAAACCAAAAGCAACGAACGACTCGAACGACGCGAACTTAAAAAATACACCTGCCAGTTCGGATAGTTCGGTTTGTTCGTTGCTGAAAACCAAGAGCAACAAACGACTCGAACGACTCGAACTATGAAAAACACACCTGCCAGTTCGGATAGTTCGTTTTGTTCGTTGCTGAAAATCAAAAGCAACGAACGACGCGAACGATGAAAAACACACCTGCCAGTTCGGATAGTTCGGTTTGTTCGTTGCTGAAAACCAAGAGCAACAAACGACTCGAACGACTCGAACTATGAAAAACACACCTGCCAATTCGGATAGTTCGTTTTGTTCGTTGCTGAAAACCAAGAGCAACAAACGACGCGAACGACTCGAACTATGAAAAACACACCTGCCAATTCGGATAGTTCGTTTTGTTCGTTGCTGAAAACCAAGAGCAACAAACGACGCGAACGACTCGAACTATGAAAAACACACCTGCCAATTCGGATAGTTCGTTTTGTTCGTTGCTGAAAACCAAGAGCAACAAACGATTCGAACTTAAAAAAACACACCTGCCAGTTCATCTCATTCGGGTTGTTCGTTGCTGAAAACCAAAAGCAACGAACGACTCGAACTATGAAAAATACATCTGCCAGTTCATCTCATTCGGTTTGTTCGTTGCTGAAAATCAGGAGCAACAAACGACTTGAACTATGAAAAATACATCTGCCAGTTTGTCATTCGGTTTGTTCGTTGCTGAAAATCAGGAGCAACAAACGACTTGAACGACACGAACTTAAAAAAATACACCTGCCAGTTCATCTCATTCGGTTGTTCGTTGCTGAAAATCAAGAGCAACGAACGACTCGAACGACACGAACTTAAAAAAATACACCTGCCAGTTCGGATAGTTCGTTTTGTTCGTTGCTGAAAATCAAGAGCAACAAACGACTCGAACGACTCGAACTATGAAAAAACACACCTGCCAGTTCGTCTCATTCGGTTGTTCGTTGCTGAAAATCAAGAGCAACAAACGACTCGAACTATGAAAAACACACCTGCCAGTTCGGATAGTTCGTTTTGTTCGTTGCTGAAAATCAAAAGCAACGAACGACTCGAACTATGAAAAATACATCTGCCAGTTCGGATAGTTCGTTTTGTTCGTTGCTGAAAACCAAGAGCAACAAACGACTCGAACGACACGAACTTAAAAAATACACCTGCCAGTTCGGATAGTTCGTTTTGTTCGTTGCTGAAAATCAAGAGCAACAAACGACTCGAACGACTCGAACTATGAAAAACACACCTGCCAGTTCGTCTCATTCGGTTGTTCGTTGCTGAAAACCAAAAGCAACGAACGACTCGAACGACTCGAACTTAAAAAAATACACTTGCCAGTTCGGATAGTTCGTTTTGTTCGTTGCTGAAAATCAAGAGCAACGAACGACTCGAACGACACGAACCTAAAAAAACACACCTGCCAGTTCGGATAGTTCGTTTTGTTCATTGCTGAAAATCAAAAGCAACGAACGACACAAACTTAAAAAAACACACCTGCCAGTTCGGATAGTTCGTTTTGTTCGTTGCTGAAAACCAAGAGCAACAAACGACTCGAACGAGAAAAACATATACCCATTGTGCGTGAAACTTTCAGACCTTTCCGCAGCAATTCTTGAATTTTTTACCGCTGCCGCAGGGACAGGGTTCATTGCGGCCGGCGGTGTACTGGGCAGCTGCCGGAGGTGAGACGGGTTCCGGTTGCGGCGCCGGGTGTTCATTCAGGCGCTGTTCATACTGCTGCTGCCGCCACTGCGCAGCCAGCCGGCGTAAATCCTGATCCGCGTGTTCGAAAAAGCGTTTATAAGCTTCGCAGAAATGATTCGAGCCGCGGTCGCGCGGATCACCCTGACGGTCCTTGGGACAGCCGCCGCGACAATGCATCAGCCAGGGACAATCCACACATTCCGGCGGCAGCTGCGCTTTAATGGCGCCGAACTCATTTTGACGCGGAGAATTGAGCAGATCGATCAATTTATCTTCCAGCACATTGCCGAGCCGCCACTGCGGATCAACAAAGAAATCACAGGAATACACATCGCCATTGTGCTCCACCACCACATAAATGCCGCATTCCTTGAGCAGCGTGCATTCCGGCGGCTGCATGCCCACATAAGTATGAAACACGGAATCAAAAAACCGCACCGAAGTGGTGGGCTGACCGGCGCGGAAATCGGATTTCCACAGGTCATACAATTTGATGAAAAAGTCGCCCAGGCGCTCGGCATCCACTGAATACGGCGCCGAACGCGCCGGATCCGTGGGATGCGGTTCGACAATGGGAATGAACTGCATGAAATTGATATTGTGCGCTTTGTGATAATGGTAAATCTCTTCCACATAATCGACGGAATAATTATTGACCACCACCAGAGCATTGACCTCCACGCCTTCATGCAGCATCACATCCCGGGCGCGACTCACACGCTCCCAGCTGCCTTTGCCGCCGGGGAATTTCCGGTATTTGTCATGAATGTGCTGTGGACCGTCCAGGGACAGTCCGACCAGAAAATGCGCATCGCGCAGAAACTGCGCCCAGCTTTTGTCAATGAGCACACCGTTGGTTTGCAGGCCGTTGCCCACCACTTGACCGTCACGTCCAAACCGCACCTGATATTCAACCGCGCGTTCGTAAAACTCGCGCCCCATCAGCGTGGGCTCGCCGCCCTGCCAGCCGAACGACACCTGCTGTCCGCCCTGCCACATCACCTGTTTGATCATGTGACGCTGGATGCGGTCACTCATGCGATGTACCGGCTGTTCTTTGAACAATTCAGCTTTTTTCAGATAAAAACAATAGTCGCAACCCAGATTACAGTCCGGGCCCGCGGGTTTGATGAGGATTGATGAGAGTGGTTTTTGCTGCGGCATGAGATGTCTTTCGGTTCTTATTCATACGTGTTTCAAAATTATGCTATTTTTTCTTTTAATAAACTTTTATCTACATCCAAAGTATAAGACAATATCGTATTAATATCCATCTTTTTAGAGGCGTTTAATATTTCAATCCCAATCAATTTTCCTTCAGATGTCGTATCAATATTTATTCCTTCCCGGATTTCAATAACACCATCCGCATTTTGATTTCCGAGTTCCAAATAAAGAGCATCAACTTTTTCGTCATAATGTATTTTCATTGCTGAATTCCTTTCTTTAAAGGATAAACTGTGATAATAGTAGCATCATCCTTTTCTACTGACAAGACTATTTTAATTGGATATTCAAATCCAGCCAGTTCTTTTATAACTATATTTTCACCTTCTGTCAATTTTAAATCACTTAATAATAACTCTATTTTTGATTGGTGTATTTTGTAAAGTTTTGCTCTCCTCTTTGCATGTCGAGAAAAATGTATTCTCAAATTTGAATATCCTTTTCATTAAAAAATTACATAATTTTTTTACTTTCACGAAATAACACTATTCATGGGGATAATCAGTTTTGTAATCTGCAAATTCTTCATCCAAATGGGACATAGAAGCCGTATACAATTCTTTTAACGCAATCTCTAGTGATTCACCCTTATTTTCAAAAGCATGTTTCAACTTTAAGAAATGAATAAAGTCAAGTACCTCGTTTAAAATATCAGGTGATAAATCATCGGCTTCTTTTACAACAAGTTCTTTTATATTTTGTTTTTGCATTTCTGTACTCCAACTATTCAATGTATCTGATCTTTTTCCTAAACAACAATATAGAAAAAAACACAGTAAACTGCAAAATTATTAAAATCAGAGTGGCGGTTTACAAGGGATACTATTCATACCGGCAAAAGGGCGGACGTGTTCCGATGACTATTTAAAACATTAGTTCACGAAAAAAACGAGATCATCCGAAAAACGATGATCAAAATAATGACGGCTCAGTGCAGTACCACCGGTTAGATAGAACGGCGTTTCTGCAGCGTTGACGCGTTTCAGCGCTCCATCCTGAAAAGGATACAGGCTCTCCCTGTAATATTTTTCGTATGATTTCATAATTTTCGTTGATGCGCAAACCGCATCTTTTTGATCAGGTCCGGTGTCAGGTTTTTTTTCAAAAATGTTTTCCCAAACAAATCCAGGATATCATAAAAAGGCAATTGTTGTAAAATACGCAATAATGCACGCTCCTGATTCAGCATTCCAACAGCAGAATGTTCACCCAGAGCGATGTTGTAAAAGACGACAGGATCAATGTCATAATCCCAAAGTATGGGCTGTATTGTTTCTTGAATGTATTTTGTATTGATACCGGTCATGAAAAACACAGTATAGCGTTTATGTATTTGTAAGAATAAATTCCTGCGATCATTTTACAGCAATCATTAAGACACAATGTGTCTCATACACATTCTGTCTTGTTTTTGCGCAATAGTTTGCGTTTGATCCAGTACAGAAACAGAGGGTCGGTTACTGTATACTGCTTGTTCCTTTTTTCAATGATACCATTCTTCTCAAATCGTTTAATGGCACGTGCCACATTGACATGCTTTGTATTAATTTTACTATATATTTTTTCGCGATTTTCGGCCAATGCCACGAGCACAGCAACATTCTCCCGACTTTTGCTCAGTTCCTGCCAAAGGGTCTCAATGTAATTGATTTCAACCCACATAGCAGATTCAATATAATCCGCAATCTGCGATGCCTTTACAGTCCTCTCTGTCGCATGTTCCAGTTCAATTTGCTGACAGATCAATTGCGTGTAATACGGATGACCTCCGGTAAAGTCAAGGATGGTATCCAGACTTGCCTGCTCTACATTGATCTGAAGGCTTTTAAAAACATGACTCAAATAGGTTTTAAAAGCTGATTTTTCAATACACCCCAACTTTATAATTCGGGCAAACCGATAAAAGGGGGCATGAGAAGAAATAAACAAATCATTCATAACCGATTCATAGCTGCCGGAAAAAATATAGGTTGCCTGTTGTTGTTGAATTTTCGCGCGAAAAAGCTTTATAATTTCAGTCCCATCCAATTTTTGCAAATCGCCAAATTCGTCGAAAATGCAGACCATATCATGTTGATGGCGGACGGCAAAGTCATTTATAAAATCGACACTGGCGGATAATAGTTTATCAGGATCCTTGTGACGATCCGCAAATGAAAGAATATAGTCAAACTCTTCAATGGTCTGTTTGAATTCAATATGTCTGAGCAATTCGCTGATATTATCCTTGAATTTGTTAAACAGTGAATCCAGTTTTTATTTTGCAAAACAGATTCAGTGATTTTTTCGGCCAATAGTTCCTTATTAGGCGTTGAGAAAAAATCAATGTATCCGGAATAGACTTTTGTATCATCGAATCGTCTCAAAACCTCCAATAATACTGATGTTTTTCCAAAACGCCGCGGCGCCACCAGCACCACACTCTGCCCTCTGCTCGTGAGATGCATTATTTGTTGAACGATCTGTTTCCGTCCGACGAGCTGGTTCCCCGTCACCGGTTTGCCGGCTAAAAATCCTTGTAAAGTATTTGATTGTTTAGAGTGTGTCATGGTAAAATTTAAAAATTGTTATTTTGATCGCAGTCTTGGTTATTCACCAAACGCAGAGGCCGGCAGAGACAACAAAGGCCGTTGAGCCGGAAACGAGGCATAACAGTTTCATCTATATATGGCTCAGCATGCTCTGGTGTTTTCAAACCAAAAGTAAAAGTTCGATTCAAATAAAAATGCTGGGCACGTATTACAATATAAAACAATTAACTTTAACTGCAAAATGAAAAGGGAGTTGGGGGCCGATGGAAGGAGAAAAAGACCGGCAAAGGAATGAAAAAATGATTAAAGGTAACAAAAATGTGGCGAGGACGAAAGCAAAACAAAGTTGAGCTCGTTATTCAAAGGAAACCACCTGAAATCCGCGTTTAAAACCTGCTATTTTATTTGAAAAACGCAAACAAAATCCCCAACAACGCCCCGACCTGACCGATCCAGAAAATAAACATCCATTTGATAAGGTCGGCGCGGGTGTGCTCAATTTTTGAGTCCAGGCGTTTTTCTACATCGGCAATTGTCACATTAACTTTGCCGATCTCTTCGGTCATCCGCTCATTGACTTTGGATAGTTCGGTGGTAATACGATTATCCAGACGTTGTTCTGTCTGTGCAATCGCCAGTTTCAGATTACCAGTTTCTTGAGTGATGCGTTCATTGATCATTGCTTATTGTTCATTGTCAAACCCAAACACCACCTCCCCGTCCCACCACAATCCAAGCCGCCAGGTGGTGTGCGTTTCGTTCTCGCCTTTTACTTTTTGATAGTTGTCATACATATTGTAGTACCATTCAGCGTTGACGCCCCAGTGGATAGACGGCTGATAACGGGCAGAAAGACCGATGCTGTTCCGCGTTTCAACAACACCGGTGGGAAAGGGTTCCGAGTAGCCTTGTTCTGCGGTGTAATCGATCCACGGGGTATCAAACGGCGTGTAAATCGATCCTTCACCACGGCGGGTGTGACTGTAGTGCAGCTTACATTGCAAATCCGCAGAAAACCACTGCTCGGCCTCGATCTGCAGCAAATCAAAGTCATTGCCCAGCGGATGCCCCAGGGGTTTGTTGCGGTGCAGGAAGACTTCGTGAAAGCTCAATGTTTTATAGGTTCTATTGGTGACACGTGTATATTCTCCAGACAATGTAAGACCGGAAAAAGCAAACGGATCAGACCATTTCACACCGGTGATCAATCCGATCTCATTGGGTTCTAAATCACCAGGTCTGGTTTTCTCAATTTGAATATCATCAATCAGCAGTGACGCGTAGACATGAAAAGAGTTGTGCGGATAATAAAGAAAATCCACAGCGGGAAGTACATTACCGGCGCCCGCTTCATTCTTTTGTGCTCCGTGATAAAAAAGCACCGGATTCAAATAAACGCTGTTAAAAGACTGATTTTCTCCACCATAAACCATGATCTCTGACACGGCAACCCTGAACCTGTTTTCAAACAAAGACAATCCCAATCGATGACCGGATAAATATCGACGTGCTGTAAACCGACTGGAATCTCTGGCCAATCCATTCATGGGATCAAGCTCGGATATGACAAACATATAGTCAAAAGGTCCGAATCGGGCGCGGGCGCGCAATTGATCAAGCGGTCTGGCATGATTGGATAATACCAGAGAGCCCGTCTCTCCAGGTCCCCAGCGCAGAAAATCCCTGCCGATTAATACATCAAATCGATCCCAATTCACACGCACATACGCCTGCTCGGTGTACCCGGCAATGCCCCGCCATTTATCGCCTTTATAGAGAGGATCATGATAATCATATTGATCGAAATTGACGCCGCTGTAAGCAAAGACATGCTCTCCAATCTGCGCTCCGGCACCGGCACGGTATATCCCCCTGTAAGCGGCATTGTTCTCAGGCTCATCATCCAAATTCGCTTCCAACCGCGCTCGACCTGTAATATGGGCACCGGTAGCTTCAGACATAAATTCATATTGGAGTTTTTCATAGATATGGGTAACAAAGGCGGAATTCAAAGCCTTTATTTTCTCTTCCTCGCCCGATAGTTCCCGGGCAACCTCACCGCGCGTGTACGGCAGTTGCAAGGGATTCAGTTCTAATAAAAATCCTCTGTCCTGCAGGACTTTTATATCATCATAGGCCCAGTGAAACGTCGGGAGTGTTTCGTGCACAGCTGCTTGTGAAGAGACAACAACCAGAAACAGACAGAAAAAGCAAATTTGACTGATTTTCATAACCAATCCATAGAATTATTCATAATGTTATTAATAGGCATGCTTGTTCCAAAAGCCTTTGAACGGCGTTTTTAAAATAATGGCAAGATCCAGAAGAAAAGACCAATTTTCAATATAAAAGAGATCGTATTCAATGCGTCGTTCAATCGAAGTATCGCCGCGCAATCCGTGAATCTGGGCCCAGCCGGTAATCCCGGCGCGAACCACATGCCGCATCATATAGCCGGGAATGTCTTGTTTGAACTGCTCGATAAAATGCGGACGTTCCGGACGCGGACCGACAATACTCATATCTCCTTTGAGTACATTCCAGAATTGCGGGAGTTCATCCAGACAAGTTTTTCTTAAAAAGGCCCCCACAGGCGTTACACGCACATCCTTTTCCTGTGTCCAGGTGGTGTCACTGACAGATTCAGGTTGCTGCTGCATGGTGCGGAATTTGTAAAAATCAAATTGTTCACCATTGTAGCTGATGCGTTTTTGAACAAAAAAAACAGGGCCCCGGGATGTTAATTTAATTGCAGTAGCAACAAGTGCAAACAGAGGCGACAAAATTAAAAGTGCAAAAAATGAAAAAACAATATCAAAAAGGCGTTTAACCCATTGATACTGAAAGGTATCGACAGGTGTGTTACGAATCCCGACTACAGGCATACCATCCAATTCAAACACTTTGGTACGCGGTTGTACAAGTTCAAATAAATCGGGTACAATATTCAGTTCAACGCCGGCAAACTCGCAGATATTGGCAACATTGCGAATTTGCTGTTTTTGATTGAGCGGCAATGTGAGCATAACCCGATCGATGGTATGTTTACTTAATATTTCAGATAATTGAGAAATCGATCCCAACAAGGGGGCCTGTGCATCCGCCGGCACACCGTTGTTGCTGCAATATCCGTCCACTTTGAATCCGTACCAGGGACGCTGCTCAAAAACAGTTTCCACCCGCCGGGCCAGTTCACCACCGCCGACAATCAACGCCCTTCGCTGGTTGTACCCAAGCGCGCGAAAATGAGCCAGGGTCATGCGGACCAATTGGTGCCAGATACCCAGCACCAGGATGATCCAAACGGCAAAAATAGCAAGCATCAAACGGGAAATGTCAAGGGGTTTGATCAAAAAACTCACGGCTGCAAACGCGAGGACAGCAAGACCTGTGGACACGAAAACAGGCCGCCAATCCGCCGCGCTTGAACTGACGCGCTTGGAGGTGTAAAGACCGGAAGACCAGGCGCTAAGCAGCCAAATGACAATGAAAAGAAAAAGTTCTATAATATAGGTCGATAGATCAGGACGTGAACCGTAAAAGACAGGTAACCAATTGAATCTGAACCAGAACACCATATAAAAACTTGTGCTTATAATAATCAGGTCCAGGACTCCCCAGATCATATTGAACCATTTGGCTTTGGTTTTCAGCATACCCCTCCTCCCATTTATTGATTTGGCTCCACTTGCTTTTGTATCCAGGGATAGGTTTTCTCCAATCCCTTTTTTAACGGATAATCAGGCGCCCAACCTAATTTTTCATGAATCATACGATTATCTGAACATCGGCCGCGCACTCCCAGGGGGCCCGGGATATGCTTGATTCTGCATGATTTCCCAGCAACCTGCATCACCAATTTGGCCAGTTGATTGATCGTGACCATTTCATCAGAACCAATATTCACAGGCCCGGTAAAATCAGATTCCATCAATCGACGTACACCTTCCAGACATTCATCAATAAAAAGAAATGAACGTGTTTGTTTCCCATCTCCCCACATCAAAATTTCACCCTTATCATCTGCCTCTGCCACTTTTCTACAAAACGCCGCTGGCGCTTTTTCCCGACCATCATTCCAGGCTCCCTGCGGACCGAAAATATTATGAAATCGTGCAATCCTGACCTGCATACCATAGTTTCTTCCAAAGGACAGATACAATCTTTCACTAAAGAGTTTTCCCACCCATATTCGCTATCCGGTTGAGCGGGATAAGCTGATTGTTCCTTGCAATTAGGATTCTCCGGATTTGTTTGATTGAATTCGGGATAAATACAGGCGGAGGAAGAGTAAAATATCCGTTTAATATTACGCCGATAACAGGTCTCCAATATATTCAAATTTATTAAAGCAGAATTATGCATGATATCGGCGTCATGGTCGCCGGTAAACACATACCCCGCTCCTCCCATATCCGCAGCCAGTTGGTAAACATGGTCAAATTTACGGTCCACCGCTAAAAGGCAAACTTGAGGATCCCGCAAGTCGCCTATAATAAAATCATCAGCCTGGGTTGGGGAAAATTGAGGATATTTCAAATCCACTCCCCGAACCTAAAAGCCTTCTTGCTTAAGGCGGTTCACCAAATGAAACCCTATAAAACCGCCGGCGCCACAAACCAATGCTGATTTCATATGTTTGCCTCCGATTTCAATATGTTTTCAAATTTATCTGCAATGGTAGCAATTTGAAAGTGTTTCTCTGCATATCTCCGTGCATTCTCCCCCCAAACAGAACGAGCGTCAGGAACATTCTTAAGATCCAGGATAATATCGGGCAATTGCTGCTTTTCTTCGAGTGCGATAACCTTGCCGGCTTTAATTCGTCGAGTTATTTTTGCCGACAAATTTTCCGGCGGAACGACAAGCAATGAAGGTCGCTGCGCACAATACCCTGACCACACTTTCGACGGAACACTAAAGATACCGGCATCCTCTTCTAAAAGTACCAGAAGCAAATCCGCAGCAGCAAGCACCTGAGGAAATTTATCAAACGGCTGCAAGGGTAACAATAGCAAATTGGACAATTCTTTATTCCCCTTTTCCTGCTTTAAATAATCCATCCCTTGCCCTTCCGATACAACCACGAAACAAATATCCTTGCTGGATTTCAGCGAAACAGCCGCATCTACGATGACGTCGGGATTGTGTTTCATACCAAGGGTACCGGAATATAAAACAACAAATTTATTGTCAATTTTTAAATCTTTAGACCAATCATTCTTTTTGGGCATAACGGGTATATCACGAATCGGTGCCCAATTGGGGATAACGGTAACTTTGTCTTCTGATATATTCCATGCATCGAGCTGGCGTCTGAATTCAGGTGCAATGGATATTATATGCGAACACGTTTGTAAAATGTTTCTCTCCAATTTGTCAAAGTGCCACCCAATAGCTCGTCCCAGGAACCCCATGCGCTTTTTTAAAAGACGCCGAGCTGCAACACTGATTATATCCTGCAACCAATGGATCATGGGGATTTTCAATTTGTTACAGGTTTTTAATAAAAGTCGTTGTGCTTCCAGAGGTGTATTCGAAGACAAGACGACATCTGGTTTCAATTTAGTGATTTCTGCGGATATTTTTACACCGTATTCGTGTTCCTGAAACCACCTTTTTACAAAATTCATTTTTTGTACGGGATCATGTTCAATATTAACAACTGTCAGATTTTCATTATCCGAGACCAGCCCTGCTTTCGGCCCCCCACTCGCTGACGTGTAAACATGCCATACTCGATGTCCCCGTTTTGCCAGTTCACGACTCAGATCAAATGGAAACGGATGCCCGCAGTAGTCGTGGATAATTATTTTCATTTTGATCTCACATCAAGCTTTCAATAATAATATTAAACTGTATTCTGAAAAGTCAAATACTTGCAATTGCATATATCACTCAATGAAAAACTGAACAATACAAATTCTAAAGGTGACATGATTTTTTGAATAGAAAATCACCTTGAATAGCGAGACCTTGATTATCATATGATAAATTATAGACTCCTACTAAAATAATATTATGCAAACTTAAAAAATCAATTATCTTATTAGCCAATACTTGGTCACTATATAGCTCAACGAAAGATAACTCACAATAAATATATTCAAACAAGTCAATAAATGAAACACAGCTTTCAAGCACCTGGTATTCGTAACCCTGAATATCTAATTTTAAAAGAATAGGGCTATCGATAATATTAAAATCGATGATACTATCTAAGCGTGATACCATAACATTACACATATATTCTTCATTAGTCCCGGGGAAAACGGATTCCTGAAGTTTACTGATTGGAAGGAGAGAGGAGGAATCATCCCGCCGGGAAACATGCATAACTGTTTCTCCTTCTTCATGCCCTAACGCATATTGGTATAATTGAACCTTCTCATCATTTAAGAATAATTCTCTAAATATATTAAAAGGTTTTTTCAGAGGTTCGAATGCAATAATTTTTGCATTCGGGAAAATATTCCTTGCAACGAGAGAAAATTGTCCTCTATTGCCACCGATATCAATAATTGTATTTATATTCATTGTTTTCAATACTGATTCATGTTCAACGCTGGCAGCCACACCCTTTAATAAAGCTTTTAAATACATTTTATTGCAAATTATTTTTAATAACTTTTTTATTTTTTTTTGTATAAATTGCATGATTAAATACTCGTAAAAAAATGTAAAAAAATCAGTTAATCATTTAAAATCAATATTTTTAAAAATCATTTTCCAGAACATTCATCTTTCTTATAGATGGTTTTATTAACATCTTGATTGTTCTTTTATATGTATTCAATTTAGATATTTGTTTCTTTTTTTTTTGATCATCAAAAACTGGAAGTATAGCTATCATTAATAATACTTTAATAAACAGTATTGTTGAAACTCCAAAAATAAATAAATAACTATTTGCTTTAGATAAATGCTTCTGGTAATAGTATAAACGACTTTTATACATTTGGACAAAATATTTACCCGGGAATTCTTGATTTAAAGCGGCACCACCATAGTGAATAATTTTTGCAGCTGGGAAATAACAAATCTTCCATCCATTTTTCATAAATCTATAACACCAGTCCGCCTCCTCTACCATAAAAAAGAAACCTTCATCGAGTAGTCCTATTTCATTTAAAGCCTCCCTTCGTGTAAACATGAAAGCGCCCACCACAATTTCAACATAAGTAATATCATTTGCATTATAAAATAAACCAAGTCCAATTTTTGTTAAAGGTTTTAGGTGATTGGAAATGAAAGCTCTTTTTTTCGGTGTATTTTTTCTAAAAAATTCAGGTATACATAGTTTTAGTAGATCATTGAATACTCTGGGATAATTAACAATGGACGGTTGTAGAGTATAATCTGGATTCAACAACTTACAACCTAAAATCCCTACTAAAGGATTCTGATCCATGTACGATTTTGCCAATTGCAGTGTATTGGGAAGAATAATAGTATCATTGTTTAGGAGCAAAATATATTTCCCGGTTGATAGCTGTATGCCTTTGTTATTTGCAGATGAGAATCCTTCATTATTATCATTTCTGGTAACAAAAATCATTTTTGACATTTTTTTTATTTCTTCAAGATTGAATTCACGAGAACCATTATCGATAACAATAATTTCTATATCTAGTCCATAACTATTTTCTATAATTGACTTTATACAATTAATTGTATATTTATAAGTATTATAATTTACTATGATTATCGAAACATCTTTCATTATGCCATCCAATATTATTGGAAACAAATTAATAGCTTTAGTTGATCAGAATTACAATTACAAATTTTAAAATCACAGATAAAACAAAAATTACTTAAAAATCTTGGATAATTCCGAGGCTGATGAATTAGCATCAATTAATTGCCGAATATATGATATATTATCTGGAAAGGACGCCCTTATATCTAGCAGTGAATCAATAAATGCTTCATCTATTTCATCAAAATCGTTCTTAATAACTAGACCTGTTGAATAGATTTTAATAAACTCCACAGCACCTTTAACATTCTCATTCACAATAGGAATCAAGCCAGTTGCAATATACTCTACAAATTTCACCCCTAACCTACTGTCAGATTTATTCATTAACTGGAGACCATAGTTGCATTCTGAATAAATTCCAGGCAAATCTTCATAGTTAACATTAGTAAACAATTTAATTTTATTTCTTATATCCATAAACTCTGAACTATTCAAGACACCTGTATATTTTGAAGGTCTAGTACTGGTAACAATATATAACACTGAATCATTATGAATATTACATATTCTTTTAAAAAAAGAAAGATAAGTATAGAGGTTATTCCAATGTCCCAAACTACCTGAATATAAAAAAGTAAACTGCTTATGAGCTTTGTTTATTGGCTCAAAATGATTAAAATCAACTTTATTGTAATATACTATATATCTATCTTTATTATCATCTAAGCCGGATCTATTTAAAAAATCTTTCTTCATTGTATTTGAGATGAAAAGCACTTTATTAGATCTATTAATCGTAACCTTTTCAAAGTATTTCCATAATCTCTCTGAAATTGAATTTTTCTTCCAAATACCGATTAAAACCAGTTCATTTATCATATCAGATCTTGGATCAAACACCAGTCTTTTTCTGTTTCCATAAAATAAACAAAACACTAATGCAATCTGATAAGATCGTAGGTTATAGTATAATTCTTCATTACGACACCAATCTGTAAACCTCATCATTATTATATAAAAAAATAAATTAGTAAACAAAAACGGTATTAGATACCATCTGGGATAGAAAAATCGTGATCGCAAATATAAAATTGGCCGAATAATCACATGTATATTTTTTTTTATAAGTTCATTTCTAAAAAATGCAATTTTTCTTCTATTTTTGATCAAATCGAAAAAAGATATGAAGGCAACAATTTCAAAAGAATAATCATGTTTTTGTATTAATTTTCTAAAAGGTATAATATGTTGTGTATATATAAGACCTTTAGACCAAAAATCCTCATTAAAAATCACAAGTCTAACTTTTCTATTTACCATTTTATTACGGTACTTTTGGTATCGGACGAGAAAGATTTTTCAGACATTCCAAATACTGTCCCCCATAAAATTGTCATTATTATAAAAACATAAGGATACATAATCAAATGTGAAAACATCGACATTGTAAAAAAAATGAGATAACTGGATAATAATGGTACAGCTAGATTTGATTTTATCTTGTATAAATAAATTGCTCTTCTTAAAATAATTAAATGTAATAAAATATAGATAATCAAACCGATTATACCATAATCATAAGTACATTCCAACCAATCATTGTGTGCAGAAAGCCCATCAAACATTTCATTTTTTACTTCATTGTGGCCATGACCAAAGATAAGATCTACCAATGAGCTGGCTTGCAATAAGCCTATCACCGTTTTATAAATCTCAAGTCTATAACTTCCCCTGTCATCAGTAATATTAAGAAACCTTTTATAAATCCATTCTTCATTAAAATCATTAATTTTAACAAAAATACCTAAAATTAAAATCAGTATTACCAAATAAATTAAAAAATACTGAAATTTTTTCGCTCCTTTTTTCATAATTATTTTCAAACCATATCCTCCCAATAATGCAAAAAAATAACTAATAATTGCAGTTCTTTTCAATGAAAATGCAACTACAGCGAGTATTATTATTTGAGAAAATATTTTTAGCATTTTGTTTGAGATGAAAAAACACCAGGGTAAAATCAATAATGTGAAATAAGATATATTCAATTGTAACATTGTATTTGTTAAATATTGATTTACATAATTATATTCTCTAAAAAAAAAGAATGAAAAAATTAATAACAATGTACAAAAAAGAGCAATTAGATTATTTAAAAGCATCTCGTTAGATTTTTTGAAAAATATATAGAAAAAAAGGATCGATAATGGCCAAAATAATACTTGGTATACATATGCAAAAACATTCCATATCTGATTCGTATGAAATACACTTGTAATATAGATGTAAATACTCCAAATTATTGTCCACTTGAAAATACTGCTATTTTTGGTGGAAATATTCAACAACGTATAGGTAAAAAAGAAAATAATTATTATTGATTTCAGTAGTTGATAAACGATTATACTTTCAGATTCATCAATACTTCTTAGCCTAAAATAGTATTCAAAACCAAGATAAATTCCGATAAGAAGTACCAGAATCCTAAAAAAATATAATTGTATCTTATTCATCAAAATAAATCTTTACTCGATCGATAAACTTTTGAATACTTGTCTTGAAATGTACTACTAAATATATAAAATGTAATACCTTAGCATAAGAATATTCTAATGAAAAATAAGAAGGGATAATCGAGGCAAACGGTAAAATTGACTTTAACCTCTTATTTATTTTTCTTATAGCTACTCCCTTGTAGTAAAAAGCAGGGGGGGGGTATTATCAACAATATTATCATTATATACTGCTAAGAATAAATCGAACCATTTCTTAGTAATTACCTGGAATGAAAAATTATCTTTAATAAATTGAACTGTTTTATTTGAATTATAACCTTCTCTTTGAAGTAAACTTATGATGGCATTTGCTAATTGATAAGGGGATGTTTTATCCAATAGTATTCCACTCTCTTTGTACACCGTATCAAGATATCCAGGACATTTTTTAGTTACAATGCTACATCCAGCGAGTTGTAATTCTATTGCTGTATAACCAAATGTTTCTGTAAGACCACTAGGGTTGGGCACTCCAACTTTAGTTTTATTTAGAACATCTTTTTTTTCAACCCCGAGAATACCTAAAAACCTAACGGAAGGTAAGATATTACCCGATGAATCTAATATATATTTGACGAACAATTTCTCATAATATTTCTCTGCTAATCCATACTTTCCAAGTTTTGTTTTCCTATCATACAACTGACCGGTGCCAATTACATTTAATGTAGCATCCGGCACCACTTTTAGCACTTTTTTCCATGACTTTGCTAACAGATGGAAACCTTTATGTGGTGACAGGCTTCCAATATATGTAACTACATTCTCTCTTTGGTTATCTATTTTATAAAGACTATCATTGCAATTTACCCCATTAAAAATATACATCGATTTTTCATATAATTCGTGATCCAGCAACAAACCTAATTGTTCTTTCCCCACACATACTACTTTAACAATTTTCAAATTTCGTGAATAATAATTTATCCATCTTGGGGGAATAAAAGTATGGGCCCAAATTATTACTTTACATTTCAACTTTGATATTGAAGAAAAAAGTTCTTCGTTTGCATCTAATTCATTTATCCTGCTTACTACTAATATATCGATATTATCATGCAAAATGAATTTTCCAAGCTCATTTGTAGAGTCTACAAGAGTAGCATTAATGTCAGAGGGTAACATCATCTTTGCTTCGAGATAAGTTTTGAAAACAAAAGAAGAGGTTTTAAATAAATTCAAGTAATAAATAAGTGAAATCATTGCATAAAATGTACCACCAATTCCAGGATTTCCCCTATCTATATTCCTGCAGTCAATTTGGGAAATTCTTTTGTTTTTCAGATAAAATCCTACTCTAATATTATTCATTTATTACAGTTTTTGCTTAATTTATTTAAAAAAATACATGATCTTTTTTTATGCTGTTCAAATTTTATAAAAACCCTATTGTAATCGATCATTTCATCGATATTAATTTTATTAATATTATTTACATATCTACTATCAAGATCCAAGCTTTTTAATAAATATCCCTGTCGCTCTGAGGAACCTGTATTAATGGTAAAAAAATTCTTTTTAAAGACAATAGATAAAGCAGTTCCATGAAAAGAAGTAGTGATAACATAAGAAGAATATTTTATTAAATTTAAAAATTCCACAGGTCCACAAGTCTGAATAATTCGATTTTTAAATATCAAATTATTTAAACCAGATAACAATTGGATGATCCGAAGTCCTTCTTTTTGGGCAATCCTTTTTGCTAACAACATCGCCCTTTTATCTTTAACCACTTGGAAAACGAAAATATAAGGTTCCTCAATAATATTAGCTAGTCCTAACTTCCCATACATTTTTTGATCTATCAGTAAAGTAGGATCAATAGTTGTTATTATTTGTTTATTTGTATATTGTTTTAATAGTTTAATCATGCCAGACTCTCTGACTGAAATATAGTCCAAATCTTTTAATTTATTCTTGATATCCTTTATATTTTCTCTATTTTTTATTTTGGAAAGATTCCCCATACTCACAGCATATGCCATCTTGATACATTTCATTTTTTTATCAAATTTTAGGAAATATATCTTATCCCACCCTCCTGTTAATATGGGATTCCATATTTGATCACTTCCACAGATTAGAGCATCAAAATCTTTTAATAAATTATTTAAATCCTGAGAATCTGTTGACGTTATAATTAAATTAGATTCTAAAAATTTACTAAAACTCAAATTCCTTTTAATTACCAATCCAGTATTCAAGTTATAAAATATCAAATATTTTAAAAAAGTTATTAATCTGCGTTTGTGGAACAATGTTAATAAATTGAAAGGTTCATAATGATCTTCAATGTGTTTATTTCTATAGTCAACAATCTCTACCTTAAACCCTTTGCTTATAAGATACTGTTCAAGTGCCCAAGTTTGTAATACCGCACCATAATTAACTGCACGGTGAAATGTAATTATCCCGATTTTTATATTATTATTGTCCATAGATCTGCATTCATACGTAAATATAATAAATTATTAGTCCTCCATCGAAATAAAATTATAGGCTTTACCTACCGTCTGTTATTAAATAATGCAATCATATCGCAAATGCAACATTGGTTAGATATATAACATTTTTTAACTTGGTTCATAAATCTATACATTACTATTACCTAAACTGAGCGATTCTTCGAAAAATAAAAAACCTTTTGGGATTATAATGGATTGTTATTATTTTAATTAAGACAAAATCAACTAAAATCAATCCACGCACCCAAAAGGTGACAATAATATGAAGAAAAAAACCAATTCAAAGCAAGTAAAAATTTCAAAAATCGAGGTCACAACTGAAAAAATGAGCGGGCGCGGCGGCCTGTTTTTCTTTATCAAATATGTCGAAAATATTGGTTTTTTCAAGCTTTTCGAACAATGTCTTGGTTCTCTAAAAGGTTCGGCCAAGGGCATTAGTTGCTTTCAGTTTATTAAACAAGTTGTGGGCTGGTTCATTGATGGCACCGACCGTTCCATGTTAGGCTTTGATCGACGTAAAAACGACGACGCTTATGCCGCGCTCCTGGAGAATGAGCCTTGGCACATGGCGACATCGCATCAGATAAAGAGAATGTTTCGCCGACTTGGTTTTGTCGGACAATGGCTCTTTCGTTCTATTTTGCTCAAGCTTTTTATCTGGCGCCTTCATGTTGAAAAGCCCAAAGTGATCATATTATTCGCTGATACGGTGGTCTTTGACAATGACGATGCCCAAAAACGTCAAGGCGTTAAGCCAACTTATAAGAAGAAAAAGGGCTTTCAGCCGCTGCAAATCAGCTGGGGGCCTTATGTGGTGGATGCATTGTTCCGTCCTGGCAATGTGCACTGCAATCATGGGACAGATTTGAGAAAAGCTGTTGGACGTTTGGTCAAAGCGATTCGAACCCATTATGCTGATGTGCCAATCATACTGCTTAAAGACAGCGGTTTTTTAGATGATAAGAATTTCAGATTTTTTGAAGAACGCCTCGGCATTCATTATGCGTGCAGCGGAAAGCTCTATAAGGGTATTAAACAATATGTTAAAGAAGTTCCTGTTGATCGATTTCACTTGTATCAAATGTCGTGGTCGTTTGTTGAATTTGGTAACCGGCTTGACACGTGGTCTACATTTCGGCGATGCATTTTCACATCACAAGAAACCGAAGATAATGGCCAGATGACCTTTGATTTTGCTCGACCGGACAATGTGATTTATACAAACATTGGCCAGAATAAAGAATGTGATGAAAAGCTGGTGCAGGCAGTTGGCGATGACTATTTAAAGGCGGAAAAGATCATTGAATTGGATCATAGTCGCGGCAAGGGTGAACTTGTTCATCGTTCACAAAAGGATTTTGTCGTATGCGAGCAGCTTCCCTTTAAAGGCTTTGGAATGAACAGAGCCTTTTATTACATTTTTTTGATGAGTCATTTTCTATACGAAGCTTTCAAGCGTGATATGACCCAGGATGTGTTACCGGTTACGAGCTATCCCAGCACTTTTCGCCGGACTGTAATTGATTTTGCTGTCAAGATAATATCGACGAGTCAACAGGTAATCTTGAAAGTCACCCAAGCTACTTATGATGCATTAAAAATTCCACTTTTATGGCAGGCGATTCGCGAACAAAAACCAGCTTTCATGACATAGAGCAAAATGTTTCCAGAAAATTTTATTTCACAGGATTGATACGCCCTAATGTTAGTTTTTTCATGTTTTTAGGCATAGTTCATTTTAAAAACAGGTAAAAAGACTTTTGTAACATGAAAACAGAATAGAATTTACACAAATAGACATGACTGGCTCCCTTTTGAGCCAGTTTATTTTGTTCTGTTTTAAAATCGCTCAATTTAGGTATTAATTACATTAACAATATTTTCAAGAGTATATCTTTTAGATATAGGTATTTTAAACTCTTTAGGTGCAAAACCGCAGCTAATCATAACAACAAAAGTCTCTGAATCCTTTATTTTCGTTAATCTCCTCATCAATTGTTCTTTGTTCTTTGTAAAACTACAATTGAGAATACATGCTGCTATTTTATAATAATGCAGGGCATATAAAAGATTCATCGCATAAATACCGCCATCAATAAATAGTAAGTTTCTTTCACTCAAAAAACTATAATTTCCCAATTCAGAAGTAATAACTATTAATTTATTAGCAAGTTCTCCAAATCCCCTATTGCCTCCTTGCGCGCTAAGAATCTTCTTTATTTCTTTTTTATTGGAATAAATATATACTCTCACAGATTGTCGATTACAGGCTGAGGGTGTATTCCTCACCAGATCCATCGCTTTGTAAAGCAAGTCTATGGGTATATCTTCTTCCGCGTAATTCCGAACACTTGATCTGGAGTTGGAAAATACAGGGAAAGGACTTTCACTATGTTTAAAGAATTCATTATCTGTTATTTTTCTTTGAGCGCAGCGGTTCATTTCTATCTTTATGTGAGCTTTTAATTCATCTACACGCTGTAAAGTAGTCTTTTCTAGCTGGTATCCGTTTTTTTGATTAAATTCAATATATTCAAATATTACAGCAATAGCATGTTGCAATTGTTCATCGGATTGTCCATATTTTTTAATATACTCAATACTGTCATTTATCAATACCTCTATTACCTCTTTACCAAATCCCAATCTAGGTTCAGGCATGACCAAACCTTTTTCAATGACATGATATCGTGCAATTATTTTTCCTGTAAGCTTGCTTCTATTATTTACCATCGCTGTCGCTGAATGATGGTAATAACGCATTAAATCATACCAATACTCTTTAATTGCCGCTCCTAAAAATATCCAAAAAGGAGAAAGTATTTGTTTTAAATAATATTTAAAATTTGTTCTTTTATCCATTTACTTTTAACATTTCAAGTTTAAAACCTATTTTTTAACTCATTAACTATATCAAATTGCATTTTATTTTTCAGAATAAAAATAATCCAATACAAATTAATCAACAATAAAATAATTCCAAGAGAATAACGATAAAAATTGTTTTTTATCAAACTCGTTATGATACTCGCTACAGTTAATACAATAAAAATAAACAATATTTTTTTCAGCAATAATGAGAACTTTATATTAACTAATTTTTTGCAAATAATCCAAGCCATTAAAAAATACAAGGTATATCCTGCAAAATAATTGATGCCCAAACCAGAAAACCCTAATATTTTTGTAAAAAAAATTAATAACAAAAATTCAATTATCCAAAAAACAGATTGTATAAAAATATAAACCAAAGATTTACCTTTTGCCATAATTAGATACGAAAATGGGAATGCCATTATTCTAAGGCTCACTCCCAATATTTGCCATCGAATTATTCTCGCTCCTTGAACAAATTCAGATGAAAAAATTAAAAATAAAACCAATGGCGAAAAAATGAGAATTGCATTAACACCTATACTTGCAATGAGTATTCCTAATTCCATTTGCTCATTGATTATTTTCTTTAATTTTTTTTTGTCACCCACAACCATCGTTAATCTGGGCATTAAATCTACACCCATTGAAGTTAGTATTATGCCTATATATATATTTGAAATTGACCAACAAGCACGATAAATCCCTACCGTATCAACATTAAAAAAATCTTGCAAATATATATTAGAGAGGTATGTCATTACTGTGGCAACAATATTTGAAATACAAAAACCTAAACCCAAATAAATCAATATTTTGAATTCACGTACTGCCTCGGTTATTGAGGGTATAATTTTTTTAATATCTAGTTTATTAACAAAATACCCTGTTGAGACTGCCATGGCTAATCCTACGGTAAAAAGAAAAAGGGGAATTCCACTCGTTCCCAAAATAAAAATAACAAATATCGCTATAGCTGATCCGATAATTGAGCCAATAATTTGACTCCATGCTAATCCTTTTATATCTCTCAATCCCGTTAGTATTGAAATCTGTCCTTTAGAAATTCCATTTAATAAAATAACAAATGATACTATAATGATTCCCCAATAATATTTTTCAGAATTCAAAATTACCAGAGATATTTTTTTTGAAAAAAGAATGGAAATAATAGCGGCGCAAATTGAAACAATTAAAATACACCACCTAACAATAAAAATTGACTTGTATACTTTATCTGGACTTTTTGAATTTTTTGCGATCTGCCTTACACCACTTTGGTCAAGACCTAATAAAGATATTTGCGACATCATTTCAATATATGATTGATATAATCCCCATGTTCCAAATCCCAAAGTTCCGGTAAATAAGGCGAGCATTTTGTTCCTTAACAAACCTGATATAATTTTAAATACCTGTACAAGTCCGATTACTCCGGTTGTTTTAAAAATATTCCTATATGGATTCATTACGCATCGTCTAATTTCTTGAATAAATTATTGCATTCTGTAGATTTTTTTATTTCGCTACAATTGTAATGTATTTTTTTTAGTTCTTTCAGATAAAGTATAAATTTCTTGATTGAAAATTCATGGGTAAATCAATTTGTTTAAATAATCATGGAAATTAAAATCATTATCCCCATAAATTAATATTTTAACTAACTTGTTCAAGAAGATATAAATTTCGTTTAAAAATCATTACCACTATTATCAAGCTTTATAGCTTTAATGGGCTCCTTTTCCGTTTATTAATACAATTTGTAAAAATATTGTTGAGATTATTTTAAAAAAGAAATA
This sequence comes from candidate division KSB1 bacterium, assembly GCA_034521575.1. NCBI lineage: Bacteria > Pseudomonadati > Candidatus Zhuqueibacterota bacterium. Next base: position 716,594 of record JAXHMJ010000005.1, read on the forward strand.
CAAACCAGTTATGCCGTTTCTATATTTATTCACTGAAAAGCATTATAATATTGAAATAATTATTAAAACTGCATATCTTTATTACAATTTCACATTTAAAAATTGATTCCTCTAATAAGCTTGAAGGACAGTATATTTTTTCGGAAGTTAATTCTTACTTACTCGTTGGATACGCGTCTTTTATTATTTCATCACGGAACGGTTCTATAATGATTTCCCAATTCATCTCGTTCTTATTTTCATTTACTCTTTCATCAATAATTCTTTGATAAATAGCAGAAGGAAATATCGTTCCCCAGTAGTTGTATTTTGCATTCATATTATGCGGATTATCAAACGGAGATGGTGTAATCCAAATTATCCTTTTACTATGATCTGAAATAAAATTATTATTATTAATCGTGATATAACCATGCTTGTAAAGTACGATACAATCAGTTTTAAAGTCTTCGAAAGTATTTTTATTTACTATAACATTGGAATAATACTCACAATAAATGCATTGCTCTAATGATAAAAAATAGTTATACCACAATTCAACCTCAGAATAGTATTGTATTACTATAGGCCCACTATGATCGAATATGCAATTGTTGTAAAGTTTAATTTTAGAACTATTTAAAATAAAAGCAGGATTTTCGCTTTTTCCCTCACCTGCAATTAATGAATTACTTATCTCTCCCTCTGTATTGGATTCACATTTAATACACGAGTTTTTCAATACACTTCGATTAAGTTCAAATTTGCTTAATCTTTTCAAATAAAATCCAAAAGATAAAACGTTTTTAACATAAAAATTATCAACATATATCTGCCCCTCATCTATCACAAACCCTGTATCGCATTCTTTCATAACACAATGGTATATATCACATTTTTTACTAGAATTTATTTGAATTCCCCGCCACTCTTCATCATCCGCCACAAACCAGATCTTGGCCGCATTGCTGCCGTAGGCGAGCAGCTGTCCATGCACAATCAATCCTTTCCCCCGCTGCGACCGCACCACCACGCCCTCATTAATCAGCAGCGTCCCGCCTTCCGGAACGGTCACATCGTCTTCAACGATCACGTGCTGGAACGCCGGCCACTCGGTATAGCTGTCCAGGGTGCCGGAAACGTGCTGTTCTGCATACAGCGGAATCGTCTGCGGTTCCGTATCCGCGTTCACATTATAGATATAGCGCCAGCCGTAACCGAATTTCCGCGCCACCAGGTTATAGTCACCGGCCGGAATATTGGTGATTCGATAGGCGCCGGCGGTATCGGTTGTGGCCGTGTACAGGGGTTCGGAATCGCGGTGATCGAACAGCGTCGCCTGGTTCAGTTCCATACCCACCGTGGGAAAGCGCTCGCGCATGCGCGCGACGGTTGTGTCCGGCTCTGTCAGCGGATAAAGTTCGATCATGACGCCGTCGTCATCGGTGCCCTTTACATCGACAAATCCGGACAGGTTAAACTGTTCAACAGAGATCAAATTTCGCGTACAGTTCAAAAGGACTGATGTCAGGCCAAAAAGACCTATGGCTATTAAATATTTATAATGTTTCAATGATGCTCTCTCGATAGATGGATTTTTTCAATAATTGAAATCTCGCAAGTATGAAATCTGGAACAACAATATCTTTTTTACCAAGAAAATACTCTGTTTGTAATGCTACAGCTTTTTAGCTGTGAATTTCAGCTACAAACCATTTTAATACTACAGTTATGTATTATTGCAAGTTTGTACATTATTATAATCTATACGTCTCACAAAAGTCGTTCACCATAACGGTCTCTTCAAGGTCAATATCCTTCATCCGTAAAATGAATTCATCACAAAAATCAGGCTCTTGCACAAATTTTTTCTTGATAAAATTCATATCCCGCTTTAAATCAACGACCATCTCATAGACCTTTTCAATGGTAATGTCTTTTTTATCATGCATATTTTAATTCTCCTTTTGTTGGAACGGGAAATATTATCACAAAGATTCTGAATATAATTCTATTTCTTTGATTTTATAAAGCGATTTATCAAGTGACCAGTATTGAATCATTATGGTATGGCTTGCTGGCAATAATTGCATGGGTATCAAGGAAAAACCTATTCCCATTCATCTCTTAATATCCGTTGTTCTTTTATGGCATTTCCTTTCCATTCTAATCTGCCCGCTAAATCGGTAAAATGATACTTTTCAATTGTGTTATAAGGAAGGATAATGATTTCGGCTTTTTCACAATTAAAATCAGGTGGTAATTTAATCGTTATTTTTTTATTTTTTATCTTTTGTATTTGTTTTATTGCTTTCATTGTGCACCTTCATCATTGTCCTGGGTAGAGATTGGTGAATTGTGATTCGTATTTTATATACTGTCAAATGAGTAGATTGGGAACTGTTTATTTTCGGCTCCATACCTGTTAAATGGGAATCTGCTTTTTAACATAACAGTACGTACTCCAGTATGTACTGTTTGTTTTTTTGATCTCAATCAGAATCCTGATCCAGTTCATATATAAGCGAATAAAATGTTTCCAAGTCGATGAGATGGTTCTTTAAAATCTCTTTTAAAATGACAACATTGATTTGCTGATAATCATGTACAGCGATATTGCGGAATCCTGTCATTTTCACCATTTTTTCGCAGAGTTCAGCATCTATCACTTGATTATCTCGCAATATCATAAAACACTCCCGATAACTGGCCGGTAGTTTTAATCCGCGTTGACTGATGACGACATTGGCCATATCGATGGCTGCCTGAATAGCACGCTGCAGGTTCAAAACAAACACATCCTGCACCATAATATCATTTAGTTTATCCGGATCCAATTGTGTCGCTTTTTGGATTGTATTCAGGCAATTCTTGATGATCGAGATTTTTGACAAAATAACATCTTGTTCAAGCATACAACCGCCCGTTGAGCATATGGTCTTCTATAATTTTACGACTCATCTTGAAATCCAGGTATCGGCTGATGGTCATGGCTTTATAATTGAGAAAAAAACCGGGGTCAGAATTAATGATCAGTTCACCATTGGCCATGACCTGCATGGCAATGATCAGATCACAATCATTCAAAAAGACAATATCCAGTTCATGCGATGATAATTCGTAAAATTGTTGATAAAAATTCATCTTTTCTCCGATACCGGGACGGGCTTTGCGGTGATAAACCGCCAGGTCAATATCGCTGTCATTTTGAAATCGTTCATTCAGCAGAGATCCAAAGACCAGCGCAAAAACAACCTGGTCTGTCATCAACATTTTAAGATTTGATATAATGTTTTGTTTGTGCGTCATTGTTTTGGGTTCTATAACGAATCGAGCAAAAAGTCATCAAGATAAAAATCCAATATACAGTTTTTCTTTGTATATTTACGCCTCTAGCGTACATCTCTTTTAAAAAACCAATCCACACAAAGAGGCAAAAATCGCAAAGAAAAACAAGAGTTAATCCATATTATGCTTTCAAATAGCTGAGAATACTTGTTGGCCTAAATTTTACCATTTTATTGTTAAGCGTTTGTTTTACCATGTGCACTTGTTTCTTTATTTTTTCCTCTGCGACCTCTCGCGGCTCTGCGTGCAATATTTCGATAATCAATTCACGCAAAGAAGCAAAAATCGCAAAGAAAAAATGTTTCCCTCTAATACCACAAACAACATGTATGGGTGTCCCGTTGTCTGTAAATCCGGCCACCAAACAACTTTTTTCCTCTACCCGTATCAATAACCTGATCAACCGTTAGACCATTTTGCATGCGACACTGGAGGGATTAACTCTGTTTAACAAGCTTTAAACACAGCTTCGCCATGTCAGTTACACAGAATCGACTGGCGTAAAACTTAAGATATTTTGCATTTGAACCGACGCTGGATCACAGTATTCATGCGATCCGATAATTTAGGAATTCTATATCAATAAAAATTAAAAATAAAGCAAAGAAATCATAATAACAATCAGTATTCCTACAAGTAAATTCATAGGAAGGCCCACTTTAATAAAGTCTCTAAATTTGTACCCACCGGGGCCATAGACCATCAGGTTCGTTTGATACCCGATTGGGGTAGCGAAACTGGCGGATGCCGCAATAGCCAGGGCAATAAAAAAAGGACGCGGTTCAAGTCCGGCCTGGTGTGCCGCAGACAGCGCCACCGGAAATACAAGTGCCGCAGCCGCGTTATTGGTGATGATTTCAGTATAAATACTGGTTAATAAATAAACAGCGGCCAGGATAGCCACAGGTCCCCAATTACCCACCAGACCGATTAAAAAATCCGCAATCATATCATCCAGTCCTGATTGTTCCACTGCTTTTGAAATACCAAACGCAGACGCAATGATAATGACAACACCCCAGTCAATGCTGTTGCGGGCGTCAGTCATGCTGATCGTTCGTGAAATCATCAATGCCAAAGCCGCCAGCGCCACGCTGATCAGAATCGGTATAACACCGGTGGCCATAGCAACTATCATTAAACCTAATATACTCAGAGAAAACCAGACATAGCCTCTTGGTTTGGAAGCTGTCGTTGCTTTACGCGACACCAGATAAAAATCCTTGGAATGGTACCATTTTTCAGCAAATTTATGATCAGCCAAAATCAGTAATGTATCTCCGGTGCGCAGTACAATATCGCCTATTTTTTTTAGAATCCGCTCTCCGCTTCGGTGGATGGCCAAAATAACAGCATTATAATGCGAACGAAAGTCACTTTTTTTGACACTTTTTCCAATCAATGGAGAATTGGCGGATACCACCACTTCAAATATACCGAGTTTATCAGAGTCATAATGTTTAAGGTCAAACTCATGGTCTTGAATAACAGACAGACCTTTGGTTTGCTGAAGTTCAAGAATGGTATCCGGGAGGCCGGTAAAAAACAATCGATCGCCAGACTTTATGATTTCCCGCGGACCTACAAAAGACAGCAATTCACCCGCCCTCTCAATTTGAAACAAATACAATCCTTTCAATTCACGCAGGCCGGCCTGTTCAATGGTATGGCCTGTGTATCGATATTCAGGCTCTACTTTCATTTCTATGACAAATTCCCGTGTATGCTCACCCAATTCAACCATTGTTTCTTTACGCGACGGCAGCAAATGGCGCATAACAAAAATAATAAAAAGCAACGCAACAAGCGCAACCGGAACACTGACGCGTGATATCTCAAAAAATCCGAATCCCGGATATCCATTGGCAATTAACAATCCATGCACCAATAATGTGGTACTGGTGCCGATCAAAGTACAGGTTCCACCTAAAATAGCGGCATAGGACAAGGGAATCATGAGCTTGGAAACGGGCAAATCCGCTTTCCGTGCCCATGAACGAACCGCGGGAATAAACATCGCCACAATGGGTGTATTGTTGAAAAAGGCAGACAACAGGGAAACCGGAAACAAAAAATGCAACAATTTTCGAGTCAAACTGGCGTCACCTTGACTCAGCCAATCACCAAGGGTATTGAGAACACCGGTATTCTTGAGTGCAGCGGCCACTATAAATAACAATGCAACCGTCAGCATGCCCGTATTGGAAAACCCCGAAACAGCGTCTTCTACTGTAACCACTCCGCCCAATGCCAATAAAACAAGAGTGGCAAATATGATCACATCGGGTTCAAACACCTCACGGATCAAACAAATCGTCATGATTACAATCAAAGCAGCTGTATATATCAACTCAAAAGTCATTCAGAGTACCTGTCAGAATGATAATGTGCGTTTCTCACAAAAGATCAAGCGCAACGTTCAATTTTAACGTTTCGGATATCGACCAGAACCGTTTTTCCGATGCATTCGATTTGAATCGCAAAATAATACACACCCCTGGCCTCAACGACCTGGCCTTCATATCCCATCAACAAACCGCTGCCAATGCGTACATGCTCGCCAATATCCAGGCCATTTTGCACCTGCACATCGACATTCTGTTCCAACAGCATTTTAATGGCATAGATTTCTTCATCGCGGACCGGAGTGGGTTTGTCTTTAAAACTGATAATACGCGCCACACTGGGCACCTTGATCACCTCATAACGATAGACAAACGGGATGTGACAAAAGATATAACTTGAAAACAAGGGCGCCTCTACCCATCTTTTGCGGTCTTTCCATTGATTCAAGGTTTTACGCAGGGGCAAAAAATTTTCAATCCCTGCCTCGTCCAGTTCCAGTTTGACCTTTTTTTCATGCCGCGGACGCGTCACAAACGCGTACCACATTTCCTGTCTCTGCGGTATCATCAACAAAACCTCTTACTCTGATTTCATGCGGGGTGTGTTCGTTTTCGCCGTCTGCTCTTTTGCTTTTTCCGGTCGGTATCGTAATAGTGATAGTATTGATAATAGTAAGAAGAGTTGTAAAAGTTTGTGGTTTTGACACTGTTCATGACAACACCGACAAGCGGCGCTTCAACACGCCGCAATTGTTTAACCGCCATATCCAGCGCCTGGCGCTGGACTTCGCCGCTTTTGACCACCAGCAACACACCGTCCACCTGATTGCTTAACAGAGTCGGATCCGTCACGGCAATCACAGGCGGACAATCGATCAGCGCCATGTCGTAACTCTGTTTGGCCTCCTCAAGCAGATGACGCATCTTTTCCGACCCGAGCAGTTCAGCCGGATTCGGCGGCAGGGTGCCGCACATTAAAAAGTCCAGATTTGACAATCCATTGACAGTCTGTACAGCATCCGACAAGGTGGATTTTCCGATTAAAACATTGGTCAATCCGGGTTCTTTATTGAGTCTGAATAATTTATACAACATCGGCCGGCGCAAATCCGCATCGATCAGCAATGTTTTTGTGCCCATTTGCGCAAAGGTAATGGCAAGATTGGAAACCGTGGTGGACTTGCCTTCACGCGGACCGCTGCTCGTCATCAGGATCGTCTTGCGCGGCTGATCCGCCGCGGAGAATATCAGATTGGTGCGCAGAGAACGATAAGCCTCGGACACCGGTGATTTGGGGCGCAGATGCGTGACCAGCCGCTCGTTCACATTCTGCACTTCCGGATCGGCATTTTTCAAAGTAAACGGCGCGCCTTCGTTATGCTCGGGCTTGATATAGGGAATCATACTGACCAGGGTCAGATTCATGGCTTCCAGTTCTTCAAGATTATTGATACTGTCGTCCATATACTCGCGGAAAAAGGCGATTCCCACGCCCAGTCCCAGTCCCAGCATGGCGCCGAGCAGCAGATTGAGTTTCTTTTTCGGTTTAATCGGATTGCGCGGCGGTTTGGCCGGATCAATGACCCGGACATTGCCCAGCTGCCCGACTTCGGTAATGCGCGATTCCTGATATTTTTCCTGCAGCATAATATAAATCTTTTCGGACACCTGGGCCTGGCGTTCCAGACGCGCCAGTCTCAGCTTTTTTTCCGGCAGGGATTCCAGTTCGTTGTTATAGCGTTCGAGAATACGCTCAAAAGCCGACACTTTGGGTTGCAGGGCCTGAATTTCCGTTTCGATCTCGATTTTACTGGTGACCAGCGACCCCGCCATCACTGAAGGATCAATGAATTCAGCGGCCGCAATTTTCATCACTTCTTCCTTGAACTGGTTTTTGATAGCATCGATCTGCCGGGTCAGCCGATCCACTTCCTTTTGTGTGTAAACCGACTCGGCGCGTCCTTTGTTAATGGCGTCGGATAAAAACATGGCCAGTCTGGCTTCTTTTTCAGCAATTTGCCGTTTCAGTTCTTCCAGATAGGGTTTGGAAGAAATCGTTTCCATATCAATTTTTTTGTTCTGCTGTCCCAGTTTTTTGTCAATATAGGCAAGACGCTGCTGCGCCGACTGGTACTCGGTTTTGGCTTCATTATAGAGAGATTCAAACTCGGCGATTTTTTTCACCAGCTCTTCGGTTTCCCGGTCCAGCGCAATGACATTGGCGGATTCCTGATATTGTTTCAGGTTTTGCTCGGAACTCTGCAGTTCATCTTCGTACCGGCTCAGCTGTTCACGTAAAAAGCGCGACACTTCACGCACTTCGGCCTGACTCTCCTCCCGGTTCATGCGCTTGTAAACGGAAAACACCGTATTGGCGGCAATGGAGGCTGCAACCGGGTGCTGCGCCTGCACCTCTACATCAATAACATCCGTTTCCCGGATTAATTTTACATTGAGATGTCCTTCTCGAAACGAATTCACCCGCGCATCAAATTTTTCCTGTTCCGACAATGTATCCGTCTCTCCGGACCGCAACGTGGACAAGAACGATAAAAGCCCTTTATCTCCCTCCGGCCACAGGGCGTCGACCAACAATTCTGAATCCGGATGGCGCACGAGTTCGCGCACCACATCCTCCGACAGTGAACGGCTGTTCAGGATCTCTACCTGATTGTTGAGCATGGTCTCTTTTTTCATCATGCTGGTGAAATCAAACAAGGATTCGCCCATACCCGCTTTTTCCTCCAGCATCAAACGGACATTGGCCTGATAGACCGGTTCGGTCGTGAACGTCACCCATACGGTAATCACCATCACGAGTATAAAACACGCCGCGATAATCCATTTGCCGCGCGAAAACACACGCAGGTAATCCCGCAGATGGATCTCGCTTTCCGGTGTTTCACTGAAAAACGGGGCATTTCTTCCATTGCCGTTGCCGTTTTCCGGCGTTTTTTGGGAATAGCTATTCATAGCAACATCTACCTCAACATGTAAAAAACGTTAATCCCGCTGGGAATACCATTGCGCAAAATAGACAGCCTGAACAATCGTGGCCACTCTCCAGGTCAGATCAAATATCTTGCTGATCAAATGAAAGGTGGTTCCGGACACCACAATGGTATCTCCCGGACGCAGTACGGGATTATTGTCAAGATCGCCGTGGTTGACAAAATGATTGACATCGATTTCAAATACAACGCTCGAGTCTTGTATGGAACGCACCAGTTTAATTCCTTTAATGCGCGCATCTTCCTGCGGACCTCCCGCATAGGAGAGCAGAGACACCAGATCGGTTTCAAGGGGAACCATGTATTGACCCGGCTTGTTCACAAAGCCCCACACATTGACCGCCATCAAAACCTGATCCTGATCGCCCAGAAAATACTGGGCAGCGGCCTGGCCGGATCCGGGACTAATTTGTGCGGATGCTGACGAGATTATGGCTAACAGGATAACACTATAGAATGCAGGATAGAGTCGTCGCATAAAATCTCCGCCTTTATCTGAGATCAATGATCTCCTGATTTGCGTCCGGTTCGTAGACAAACGTCTCTGCCGGAAGCGTTATATCCGTCTCGATCGATTGAATATCAAACACGGTTCGGTTGTTATTGATATCGGTTCTTTCTATTTTACGAATCATGTTCTTTTTATCCACCCAGAGCCTGACTGTTTGATTAAACTCACCCTGTTGCTCTGCTGTTAATACTATACATAAAAACTCACTGTCCCCGGAGCAAAAATCCGCTGAATAATGCTCCAGATAAGTATCATAAAAGCTTTTCAAGAACGGATTATCCTGTTCACCGGTCGCATCATCAATCAGAACCTGATCATTCATCTTGTTGACCGTCCAGAGGGTTTTACCGTCCGTTACAATCAACTGGTCCGATGTATTAATTCGAAATTTCTTTCCGTTCCGGGTGCAAATCTTTCCTGTTATCTGGCGGGTTTCGTTGGCCAATGTCCAGTGGAACGTCTGGGTATATTCAGCGCAGACGGTTTCAAATGACTGATACGTATCGCGTACGGATTTTAAAACATCCCGAGGGGTCTCATCTTTTCCCTGAAGCGCGTTCGCCCCCAGGACCAACACCCATAATATATATGTTTTTACGACGATTGCAAGCATTTTTTTCCTCTTTTTTAAATTTCTTCTGAATTTTGAAACCAGCCCTGTAATTCGTCCGGTTGCAGCAAAACTTCCCTTGCCTTGCTTCCTTCAAACGGCCCTACAATCCCCGCCGCTTCCAGTTGATCAATGATACGCGCCGCTCTGGAGTAGCCCACTTTGAGTTTTCTCTGGATGATCGAGACCGAACCCTGTCCGCTGTTGACCACAATATGAGCGGCATTTTCAAACAGGGCGTCCCGCTGGTCGCTGTCATACATCAATTCAAAATCTTCCGATTCCTCTTTGAACGCCTTGAGGGGTGTTTTTTCAAAACAGGGTTGATGACGAACATGCTCTATGACGGTCTCTATTTCTTCAGAGCCGATATAGGCATTGTGCAAACGAATGGCTTCCGGACTGGCCGGCGGCATAAACAGCATATCGCCGCGTCCCAGCAGCTGTTCCGCGCCGTTCATATCCAGGATAATCCGTGAGTCGTTGCGCTGCGCCACCTGGAATGCAATGCGGGCCGGAAAGTTGGCCTTGATCACTCCGGTGATCACATCAACAGACGGCCGTTGGGTGGCCAAAATAAGATGAATCCCCACAGCGCGCGCCATTTGGGCGAGACGGGCGATGGGTTCCTCTACATCCCTGGCAGCGGACGAGGTCAGCATCAAATCCGCCAGCTCGTCAACAATCACGACCAGATAAGGCAGCGGCTGCGGATTGTCGTCCCCTTCAGGCGCATAGATGCCGTCATAGATTTTTTGGTTGTACTCTTCCACGCTGCGCACACCTGCTGCAGCAAGAACATCATAACGCCGTTCCATCTCCATTTCCGCTGATTTTAGCATTTCAATGGCGGTTTTGGCGGTGGTTGCCACTTTTTTCCTGGAGCCTTCCACATAGGAAAGATGATGATGATACAATTTGGCATAATTGGACAATTCGAGCCGTTTGGGATCAATCATTAAAAACTGCACCGTGGCCGGTGTGGCTTTGTATAAAAAGCTGTTGATAATGGTGTTCAAACAAACACTTTTACCGGAACCGGTCGCTCCGGCGATCAAAAGATGCGGCATTTTCTGCAGATCGGCAACATAGGGTTCCCCGGAAATATCTTTTCCGATGGCAAACGTCAGAGGTGAACTCGCGTTTTGAAACAAAGTCGTGGATAATATTTCACGGATATAAACCACTTCCGGGACGGGATTCGGCACTTCGATTCCAATGGTTGACTTGCCCGGGATCGGCGCGACAATTCGAATGCGTTTGGCGCGCATGGCCATGGCCAGATCATCGGAAAGTGAGACGATGCGGGACACACGGATTCCGGGAGCCAGACTGAGTTCGTACAAGGTAATCACCGGACCGGGGTTAATCTCCACCACTTGCGCTCGAATACCGAAATCCTTTAGTTTTTCAACCAGCAGTCCGGCATTCATACGCAGCGCTTCCTCACTGATTCCCTCCTGATTTTCAGGCGCCTGCTGCAGCAGGTCAAGCGGTGGCTTTTCGTATTGATCTTCAAATTCAGGGCAAGTCAGGGTATCGTTCAAATCGGGCGTCTCATCAGAATCATTTTCTGCCTCGTCTTCTTCGAACGATTCATCAGGTTGATCAGGCGCCTTGTCCTCACGGCGGTAAACCGGTGGAAAATCCGCTTCCGGTACCTGTTCAGGCATCGCGGGTTTCTCTGCCGTTTCGGGCGCCGGGGGGCGCTTTCGAATCCTGGGCTGTTCAGTTTTTTTATGCTGTTGCCGGGACCACCACGTTTGCAGAAATTGATACAGTTTATACCAGGTGCGAATCAAAAACGTCTCGATACTTGACAAAACCTGCGCCAGGGAAACCGTCGTGCTTAACAGGACCGTTAAAAGGATAATCCCGATCAACACAATAATAGAGCCCAGGTCGCCAAACAGCGCAATCAACACTCCGGCCAGCATCCCTCCCAAACGTCCGGAAAATTCAAAGGATGGATTCAAATGCTCGGGAGCAGACACCAGGTCCTGCCAGGCAAAAGCCACAGAGATGAACAGAGCAAACAAAGCCGCCAAAAGCGACCAGCGTTTGAGATGATAGGTATCCTTGTCTAATAATCGGTTCAATCCCCAGATGATAACCAAAAAGGGTAAAATGAGCGCAGGATACCCGATGGTGTATCGATACAGGTAATGCGACAAATAGACACCGGCCCATCCCATCTCATTTTCAATGCGGTAGCCCTGACTCACACCCGCCGGCGTTTCTGTCGGAACATAGGTATAGAGAGCAATGAACACAAGGACCCCGGTGAGGATCAGCAAAAGGCCCAGAATTTCCTGGCGTTTATCCCAGGAAAAGGATTGCTGCCGCGAATGTTTTCGTTTTTTATTATTTTTATTCGCTTTTCGTTTCGTCATGCGTTCCTGCATCCAGTTTTGATTCATGAATAACCCGATTATAAGACAAGCGGGGTACAATATCCGTGATATTCAACATTGCGCAATAATTCAAATCGGCCTGGAATCCAAGATTTACCAGATATTCTCCATGCGAACTGTTTTTCAGCAGCGTGCCGAGATGATTAAAATATTTCTTTGATAATTTCAACCATTTTTCAGCGAGTTCACTGAGAAGCAGCTTGTCATCGAATTGCAGCAGTTTGTGGATCAAAAAAGCGGCACAGCCCAAATCCTCAACAGAGGGGTGACCGCCGGAGCCGGCGCAGATCAGATGAATATTTTTGTCGCTTTCCGTTAATCGATGGACACTGGCTCCCATATTTAAAAAAGACAGCAAAAAGACCTCACTGACATGCGAGACACTCGCAAGCGCGCGCGTTCCGTTGCTGGTTGTGAGAATAATCGTTTTATCCCGTACTTTCAGGGGGGTGTATTCCAGCGGTGAATTGCCCAGATCAAATCCTTCAATCGGCAGTCCTTTACGCTCTCCGCATAAAAGGGAGTGATGCCCTTGCAGTTCTTTGGCTTGTTCCCGTGCCTGTTCCACGGTTTTCACCGGGATCACCTCTTTCGCGCCATTCATTAGCGCCGTCACCATTGTAGACGTAGCGCGCAGAACATCGATCACAACAGCGATTGAATCATGATAAGAGAATGTTTCCGCGCTTTTCGCGGTTTCCAAGAGTCTGACCGTGCGCATAAAAACCCCTCACTTTTGATAAAAAGGAGGCTTTATAATTTCAGCATCCGTGAGATTATTTCTGATCTTTATGGACAGAGGTGTACCCGCTTTTGCATATTCAGCAGGTACATACCCCATTCCGATTCCCTTTTTCAGCATGGGAGAAAATGTACCGCTGGTCACCGATCCAACAGTGTCGCCGTCCTTGATTATATCATAGCCGGGACGAGGAAATGCTTTTCCTTTGCATTCAAAAGCAACCAGTTTGCGTGTTATTCCCTCTTGTTTTACGCGCCGCAATGCATCCCGTCCGATAAAGTCTCCTTTATCCAGTTTGGTGATCCAACCCAGTCCGGCCTCCAGCGGATGGGTGGTCTGATCGATATCATTGCCGTACAGGCACATTTTCATTTCAAGGCGCAGTGTATCGCGCGCGCCCAGTCCGATGGGCGCAATATCATAAGGCTTGCCGCTCTCCATCAAAGCATTCCAGACCGTTTCAGAGTGTTCCCGCGGGAACATCAGTTCAAATCCGGGTTCGCCGGTATAACCTGTTTTCGATACCAGTACATCGATACCGGCTACGGTCGCATAATCGAACCAGTAAAATTTTATTTCGGACAGATCAAGCTTTGTCAGGGGCTGCAGCACTTTTTCCGATTCCGGACCCTGCAGGGCCAGCAGGCTCAATTCATCACTCTTGTTGGTTAATTTAACTTGCGGTAACAAATGGGTTTCCGCCCACTCCCAGTCTTTTTCAATATTCGATGCATTGACGACCATGACATAGTGATCCGGAGCGCGGTAAACGAGCAGATCATCCACAATTCCTCCATCCGGATAGCACATGGCTGTGTAATGCGCCTGATACACGGACAGCTTGCCGACATCATTGACGGTTAATTTTTGTAAAAACTCGAATGCCTGTTCGCCATAGACAAAAAACTCGCCCATGTGTGAAACATCAAAAAGTCCCACCGTACTGCGCACACGCCGATGTTCCTGCTGAATACCCTGGTACTGCACAGGCATGGCATAACCGGCAAAATCAACAAGTTTGGCGCCCATCTTTTCATGAATCTCATAAAGACCGGTTTTTTTCAATGACATATCAAACCCTCGCAATCGGATAGATTTAATGACTAGTAGACAATTCTTAAAATAGCAACAATTTGTACCAGTGTCAAGCACAAAGTGAGCGTCCCCATGAAGAAAGCCGGAGCCCTCAGGCGCCGGCTTTTGAACAGTCCCGGTTCGACACTTTAATAAATCGCCAGTTCTTTACGACAAGGGATTTGTAAATACGTTTTATTGTAAATAATAAACCGGGACAAGAAAAAATTGACAAATGGCCACAACAGGAAAAAATTATCAAACCAGAGTTAGCTTACAATCCGCATAATATCATTAAAAAAGACAAATATCATTAACGCGAAAATAATAGCCATTCCGATTTGCTGAAAAATCAATTTGGCCTTTGTAGATACGGGTTTTCGCATAACGGCTTCTGCGCCCAATAATACAAGATGGCCGCCATCCAGCGCCGGAATGGGAAATAAATTAATCAATCCAAGATTAATACTGAGCAGAGCGGCAAATCCGAGCAAGCTTGTCAGTCCCGCTCTGGCGGTTTCACCCGTCATTTGAGCGATTCGGATGGGGCCGCCCAGTCCTTCTTTGACAGACACTTTGCCGCTGAACAACATCCCGAAAGACCTGAGCATCAGGCCGGTGAGATTGGCCGTTGATTTAAAACCATATCCCACAGCCGGGAAAAACCCGACGTCTTTGTGCTGCATGAGCGGTTCAATTCCGATTAGCCCAACTTTTCGGAATGCATCTTCTTTGGGTACAACGCTTTTTTGAAACATTTCACCCTTGCGTTCCCATTGAATAGAAATCTCCTGATTGGGAGCCTTGTGTATAATATTAACAATATCCGTCCATTCATCAATGGACTCACCCTCAATGGAGACAATACGATCGCCCTTTTGCAGTCCAATCTCCGCAGCCGGATGATCCTCAACAACAGCGCCCACAACCGGCGGATTTGATTTTAGAGGCACCTCCATACCGGTATACATCATGGTTCCTGCAAAAACAAAAGCGGCAAACAGAAAATTAAATCCGGGGCCGGCTACAATCGCCAGAAACCTGGCCCATAAAGGCTTGGACATAAATTCCCAGGGTTCTCCTTTCAATCCTTCCTGGTCCATACTCTCGTCAATCATTCCGGACATTTTAACATAACCGCCCAGCGGAACAGCCGAAATACAGTAATCCGTATCGCCGATCTGCTTACCGAAAAGCCGCGGTGGAAAACCAATTGAAAAACGCTCCACACGGATACCCACCAGTTTTGCCAAAATAAAATGACCAAACTCATGCACCAGCACCAGAACACCGAGAATAACAGCGAACGGCAATATATACGTTAAAACAAAATCCATAATACCCTCTGTTCATAAAAAGCTTGTTTTTAAATTAGACGTTGTAGAAAGAAAAAAGATTCCTCATTTCTAACTCTTTTTAGCAAGCACAAATTCCCGCGCCCACTGATCCGCCCGGATCAATTCAGCTTCATCCGGTTTTGAAACATGATTAAAATCCTGCAAAGCCCGATCAATCAATTCCGGAATCTGGTCAAACCGAATCACGTTGGACAAAAACAATTGAACAGCGGCTTCATTGGCCGCGTTCATGACAGCCGGCGCGGTTCCGCGCCGGTTGGCCGCATCATACGCCAGCGCCAGACATTGAAACTTTTGAAAATCAGGTGGTGTAAATGTCAATTCGCGCAGCGTATCAAAATCAAGTCGGGGAAAATCCGAGGACCAGCGTTCCGGCCAGGTAAGGGCCAGCTGAATGGGAACGCGCATATCCGGGACTCCCATTTGACCCTTTACAGAGCCGTCCCGGAACGCAACCATGGAATGAATAATCGACTGCGGATGAATGACAACACGCACTTTTTCCACCGGAACATCAAACAACCAATGGGCTTCAATCACCTCAAGGCCTTTGTTCATCATGGTTGCCGAATCGATGGTTATTTTATTGCCCATCGACCAGTTGGGATGATTCAGGGCCTGCTCAACAGTGACCTGGGAAAAGCGTTCCCGATCCCACGTTCGAAACGGCCCACCGGATGCTGTCAAAATAATCTCCTCGACAGCCTGATGTTCCTCGCCCATCAAACTCTGAAAAACAGCGCTGTGTTCGCTGTCGATGGGAAGGATTGTAATACCCTTTTCATGAGCCTTTTTCATAACCAGCTCTCCGCCGATCACCAGCGTTTCTTTATTAGCCAGAGCAATCTCTTTGCCTCGATCCAATGCGGCCAGGGTGGGAAGAAACCCCGCCGCTCCGACCACAGAATTGACAAACAGATCATAGTCGGCTTTCGCAGCAATCCGGGTCAGGGCATCCTGTCCCGTGAACACAGTCACGCCCAAATCCTGAAACAAATTGATATCGTGATCCGCCGGAGACCGTCCCGTTACTGCCGCAAATTCGGGTTTATAGCGTTTAACCAATTCCAGCAGTTTATCAACATGGGTATGAGTGGTCAGGGCTTGTACACGAAATTGTTCGGGAAATTGGTCAACACAGTGCAAAACATTACATCCGATTGATCCGGTTGCTCCAAGAACGGCAATGGTTTTACTCAAAAGTCATATCCCATTGTTTTGATAGTGCAGAAAAACGCGGCTGCAGTTGTTCAGCACGCTGTTTCTCCGAGTCGGTCAAATCTCCAGGCTCGAAAGCAATGTCCAGTTCATTCTTAAACCCTTCAATGACAGCGCGGCGCACCTGTTCTGTATCGATACCCGGATCGAATTCCTGCAGACAGGCGGTATGTCGCTGCATATAACGATGCACACTCTTTTTCCAGGCGGCATCTCCGCGGGTCATATAATCAATGATCTTTAAATGTCCGGGACCGATCAGAATAGAACCATGCTGCAGCACTGAATTGTTGACACGGCGCTGCGCGCTGCCAACCAGCTTTCCGGAGCCAACTCTGATTTCATATTGAACAGACGAGGCATAACACAGACTCGATTTATCGCCTTTGTTAAAATTTTTCGGCGTCCGCACGGCGCGCTCAAAACGTACCGGCACATTTAGTTTCTCCAGGCCGTTTGTCAAACATCGGCTGATTAATTCATAAACAGCACGGATATCTTTGTGGTAACAAGGATTATCCGGAGGAAGAACAACCGCATAAGTCAACTCCTGGTCATGCAGAATGGCGCGTCCGCCGGTCGGTCGAATGACCACATCAATCCCGTCGCGTTCACATTTTTGTATATCAATATCGCTCAGAGATTGATGATATCCCATGGATATGGCAGGCGGATTCCAGGTATAAAGCCGCAGTGTGGGAATATTGAGCGGCGCGGAGAGCTGGGCCATGGCCATATCCACTGCCATGTGATGTGTACCCGGCGCGGATTCGCCATCAATCAGTCTCCATCTCGGATTTTTACCCGTTTCGGCCATCAAATCATACCCCGGTCTGATTCCCTGATAAAATTCAAAACCGATTCCACTTCCGGGATCATGTCAATTTCTTTTTGAATACGTTCTACGGCCTGGCTTGTATTCAAATTCGAGCGATAGAGAAACCGGTAGGTACGTTTGAGCGTCTGTCTCACCTCCGGCGAGAATCCGCGGCGACGCAGTCCAATCGAATTCAATCCCGCAAATCTCAATGGTTCGCCTGAAGCCAGAATAAAAGGCGGTACGTCATTGACCACACGATAAGCGCCTCCGACCATCGCATGTTCCCCCACCTTGCAGAACTGGTGAATGGGAGTCATGCCACCGATAATGACCCAGTCTTTAACAGTAACATGACCGGCAATTTGCACACCATTGGCGATAATGACATGATCCCCGATCATACAATCGTGCGCCACATGACTATAGGCCATCAGCAGACAGTTTTTACCGATCTTACTTTACCCAGGTCATGGGTACCGCGATTCAGGGTACAAAATTCCCGGATCACTGTTTGATCGCCGATTTCGAACGTGCTTGTTTCGCCGGAAAATTTCAAATCCTGAGGAATGGTTGCGACAACAGCGCCTTTATGGATGCGGCACTCACGGCCGATACGCGCTCCTTCGGCCACAAGCACGTGAGAGTCAATTCTGGTATGATCACCAATGACCGTATCCTTTTCAACAACCGCAAAAGGTCCGATTGTCACATTATCGCCGATTTCCGCTTTGCGGTCAACAAGTGCAGTGGGATGTATCTGTGTACTCACAGTTGTAGTCCTTTGTTCAGGATTCTTCAATATCAACAATGGCTGCCATCAAATCCGCTTCGCAGGCCAGTTGATCGCCGATATAAGCGCGTCCGTACATTTTGGCCATGGTTCGCCGCTGGGCTCCCATTTCCAGTTCAAAGCGCAGGGTGTCGCCGGGCGTGACCGTATGTCGAAAGCGGACATTGTCAATTCCGGTAAAATATACATATTTGGTGCTGGGGTCCATTTCGGCATTGAGCAGCATCACGCCGCCGACCTGGGCCATCGCTTCAACGATCAAGACGCCGGGCATGATCGGTTTTCCGGGGAAATGTCCCTGAAAAAACGGTTCATTCATGGTTACATTTTTTATCCCGACCACATGTTCACCGGGCACCAGATCTACAATCCGGTCCACCAGTAAAAACGGATAGCGGTGCGGCAACACTTTGGCAATGGCCTCGGAATCGAGAACCACATTGCTTTCACTGACGTGATATTTTTGCTTGATCAGTTTCTTTTTATATTCTTTGCGAATTTGCTTCACCAGTTCGGAATTGGCCTTGTGCCCTGAACGGGCTGCAATAACATGTCCTTTAATCGGCACCCCCAACAGCGCCAGGTCACCAATCAGATCAAGCGCCTTGTGACGAACCGGTTCGTTGTAATAACGCAGTTCTACATTATTGAGAATCCCGTTTTTCGAGAGTTCGATTTCTGCATCAATATTGAATAATGAACGCAGATCATTCATTTCCGCGTCATCCATCTCTTTATCAATAATCACCACCGCATTATCCAGGTCACCGCCCTGAATCAGGCCGGCTTTGCGAAGTTCCTCAACTTCATGCAAAAAGCAAAACGTGCGGGCAGCGGCAAACTCGGTGGCAAATTCTTCATGCAGGGAATACATGGATGTATACTGAGTTCCCAGAGCCGGATTCTGATAATCCACCATAAATGTAATACGAAACTCATCGGAAGGAAACACGACAATATCAATACTGCGAGACGGATCGGAATAAGCAATCGTCTTATCGATAACCAAATAATCGCGCAGGGCGTCCTGTTCTTCGATGCCGGCCTTGAGCAACACCTCAACAAACGGAAGAGAACTGCCGTCGCCGACAGGGGGTTCATTGCCATCCACTTCACATATAATATTATCAATTTCCAGGCCACTGACAGCGGCAAGTACGTGTTCCACGGTATGAATTTTTACATCACCGATCCCGATGGTGGTGCCGCGTGATATATCAATCACATGATCGACATCTGCCTTTACATCAGGGCTGTCTTTAATATCGGTTCGGCGGAAGACAATGCCCGTATTCACAGGCGCGGGTTTGAACGTCATCGTTGTTTTATTCCCGGTGTGCAACCCGGTCCCGGTATAAGATGCAGGCTTTATGATCGTTTGCTGATTTTTCAGAGCATCCTCCTATGGTTTTTAGGGGATATTATTCTTTTATTTTTTTCTCCAAAGCTTTAACACGTTTGAGCAATTCAGGAAGTCGCAAAAGCGATGCAAATTCCCGTTTTTCTCTAAAAAAAGGACGCGCCGGTGTGCCGTTGTAATAGGAATCATCGGGTACAGAATGGGTAATCCCTGACTGAGCGCCTATCGTCACACGATCTCCGGTCTTGATATGTCCGGCAAACCCCACCTGTCCGCCGATCATGTTGTATTTTCCCAATTTTGTGCTTCCGGAAATACCGGTTTGCGCGGCAATGGCGGTATGTTCATCAATTTCGACATTGTGCGCCACCTGGATCAAATTGTCCAGTTTGACGCCGTTTTTGATCAACGTTGATCCCATTGTAGCGCGATCAATCGTTGTATTGGCTCCAATTTCAACATCATCCCGGATGATCACATTCCCCATTTGCGGAAGTTTGTGATATTTTCCATCCTGAAACGCGAACCCGAAACCATCCGAGCCGATCACGGCCCCCATATGAATGATACAGCGGCTGCCGATGACACATTGTTCCCGGACAGACACGTTCGCGTATAATACGGTATCGTCGCCCACAGATACATCCGTCCCCAGCGCGGCGCCGGGGTGTATCCGGGTATTGTCGCCGATCCGGCAGCGGTCTCCAATGACCGCGTTGGGCCCAATGCGCACGTTTTCACCAAGCTGTACATCCCGACCGATGACGGCTTTTTCGTGTATTCCGGATGCGAGCTGTTCAGGCGGCTGATACAATTTTTGTGCAAGGGTCAAAAATGCAAAATACGGATTTTTAACCCGCAGCAGAGTCACCGGGGCATCATTGAAATCGGGATCAACGATGACAGCAGATGCCCGGGTGCTGCTGATGTATTTGGCGTATTTGGGATTCGCAATAAAAGACAGTTGTCCGGGTTCAGCCTCTTCAATTTTGGCCAGGCCCTTAATCTCTAAATCGGGATCACCGTCAATCTGCGCTCCTGTCCATTCAGCAATATCGGATATTTTAAGGTGCATAGTTGGGCTCCGGACGCATAAAGTAACGGTTTAATTTGACGATTCCAGGCCTTGTTCAAGCTCATCCAGCACGAGCTGTGTCAGGTCCCGCTGATTCTCACCGACATATACGATATTACCGGAAACCGTATCAAAAATGTAATCATACTCTTCTTCTTCACCCACTTTACGGATAGCGGTGTTGATCTTTTCAATAATGGGCTGCATGATCTCATCCTGGCGCTGATAAAACTCGCCATTCTGACCCCACTTTTGATTCTGATATTGCTGAATTTTTTGGTACAGCGCCTGAAGTTCCTGTTGTTTTTCTTGCTGACGTTCTTCGCTGAGTAAAAGCTTCTGAGATTCCAGCTGCTGTCCCAGCTGCTGGAACTGCTGCTGCATCTGACGGGCTTCTTCTTCCCATTCGCGGTTTAATTTATCCAGCTGTTCCTGTGCATCCTGGGCTTCCTTATACTCGGCCAAAATTTGATTCGAATTCACATAACCGAGTTTCTGCGCTGCGGCTGTCATGCTGAATGCAAGTACAAATACAGAAACAAGCGCCATTAAAATTGATTTTTGAAATTTCACAATATCCTCCTGTTATAAATTAGTTGGTAAAATTCTTAGAAACTTCGTCCAAAGACAAAATGCATCTTCCATTTTGGATTTGGATCACCCTGATTATCGACGCGGTCGAATCCGTATCCATAATCAAAACCAATAATCCCGACCATCGGCATAAACACACGCCCGCCGATTCCCACTGATCGTTTCATATCAAATGGATTGGCGCGGCGGAAATCGGCCCAGGTATTGCCGGCTTCTGCAAACAAAAGCCCGAAAATAGTTGGATTGGGCGCGATCGGGATACGCAGTTCAGCCGTGTATTTCAAGATCGTCTGCCCGCCTTCATCAACCATACGATAACCGGACAACGGGTCGTCATATCCACGAAGCGGAGTAGAACGCGACAAGCCGTCACCCCCTATAAAAAAGTATTCCAGATAGGGAATGTTGGCTCCATCGCCGATTCCATCCAGATAACCGGCATGCACACTGGTATACATGACAAGATTCCAGAAGGACGGAATGAACCAGTCCGCATTGAACGTCCATTTATGGAAATCCACGTTTCCGCCTAAAAACGTGCCGGCCAGTTCAGCCCGTAAAGACACATCGGAACCGCGCGTGGGAAATTCGGGGCGGTCGAGACTGTTGCGTGACAACAGAAACGTCACGCTGCTGCTGATAAGCGGCCAATCTTCATTGATAATATTATTGGGATTGGCTTCCACAATATATTGATTAAAGTTTGAAAGCTCGGTACGGTCAAGACTGTAAATCATATCACCGCGGAAAAAGTTGTCCGGCCAGCGCAACCGGCGTCCCAGACGAACCGAGGCGCCGCGAGACACCTGTTTGTAGCCGATATAATACGCGTCACGTTTGGTGTCATAGAAACTGAATCCCGCCAGTGTGGGTGTATCAAACAGCCAGGGCTCGGTAAAGCCGATATTAAAGGAACGATAATAGCGGCCGAACATCCAGTCGAAATTCAACTGCTGTCCGTTCCCGAATAAATTGGCCATGGAGACTCCAATACTGCCGATTAGCTTATCCCGCTCGCTCCATCCGGCGGACATATTGGCGGTATCTGTCGATTTTTCTTCAACCGCAAATTCCAGATTTACTTTTTCCTCGGAAATCGGATTCACCTTGGGCTCTACATTGGCGAAATAATTCAGCATCCAGACTTCCCGCTGACTGCGTTCCAGCAGTGAGCGGTTAAAGGTTTGTCCGGGAAATGCTTTGATTTCACGCCGGATCACTTTTTCCTTGGTCTTTGAATTGCCCGTAATTTTTATCTCGTTGATCTTTGCCTGTTTACTCTCATTGACAATAAACCGAATATCGAGAATATGCTCATCATCCGGATTCAGTTTTTCCTGGGGCGTGATGGTCGCAAAAATATACCCGCGGTCGTAATACAGACTCCCGACATGCTGATAAACCGCTTCATCCAGTTTTTTCTTCGAGTATACATCCCCGGTATCAAACCGCAGCTGAGCGCTCAATTCCTTATCGGTAAAGATTTTATTACCATCCCAGGTCATTTCACCGAAATGGTAGAGCGGTCCTTCATACACCCAGATGTCAATGAACATGTCATCGCGCGTCTGGTTGTAATACAAACTGTCTCTCAGGATTTCCGCGTCCCGGTACCCTTCATTCTGATAAAACTGAATGACCTTTTTCAAATCATCGCGGTAATTGTCTTTATCAAAATCAGCGCTCCGCCACCAGCGGTCTTCTTTGATTTCTTTGAATTGTTTTTTCAGCTTGCCGTCATCAAATGCATTGTTGCCGTAAAACCTGATTTTTTCAACCTGGACTTTATCGCCTTCATTAAACGTAAATTTAACAACAACCCGGTTGCTGTCAGCAGAAGAAGACGATTTGGAGATATCAATCTGCGCCAGCAGAAAACCTTTTTCCTTGTATTTATCCAGCAACTTTTGTTTGGCCCGCGCCAACATGGCCGGACTGACAATCTGACCCCGATAAAAATTCAATATCTCTTTGATATCTTTTTCTTTGAGTTTTTCGTTACCCTCAATCTCATATCGTCCCAGTCGCGGGTATTCTTCCACCTTGATGGTAATATAAATACCGTCGGCCAACTCCCGGTCTACAAGAACTTTGACATCGGAAAACAAATTCAGACGCCACAATTGACGAATGGCGGTTTGCACCTTTTCGCCCGTAATTGTGGTTCCCGGCGTCAATCCCGAACTCATTCTAATCATATCGGCATCTGTGTTTTCGTTTCCCTCAACAGAGATGCCCAATATTTTAACCGAAGAATATTGTGCGGCAGTTGGCTGGACAGATAGAATCGCGAGAACAAGTAGTAGAGTAAAAGCTGATAATCTCATAAGCGTCATAACTGCATGCACCTTTTTTTTAATCAATAATTTATGAAATTCTATAAAAAGAGTAAAGGAAAATGTGATTTAAAACGGAAACCAGTGACGAAGCACGATGCGCGCATCCTGCCGATTATACAGCATCAAACTATCATAATCGTACTCAAGTTCCAATAAAACCTGGGGAGAAATGCGAAATTCCAGTCCCAGTGTGTGATGCAGTCCGAGCGCCTTTTCCCGGTATCGGTAGCCGATGCCCGACTCGATTTGACCGGTGTACTGGAGAAAAAACCGGTTGGCCAGATACTTTCCGACAATAACCCGGGTGCTCTCGAGCAGCAGCAATCGGTCATTCAGCACCACGGTGTTGTTTAAATTATAGTTTAAAATATTCTTTGTCAATTGAGAGCTAAATCTCACATAATCCAATCCCAAGGTTTTTTCAAGTTCCCGTTCCAGCGGCCTGAACAAAGGACGAAACAGAATATTATCCGTGCTGTACCCGAATGCCGACAAGGCGCTGTTTTGCAGGTTGCTGGCGGAATAACCGAGCGATGACATGATCTGCGCTTCGCTGACTCCGACATTCGGATTGTCACTGGTTAATTTGAAGCGGATTTTGTTAAACCGGCCGCGTGAACTTTCCTGCCGCGCCCTATCCCCAAAATTATCCTGGGTCACCGTCGTATCCACAGTCTGCAGAGTCAGATAAATATTTGACGTAATACCCAGAGAATCCGTCACTGTGGTTTTTGCGCGGCCATAGGTGATCGGAATCATACTGCTCCGGTCGAATTGAACGCCAAACTGCTCGACCATAAAACTCATATCCAGGTATTCTACAAAGCCGCTGGTGGAACGCAATTCACCATTAATCCGGAAGGTATCATCTGCAAGCCTGCCGGTGAATTCCAGTCCGCCAAAGTTTTCATCCAGCATGATATTGACATAGACTTCATCAATAGCTCCTGAATAATTACGGGAAAACCAGTTGTTTTCCATGGGTACGACTTTAACATCCCAAAACAAATTTTCAAAAAACTGATGAACGCCGGTCTTTTTATTATTCTCCCGCTCGTAAAAGGGAAACATAATTTGTGAATGGGACAAATAGATCATTCCGCTCAGAATATATCCGCCCTCACAGGCTGCTACGATCATATTTTCACCTTCAGCGCGGCCGGCAAATTGCAACCGCCCAAACTCTCCGGGTTCCATCAGCCCCTGAATATTCAGCGGCAGCGGCTCTTTGCTGTGCACCACCAGGGCGCCGAGATTCAGATCAGGCCCCGGGATCGTAATATTCTCAAGGGGACGCTTTGAGTCAATCTGCTCGACAGGTTCATTGTGAATTTCAAAGGGGCTCTCCCCCATTTTGCCTTTGAGATGTTCAAGATCGACATATCGATTTTCCGGGTCAAATGATATCTGTGCAGACAGATCCCGTACCGGAGCAATAACATTGGCAAAATTCACTCTCCCGTCCCGAATAGACAATTCAGCCTGATCAATTAGGGGATTTTGCGGGGTACCGCTTACGTGAACATTCAGAGAACAATCTGCTGACGGGTCCTTTACAAACTCTGTAATATCCGACAAAAAGAACAGCAAATTGCCGTCCCCTTTGAGTTCAAAGCGCATACTGTCGGAAGCGGCAAACGGAAAAAACCCGTTACCCGACAATTCATATCGGTCAAACCGGGTGAGCCGGAATGAATCCAGCGCCACGCCGTGGGCTGCATTCCGGGAATCCATCACATTCAATTCCAACTCATCGAACGGAATCCCATAAATATCCCCTTCCTTGAGCCCAACCCGGCCCCTGATCTCCGGGGATGTCCGGCTGCCTTTTACAGCCAAATCGATAAATGTCTTTCCGCTGACCGGAAATTCTTTTTGATCTGCAGCAAACCACACGTGTCTCAGGTCAAATCCAGCGCCTTTTAGCCAAATGTCAAGGTCCTCAAAATCCGTAGACATCGAACCGCCGGCAATCAGCAAGGTTGCGGTCTCGGTGTTTAGCATAAAATTCCGAATACTCAGTTTATCCGGTTCCCAGGTAAAGCTTAGTGTAGAGCCATAAGGCCCTCTGTCATTGAAAAACATCTTTTGGATGGAAATATCTCCCTGAACAACCGGCTGAAAAAGCGTACCGCTGAACATCAGGTCCGAATCGGTTTTAGCGGTAAATCCGGACAGCGAATCGCCCAGAATCCGGTTTAATTCCAGACCAAATGTTTTAACAACGCCATTCAGACGCAGGCTGTCGTTCAGGTTTACACTCAATCGGGAAAACAACTGATTTTCGATGGAAAGCTGCGTTAATCGAAATTGCGAGGCGGTTTTCTCAAGCGCATATTCAGCGATCAAAGGATTGATAGTATCGGGGTATAGAGAAAGCTTTCCGCTTCCCACCCAACCTGTTGCGGACGTTTCAGCGTTCATGGCCAATGATAGAAATTGCCCTGTCCCCCGGCGAACAACAGTCAGGCCGGCATCAAATTGTTGTTCATCACCTGTCAGATCAACTGAAAAATCATACTGCTCTCGCATTTTGCTGGTTGCGGGCAGATTCAGTACGGCATAAACAGCATTGGCGATAGAATCGCCTTTGAACGTATATTTCAAAAGCTCACCGGAAAAGTCAACCATGGCTTGCAAATTGAGCGTTTCGCTATGCTCCAGACTATGAATCCTTGCTTTTTTGTTATAATAGGAAAATGCGGAATGCAGATAAACGGAATCCATGGTCTGTGAATAAAGAGAACAGCCGATCGTCCCCAGAATAAGCGGTCTGTTCAGGGTGCCGGATAATTCAGCAGAGAGCAGAGTATTCAGGGAAACAAGAGGCTCGGGAAGCATCGGATTTAAAAGCGGAGCGATATCGCCCAGCGATTCAAAAGAGGCGGAGAGTTTGGGCCGTGGACTGTTAAAATCAATTGATCCATTCAAGTCAAGTTGAACGCCATTGCATCGGCCGCGGCTCGATTTGATAAAAAGTTCTTTTTTACGGTATGTAACGTCTGCCGTCAAATCATCCAATTCAACACCGCTCACAGTAAATTTGGCGGCGCTGACAATGCCGCTCAACGCTATATCAGAGTTGAAACCGGTGACTTTGCCGTTAGCGCGTAAAACACCCTGCATATCGGCGCTGATATCATCCGGAAAAACGGCCTCAAACCGTTGCGGATCAAAATCACGTACAGTCACGTCCAAATCAAAAACCGGATCGAATACCTGATAAATATGACCTTTCAGGGACACAGCCGCACCGTTGACAATTTGCTCTGATTTTACTGAAACATCGCTGCCCTGAATTTCACCGCTGGTTTGAGTGTTTTGGAAATGTAACCTTCCGGACTGCAGCGTAAAATCTCCCCCGCGGATATTAAAGGTTCCGGATAAAGAGCTTTGGTTGGGTGACTTTTGCGGCGTCCACTGCAAATCGGCATCCAACAAACCCTCATTCAGTTCAATTTGTTCCGGGTCAAGCAGATCGATTCCGTTTTGCAAATTATAGTCATCCACATTAAAACTGGTATGCAGGAAATGCCCGGTTTCCAGATCGATTCTTCCCTCTGCCAGTATATTTTTTTCCATAGAGTTAAAAAGAGAACCCTTTCCGCGCAACACAAGTTCGGACTGTTTTTCCCGATAAATCGCTCCGTCCAGACTGCGGATAACCGGATATGTCGTATCATCCTGTGCCCATTGAATAATGCCTTTTTTGATGGTAATGCGCTTAAGATGTTGTATGGGTTCAAAGTTCAACAACACCTGTTCAACAGAAACAAGGGAATCCGACGGCGACCCGGCCGACCTTCTACCGGCTAATGGCGTGCGTTTAAAGGTGACAACAGGATTCAAAAACTGAATATTATTCGAAAGTTCCGCCGGTTTAAATCCGGGAATAATCAAATTCAGCACATTATACCCGAGAACCAGGTCATGAATCTCAATCAAAATATCGTTATCTTCCAAAGGCACATGTATACCCTGAATGTGTATATTGCCAAATCCGACATGTACTTTGGAAATATCAAATTGTTTTCCCAAAACAGGACGAAGTTGATTCTGAATATAATATTCAAGTCTTTCATTCGCTTTGAAAACACGCCACCCCTGCAACAAAACCATAAGCGCCGCCACAATAAAGATAAATAAAAAAAGAACCCACTTTCTCTTTTTCAATGTATCCCTTTTACATTAATATTCGTACACATGTTTCATATCTTTATGCTTGGACGTTCGGTATGTTCCGGAAAAAAAGAACTAATCGGAGGGTTGCATCTGCTCTGTTACTTTGCCGAATCTCCGTTCCCGCTGCTGATAATCCCGGATGGCCAATAAAAACTCATGTTTACGGAAATCCGGCCAGAGAGCCTGGGTGATATAAATCTCGGTGTAGGCGATCTGCCAGAGTAAAAAATTACTGATGCGGAATTCTCCACTGGTACGAATCAATAAATCAGGATCACCGATGGCTACGGTCTGCATGTATTGGGAAAACAAATCCTGATCAATATCTTTAGGATCGATTTTTTCCTCACGCACGGATTCACAGATCTTTCGGACGGCAGAGACAACCTCCTGTCGTCCGCTATAGCTGAGTGCAAGATTAAGTATCAAGCCGGTATTATTCGACAGATCTTTGATGGCTTTGCGAAAAGCCATCCGTTGAGCAGTCGGAAGTGAATCAAAATCACCGATAGTCATGAGCCGCACATTTTGCCGCTTCAATTCGGGTATTTCATTATTGATTGTTTTCAAAAGCAAACTCATCAGCGCAGAGACTTCAGAAGCCGGTCTTTTCCAGTTTTCCGAGGAAAACGTGTAAAGCGTAACAGCCTTGATACCGAGTTCTCCGGCTGTTTCCACCACAGAACGCACAGACTCTATTCCTTCCCGGTGACCCGAGGTTCGAGGCAGATTCTTTTGCTTTGCCCAACGCCCATTCCCGTCCATAATAATAGCGACGTGCCCGGGCAGATTTCCATGTTCTTTAACAGATTTTAATAATACGGCAGTATCCATTTCGGGCACAATTATTCCTTTTTAGCTTTAACGCAGACACATGGGGTTCAG
Organism: candidate division KSB1 bacterium; assembly: GCA_034521575.1. Lineage (NCBI taxonomy): Bacteria > Pseudomonadati > Candidatus Zhuqueibacterota bacterium. The sequence continues at coordinate 745,249 of JAXHMJ010000005.1, forward strand.
TTTCAATGAATCATGATTCGGGCTGCAACCGCAAATGAGTCCAGTAGAATCAAAAATGCGGTACCGTGTTACGTACCGCATGATTGATCATTTCCAGGATAAAAAAAGGCGCCCCGTTAATAACGGGGCGTTGTACTAATTTTCAAGTTCTTCGGATCTTTCAAAAGCCTCTTCAGCTTTTTCACGCTCACCGGTTTGACCGTAAACAATTCCCAAATTATATAAAAGAGAAGAATCGAGAGTGATATCATCATCACTTTCAGCAATTTCGACTGCTTTTTCGAGATACGGAATAGCTTTGCCGTACAGAGTCCTGAGCTGTTTTACTTCTTCCTCTGTGACCTCTTTGCCTTCATCTTCTTTCTTGACCAGCTCTTTTTGGTAATCCTGGGCAATCTGCAGCAATGCCTGTCCCACACTGATATTGGCTTCGTAATCTTTGGGATTTTGTTCCAACAAATTATTGAACAAATCTAATGCTTTGTCCATTTCATCGTTTACCAGATAAAGCCGTCCCAGGTTGAACAGAATATCCTGATCACCGGGGTTTTTTTCAAGCGCTTTTTCATAGGTTTCTTTGGCTTTTTCGGTTTCCCCGAGCAAATCATAGGCCAGGCCGAGATTGACGATGGCGTCTTTATTATCAGGATCCAGCTCGAGGGCCTTTTTCATCAGACCAACGACAGGTTCAAATTCTTCAAGGCCGAGATGAGTTCGCGCCAGTGCGATATAGCCGTCAACACTGTCAGGCTGGGTTTCAATATATCTTTTAAATGCATCTTTGGCTTTTTCATAATCTTCCTGACGGCTGTAGCTGATGCCGAGTGTTCTATAGGTTTCCGGTCTTTCAGGATTAATCAGGGCTGCTGTTTCAAACATGGTGATTGCGGAATCAACTTTATTGTCGTTCAGCTTGGTGACTGCAGTATTGAAAAGCTGTACCCAGCTCTGATCGCGCACCACCTGTATATCTTGATCATATTCATCAGAGAGGGAATCGGCGGCGTCAAACTGTTCCACCATCTTTTTCCATTGATTATCTTTAGCATATGCATGTCCGAGGAGGTAACGCGCCTCGGCATTTTCCGGATATTGTTCAACAGCTTTTTCAAGTTGTTCGGTTGCCTTTTCCCAATTATCTTGCTGGATATAAACCTTGGCGGACGTCACTTCTTTTATCTGACATGCTGTAAAAAGAACCGCAAGGCTTAATAGCATCACGACAAAAGGCATTGCATATCTCAGCTTCATTCTTTTTTCTCCTGTTTAAAAAAATATTTAACGATTATATCATATCAATATACAATATGAACATTAATTTATCAAGTGTTATTTTACCGCTTCCATCCATTCGGAAAGCTTTGCAGTGTCCGGATTTTTTATTATCCCTTGTTCAGTCACAATGGCGGAAATATTGGCGGCCGGCGTTACATCAAACGCCGGATTGTAGACTTTAACGTCCCGCGGTGCGGCAAAAGTTCCCATAAACCCCCGGACTTCATCAGGATGCCGCTCTTCAATTGGTATCTCGTCACCGGTGACCAAATCAAAATCAAATGTGGACAAGGGCGCTGCGACAATAAACGGAATTCCATGTTCTTTGGCAAGAACCGACAATCCATAGGTGCCGATCTTGTTCGCTGCATCGCCGTTCGCAGCAATGCGGTCCGCGCCAACCACGACACAGTTTACCAATTCTTTTTTCATCACATATCCGGCCATGCTGTCACAAATGAGACGGACATCAATTTCGTCCTCCATAAGCTCAAATGCCGTCAGCCGGGCTCCCTGAAGCAGCGGGCAGAGTCTCACCCGCATACACATTGACCTGTTTGCCTTTTTCAACAGCAGATCGAATGACACCGAGTGCGGTTCCGTATCCGCCGGTCGCCAGGGCGCCGGCATTGCAGTGCGTCAGCACACTGGCCCGGATCGGCAACAAATCCGCTCCATAGGCGCCAATTTTTTTACAGCGTTCAATATCATCCCTGAGAATATAATCTGCTTTGCGCAACAGGGCTTGCTTGACTTCCAGTATAGGTTTGTCCAGATGTTTTGACAACGTTTTGCGCATCGCTTCCAGCGCCCAATACAGATTTTTTGCGGTGGGCCGGGATTTTTTTAAAGCTTCTATCACATCATTGGCCCGGGTTAAAAACGCAGTGCGATCGCTGTCATCGGCGCGCCACACGCCGAGCACCACGCCGTAAGCCGCTGCAATGCCGATCGCCGGCGCTCCGCGGACAGACATGTTCTTTATCGCGCTGATCACTCCGTGGTGATCCGATATTTCCAGGACAACAAACTCTTCCGGCAACTTTGTTTGATCCAGAATACGCAGTTTGCCGTCCACCCATTCAACGGTTTTTAAATCTTCCATGTTCCTCCTGTTGTTTATCTTAAATTTTCTTCTATTCTGTCAATCGTCTTACGTTGAGCGCCGGCATGCTGCTGAACAAATTTCCGCGCTTTGCGTCCGGCTTGCCGGACCTGGCTAATATTCGTGATCAGAGCTTTCAGCTCGGCTTTCATGTGCTCCCCCTGGGTGATCATCCGGGCGCCGCCAAAATCAATCAAAGCCTGCGGTTCCGGTGAATTGGTATGCCGGGGGCCAAACAACACAAAACTCGCGTGTGCGGCCGGCTCCAGAACATTATGTATGCCCGGCCCGAATGCGCCACCGACATATGCCATTTGGCCGAATGCATACAAATTCGCCAAAAGCCCGATACGGTCTATAATCAAAACCTGAATCACATCCGGCGCATTGTCCGGAGCGGACAATTTACGGGCTTTGATATTCTGACGGGAAAACCGGTGCAAAAGCTCATCAATATGCTGCGGATTGATCTCATGTGGAGCGATGATACAGCTAAATTGCTTTTCGCGTCGACACACATCTATCACAGCCTGCAATATGATTTTTTCATCTGAAGGCCAGGTGCTGCCGGCCACCAACGTCGTGTCGTAACGAAAATCAGTTACAGCACGAATACTCTCAACCGCAGACTTTATGTTTGCGCGTTCCAGAACGCGGTCATAGCGTGTGTCACCGCAGGCCTGCAGCCGGGGGAGTCCGGGATAAAGGTCTGCAAACCGGGCTGTTTGTTCGTCATTCACCGTGCAGATTTCAGTAAAGAGTTTATAAACGGGGCGCATAAAAACCGCATTGCGGCGCGCTTCTTTCAGGCGTTCATCGCTTATACTGGCGTCAATTAAAAAAGACGGAATTCCACGTTTGGATAATTCCAGCAAATGATTGGGCCAGACATCATGCCGTACAACAACGGCTGCATCCGGATTAATCATCGACACAAACCGCCGCGCATTGCGGCGTGAATCAAAAGGCAGGTAGCATTTGTGAATGCAAACTTGATCAACCTCTGCGTGTTTATAGCCGGAAGGGGAAAAAAAAGAAAACACCACAATCGATTGCGGATACCGGTCCAGGAACTCCTGAGCAACAGGTCTTCCTGTTCGTACTCTCCCATGGAGGAGACATGAATCCACAAACAGAGATTCTTTTGCGATCTTTTCTCTTGTAAATCAGACAATTCCGCCCATAAATTTCTGCGTCCGCGCAGCCCCTGCCGGATTTTATCATTAAAAAGTCCCGCTATATGAAACCCGATATACAGGAGCGGGACGAGAAAAACATTGTAAAGCAGGAATGTCATTCAGAGTTTGTATCTAAGGTAAGGGGTTATTGAATATGTTCAGAGTATTATAGTCTTTTCCAATTATGATTTGAACATCGGCTTCACTGTCTTCAGTCAGCCGGTAGACATCATCTTTGGGGATACCAATCCGATTTCTCAGTTCCTCCACATCCTGCGGTCGGTCTGCGAGGTCGACAATCAACGTGTTTTGATAGCCAAAATGATCAGCATTGGCGGGTTCTAAAAGCGTATAGTTAAAATAGCGCAACTGTTTTGCCAATTCATTTGCAAGTCCGGTTTCACCGCATCCGTTCAGAACCTGGACTTTCAGCGGTTCCATATCCGGATTCTGTATAGTTCCGGTCGGCACAGTCCCGCTCGTAAAAATGTTATTAAGACCCGAGATAATCAAAATCAGATTGAAAAACACCAATCCATATATAGCAAACGTTACATTCCTGTTGGTCGCTTTTTTGGAAGCTTTTGAACGCCGTTTTCGATTGGTTGGTTTTCGTTTGTTTGTTTTTTTAGCCAACATTACTCCTTTTCGTTTCAATAACCAAAATAATAGGGAGTCAATGTATTATAAGGTCTTTGTCTGAATTCAAAATGGATGCTTGTTCGATCCGTGGGTTGATAATGCAGTGCAGCTCCGGCTACAAACGGACCATTTTGCAATATCGGATTTTGATTGCCGTTGTTAAACGGCTGATGCGCCATACCCAGTTGAACGGAAAGGGTTAACGGCATTGAAAATTCATAGGACAGCGTATTCAAATATAGACCCTGTGTAAATCCTTGATTGCCGAATGTGGTATAGCTCATGCTATAGGATTGCTGCATATGAAAACGCGCCGGATCTAAACCCAGAATACCGATAACACTTTTAGGTTGCGTATCCTGAAACAGCTGCTGCAGAAACCCATTATTCACATCTGACTTGAACTGCGCGCCTGCGGACAGGGGCAGTAAGAGACAAATCAGGAAAAGCGCCGTTCGTTTCATTTTAATCACCTCACCCATTACACTCTTGAAAATAAGAAAAAAAACAACATTGTCAACACCTTTTTCTAAAAAGCAGCAGAGAGTGTGAATCTGTTTATGCTGCCCAGCTCTCCTAATGTTGTAAACGCATAATCGACCCGCAACCATTCCCACAAAAATCCCAAATCCGGCCGAAGCGCCTGCAAATGTATCCTGTTCCGAGTCTACAGCAAGATATTTGCCGAACGAATCATAGCCCAAGCGTAAAAACAGCTGCGGTGACAGCGTAAATTCTCCTCCAAGCGACCAGTTCCAGTCTTCATCATTGTATTTATACGCATTGAACCCGATCAAAAGCGGTAAATGCGCCAGTCGTTTCGAAAAGCCTGCGCGCATCTGCATGGGCAATGGATGCATCTCGTCGACAAAAGCGGAGAGCATGGCGCCCACATTTGACATACCGGCAGCCAGGACCAGCATCTGAGACGGAATTTCGTACATCACGCCCCAGTCGAATGCGACCGCTGTGGCATTGTAATCTTTAATTCCTGAATAGATAAATTTCGCAGTGCCGCCCGCTGAAAAATTCGAAAACAGAGTTTTCGCATACGATCCGGCCAACGCCAGACTGTTTGCGGAAAAATCTCCTGTAGACTGACCGGTTACATCCCGGCCCTGCAGCGTTCCATAATTTTTGTACACAACCGAGAGTCCGGCTGTTCCCGGACCGACCTGCGGCTTGACGTATCCGATAAAGCCGCTGTTAAAGTCGACTAGATCATTCGTATACGTAAACGATGCGGATTGATTTTCAAAATCTGCGATTCCGGCCGGATTGTAAAAAAGCGCTGACACATCCGATGATACCGCTGAAAACGCGCCGGCCATCGCAGCAGGCCGCGCAGCAACTTGTGTTTTTAAAAACTGAAACCCGGAGGTTCCGACAGAACCGGCTGCATAAATTTGAGAAATGAAAAACAAACTGGCGAGTAGTACTGTCTTTTTCATAGCAGGCGCGTTCTCCATGTCAAGACAAAAGAGAGCCACCTGTCGGAGTTGAACCGACGACCTACTCATTACGAGTGAGTTGCTCTACCTCTGAGCTAAGGTGGCAAATAATCATTTAATTTAATGCATTTATCGATTATTTGCAAGAAAAAACTATTTGCTGTAACCAATATATGCCCGGCTTTTATTATCTAACCATGCTCCCGTTCTCAAGTTCCTGATTCCGTCAGTTTTTTTCCGGCACCTCGGGCAGGGAATGCTGAAAGGTCTCTCCGTAGATTTGCCAGATGGTGACAAACAAGGCAGCCACAATCGGACCGATGATAAACCCGGCCAGACCAAACATACTTAGACCGCCCAGTGTACTGAAAAATATCAGCAACTGGTGCATTTGCGTATCCCGCCCCACCAAAACAGGCCGGAGAAAGTTGTCCACCATCCCGATAATGAGTATCCCGAACGCCGTCAAACCGGCTGCCTGAAGCCATTTCCCGGATACTGCAAACAAAAGTGCGGCCGGGCCCCAGATTAATGCTGATCCCACCCCCGGAATGATCGACAAAACTGTCATACAGGTGGCCCAAAACAACACACTGTTCATCCCGGTGATGTAAAAGGCAAGTCCGCCCAGTCCGCCCTGAATCATGCCGATAACAAAGGTGCCTTTGATGGTGGCCCGGGTAACCGAGGTGAACCTGGCCAGCATCCGGTTTTCATCTTTACCGGGCAGCGGCAGATAATAAAGAATGGTGCGCAGCAGTTTTTCACCATCCAGCAGGAAAAAAAAGAGTGTATAAAGAAACACAAAAAACAAGAATATAAAGTTGACCGTGGACATGGTTGCGGCCGAAAGGCTGTTGATCATAAACGTGCTGACGGAATCAACAATTTGTCCGGCTTTTTGTACAATCTCTACCTGATAGGTCTGCAATGTCTGCTGAAAAGGCAAGCCTTTCAGAAGATTGTCAAACAGATCCGGAGAGTTCAGTCGTTCCTGAACCCAGGGTGCTACTGACTGACTTATTTTAATGGCCTGTGATGCAACGATTCCGAGCAATCCCAAAAGCGGCAGTAAAATAACCAGTAAAATCAAAAGCAGGGTCAGAGATGCAGACAGCGCTCTCCGCTGTCCCAATAACCGGTACAGTTTCGTATACATGGGACGCGCCATGCCGCTGAACACACCCGCCAGAAAAATAACCAACAGGAACTGACGGATCATGGCAAAAAACATGAAAGAAATCACCAGCAAAAGCATAAAGAGGGCTGCCTGCGCCAGGTAACGGGAATTCATAGATCAATCCTCATGCTTGACAGGGTACAAAGGCTGACCACAAGACGATTATAACCTTATAATAGGAAAAATTTTATACATTCACAAGTGTCCTGTCAGCGGCGAAAACGTATCAGTATAATACATTTCAAATCATCAGGATCAGCTATTGATTTATTTATCTAATTGATTTTATTGCTTTTGAATCACAAGCGAAATATTGGAACAGGCTTTGCTTTTACATAGTCAAAATCATTCATTACGCTCAACGGAGCCTTTTATGATCATCCGAGAAAAACCCTGCATCACCACCCTGTCTGAAGGAAATGACGGCCTGAGCGCGGCCTTGAGCTCGTGGATGTTTTCAATGTGCCTGGCGGGTCTTGGCTATCAAACCATACTCATCCAGACGGATACCTCACCGATACAGTTTGACCCTGATACAGGAATCCGACATCAACTGACCCAGCACCTGCATGCCACCTGCATGCCGACTCTGCAGACTCTGGTGCTGCCGATTGAAAACACCAGCAATCGGAACCAGCAGTTCGAATCCTTTATCCGTTCCATTCGCACCTTGCCGGCGGAATACATCATTATGGATTTGGGAACCGCAAAAACAGAATTTGATCATATTGCAATGGCCTTTGCTGATATCCCGGTTTATTTAATGACGGATGAACCCGCCTCCGTCATTAAAGCGTATCATCTGATTCGTTCGACGTTGTTGACGAAATTAAAGTTTTATATTGACGATACAGAGGTTTATCAACGCTTTCAGCAGTGCGGCGTGCTGAGGGACGGGCCTTTTTTGAATACACTTTCAAACTGCATGGAAAAACTAAAGGACATTGACCCCTGGATACACGATAAAATTCAAAAATGCAAGACTGATTTTTCTCCGCATACGGTTGTGCTCAACAACACTGTACAATATGATTACCAGCAGCTGCTGTGTTCTGCAGTTCAGGAATACCTGGACCTGTCATTGAACTGCTGGGGAAGCATGTGCGATAAAAGCCATTGGGGACAGCCGGCCAGAATGACATTCAATTCGAGCCTTGCCCGCTACAACTCCAAAGTGGTCTCAATGGTGATCCGCCATATACTGGCAGAGACCAGCGAATCTGTCAGTCATGGTCGGTATCATAAAGATACATTCCGGCACATTTTCACTCATGACAATACTGTAAAACACCATGAAATGATCTCATTAAACTGAAACTTCCTCCACATCCATACGGCAGGCCGGTCGCCGCCGGTCTGTCGCTTTACAGCATCATCGAAAATTCCGTACCTGTTCCTTTTTCGCTCTTGACACGCAATTTTCCGCCATGATCGCAGACAATTTTTTCCGACAGAAACAACCCAATCCCAGACCCCTCTTTTTTGGTTGTGAAATCCGGTTCAAAAATTCGCGCCATCATCGCTTCATCCATTCCGCAGCCCGTATCCCGAACCCGTATGCATACCCCGTTGGGTCCTGTCCCGCCCTTTTCAATCCGCACCGATACGGTGTCACCCGTTTGACTGGCTTCGAGAGCATTTTTGATCAGGTTATGCAGCGCGCGTCTCAATTGCTGTTCATCAACCTCGATTACAAACTCATCCTGCGCATCCATACGGATGTCAATTTCGTTTTGCTGATTCCGAAACAACTGCACAGAATCACGAACAATAGCTGAAACGGATTGGCGAGCGGGTTCCAGCAGCGGCATACGCGCAAATTGTGAAAATTCCGTGGTGATCTTGCGGATGCATGCAATCTCTTCCTTTATAATTCTGAGGGCTTCCGCCACATCCGAGTTGAGCGACTTTTCTTCAGACAGACTGGATTCCAGCCGGTACAAGGATATCTCTATGGGGGTGAGAGGATTTTTAATCTCATGCGAGACCTGCCGCGCGATTTCACGCCAGGCAGTCGCGCGCTCCATTCGTTTTAACTGCTTGCGGTATTCCTGCAGTTCATCCGCCATGCTGTTAAAGGTAGATACCAGAAAGGCCATTTCTCCTTTCGCTTTGATATGCACACGATGAGAGAGCCGGCCTTGTGCAATCAGCTTCATGCCTTTGGAGAGTTTTCGAATGGGTTCACTCACCCCTGAAGCAATCCAGCGCGACAACGCCAGGGACAGACTTGAGAGCAACAGAACAAAAACAACCAGGACAATGCCGATTATGCGTTCCTCAATAAACGTCTGATGCAAAAAGCTCAGGGCGGAAAACTGGCGGTGCGCCGTAGAGATGTCCTGCACCACACCGGATATCTCCTCCGGTATCCGGTATCCTGTAAAGGCAATGCTGCTGTCCGGCAGCACATAATAGCTTTCAAAAAACGACACTGTATCAATTTTTTCGATGTGACCGTATGCCAGTCGATCCTTAAAATCAGTCGATATTGAAAAGTGTCCGGGCACATCCTCATCGTCATGCACGGATTCAAATTCACTCAGATACACTGAATCCTGTTGTATTTCAACAATTCCGAAATAATCCAGATCAAAAGCTCGCAGCGTGGCCGGCAACACGCGCGTGTTTGTCATTTCTCTCAAAATACGCTGACCGCGTTCGTTCAGCTGCGATCGGATCACATTCAGGGAGCTGACAAGCGCACGTTCCACCCGGGGAAGTGTTAATATTTCCGTACTCTTGCTTAGAAACCGGCTGGCCAGCCAAGTCAGGGGCAGAACAGGAACAATGATCAGAATGAAAAACAAAACCGCCAGTCGCGCCTGAAATATCGAACGCTTGCGGATTCGAAACCACATCCACAAGGCCGGCGCCACCACCAGTCCCCCTGCAAGTAAGAGCCAGGTTTCGACATTCAATGCAGCGTCCTCACTCTACCCTCCCATTCGTTTTCGTTTGATAAAATACTGCAACAGTGCGTGATCGAAGGGCTGTTGGGTGTCCATCAGCACATAGTCGATACGGTTCGCCAGACATTTTGTTTTGTAGGTTTCTATAAACTCCCGCACCTTTTTCTGATAATCATTCCGGATATGCCACGGCTGGGTGGGCAGGCTCTCACCGGTTTCCATGTCCTGGAACACGCCGTCCTGATCAAAGTCAAACGAGCGTTCCAGGGGATCGAGAATGTGGAACACAATAACCTCATGCTTGTTGTGGCGAAAATGTTTGAGTCCGGCCAATACTTTGTCAGGGTCATCCAGAAGATCGGAAAACAGCAGAATCAAACCCCGCCGCCGTATCCGGTCCGCAAGCAGCATGCAATGTCTCGGCGATATTGGTTTCCGCACCGGTCTCTATCTCTCCCATTTCCTGCAGCAAGATATTCAGAAATGAAGGCACAGACCGGGGCGGCAGGTATCGTTTGCAGTGTTTCATCAAATGTTACCATTCCTACCGCATCCCGCTGTTTGATCATCAAATAGGCAAGAGCGGCCGCCAGATAGCGGCTGTATTCGAATTTTGTGATGGTATGAGATGTATAATTCATGGATGCCGAGGTATCCAGCAGAATCATACTCTTGAGATTCGTCTCTTCCTCGAATTGCTTGACATAATACCGGTCGGTTTTGGCATACACTTTCCAGTCAATATGGCGCGTGTCATCGCCGGCCATGTAAGGCCGATGTTCTGCAAATTCAACGCTGAATCCGTGATAAGGACTACGGTGCAGACCTGTGATAAACCCTTCCACCACCAGCCGGGCGATCAGGTTCAGATTGGACAACCGGGATACAGCTTCCGGTTTCAGGATATCTTTGTATTTGCTGTTGGAATTCGCCATATCTCAGGAGCCGTCAATTAATTTTGTAATAATCTGTGTGGAATCGATGCCTTCAGCTTCCGCATTAAAATTGATCACAATTCTGTGACGGAGCACCGGCCGGGATACGGCGTTCACATCCTCAATATCAGGTGTGGTGCGCCCATGCAGAATAGCCCGGGTTTTTGCGCCCAGGATCAAATACTGTGACGCCCTCGGTCCGGCGCCCCAGTTGATCCAGTCACGGACAAAATCCGGCGCTTTGGTGTCCGAGGGACGAGTACGCCGCACCAGCGCCACAGCATACTCAATGACCGCGTCAGCAACCGGGACACGGCGGACCAGATTCTGAAGGGCAATAATCTCATCGGCGTGCAGAACCGGCTGCAAGTCCGCTTTGAGTTCACTGGTGGTCAGACGCACAATCTCCCGCTCTTCAATCTCTGACGGATAATCCACCCAGAGATTGAACATAAACCGGTCAAGCTGCGCTTCCGGAAGCGGATAGGTACCTTCCTGCTCAATTGGATTCTGGGTCGCCAGCACAAAAAACGGTTCTGTCAGCTGGAATGTTTCACCGGCTGCACTGACCTCGTGTTCCTGCATCGCCTGCAGCAGTGCGGACTGGGTTTTAGGCGGAGTCCGGTTGATCTCATCCGCCAGCACAATATTCGCAAACACCGGACCGCGCACAAATTTAAAGGCTTTTTTACCGGTGGACTTGTCTTCTTCAATCACTTCCGTTCCCGTAATATCCGAGGGCATCAGGTCCGGTGTGAACTGGATGCGGCTAAAACTCAAATCCAGAACCCGGGAAACCGTGCTGATTAACAATGTTTTTGCCAGGCCGGGCACACCGACCAGCAGACAGTGGCCGCGTGACAGCAGCGCGATCAAAAGTTCGTTCACTATCTGACGCTGTCCCACAATAACCTTGTCTATTTGTTCAACAATCGTCTGATGAGCCTGTTGGAGCTGTTCCACATTCCGGACATCATCGCGTGTCTTATCAATCATAACTCCTCCTCATATTCATTTCAGAACAAGAAATTAGACATTTTTATCCGCAAAGTCAACAAGTGCTCACATTGGAATTTGATTGTATTGAAAATATTTGTATCTTTTCATCTATGAATGAAAGAACAGACATAAAATCCAAACAACACCTCATCGGTATGACCCGGTCGGAACTGGAGCAGTTTGTCCTGTCGCTCGGGGAAAAAAAGTTTCGCGGCCGGCAGATTTACCAATGGATTTACCAAAAAGATGCCCGCTCTTTTGACGCAATGACCGATCTTTCCACGAACTTTCGAGACACGCTCCCGGCATTAGCGGAAATCGGGCATTTGACCTGCCTGGAAACGCGCGGTACAGAGGAAACCGGGTCGGTAAAATATTTATTCAGACTGTCTGACGGAGAATGTGTGGAGAGCGTTCTGATTCCTGATGAAAACCGGCGCACTTTGTGTGTTTCCGCGCAGATCGGCTGCGCCCTCAACTGCCGGTTTTGCGCCACCGCAAAAATCGGATTCCACCGCAACCTGACGTCCGGCGAAATCGTGGACCAACTCTTGTACATAAAACACGCGACCGGCAAACCGATAACCAATGTCGTGTATATGGGAATGGGAGAACCGTTTCAGAATTACACAGCCGTCATAAAAGCCGCAGATCTAATGTCCGACCCGCAGGGTATGGCAACGAGTCCGCGCCGGATTGTCATTTCCACAGCCGGAATTGCAGACAAAATCATTCAATTCACAGATGAAGGCCAAAAGTACAGGCTGGCCCTGTCATTAAACTCGCCGTTTCAGGATGAGAGACGTGAACTCATGCCGGTCACACGCCAATGGAATCTGGATGAACTGCTGCAGGCGGCCCGATATTACACCCGGATATCCGGCAACAAACTAACGTTCGAGTATGTACTGTTTGCAGAACTCAATGATACCCGAAAGCATGCCCTTGCATTGAAAGACATTTTAAAATCCGTAAACAGCAAGCTGAATCTGATCCCCTACAACGCCGTGGACGATCAATTCAAGCGTCCGGGGCCGGAAAAAGTAGATCAATTTGTCCAATGGCTGCTGCCGCTCAAAGCGGGACTGTCTGTACGCTGGAGCCGGGGCACGGATATCAAGGCAGCCTGCGGTCAGCTTGCCGGTGAGGAGAATCAACGGAAAATCCAATCAGGGAGGTAAAACAGATGCAACGCAAACCGGTAATCGGTGTAATGGGCGGTTCCACCGTCAGCTCCAAAGTAACCCGGGAAGCTTATGAACTGGGACAACAAATTGCGAAAAACGGCTGGGTACTGTTAAACGGAGGACGCGACGCCGGCGTGATGCGCGCTTCGGCGGAAGGCGCCAAGAGTAAAAACGGACTCACTCTGGGGATATTAATGGGAGCATCCAAACACCAGGCCAATCCCTATATCGACATTCCGATTTGTACCAATATGGGAGATGCTCGCAATGTCATCAATGTCCTGAGCAGCGATATCATCGTTGCCTGTCCCGGTTCCGCCGGAACATTATCGGAAATTGCACTGGCGCTGAAAAACAATAAAACCGTAATTTCCCTGCACACACCGGTTCCATCGGTGATCGAAGAATATGAATCCGCCGGTCAATTTATACTCGTCCATTCGGTTTCAGAGTGCATCGAAGAAATTGAAGCGTGGCTGAACGAGTCGCAGTTAAAAATCTGAACGCCGTTCCAGTTCTTCCAGTTTGCGGTCTATGGCATCCAGGGCATTTTTTAGCTGCCGATCATTTTTCAGCAATTCAGAATATTTCCGGTCAATACTCTGTTCATAATTTTTAAATTCTTTGCGCAAATGATCCACTGTTTCACAAATATGTTCGTGACGTTTTTCAATCACCGATAAACGAGTATTGATCCATTCATCTCTTGTTTCAAACTGCTTCTGAATTCGCATCAAGAGTGCGGTACTGTTTACACTATCATGCGAGACCGAATAAATATCATTTTTGATTGAATCAATGGATGCGGAATGCTTTTGCAATTGTTCGAGACAATTGTTTACACTGTCCGCCAGCCTCTTTTGTGACTCTTTAAGAGAGCCCATCCGGTTTTGTAGCGGCTTGCTGATGCGCTGATGCGAAATTAACGTGCTGATGACGATCGCCAAAAGCACACTGACAACCACGGTAAATCCGGTGCGCAAACCCTGATGAGGTATTCGTGGCGCTTTTGATTTGTTCTGGTTCATTCTCTCAATCCTCGCGAATTCATTTTCCGGTTTACAATAGATTATCAAATGAATGGCAAAGAATCAACCTTTTTTTTAAAGATAGGATGTTTTTTTCGGGGATAAAAAAACTGCTGCGTTTTGGGAAAATTATAGAAACGCAGCAGTTGTAATCCGAGCGATCGGATTTGCAGAAAGGAACATCGGAGTTTTACTCATCATGTTTCAACGCAGCAGCGTTAATGTGCGCATGATCTTTTTGGGACCAAAAGAAAGCACACAAATATAGACACCACTCTCCACCAGCTGTTGCGCTGTATCTCTGCCGTTCCAGTAAAGCGAATAATCTCCTTTTTCAAGATTTTTGGATAAAACATTACAAACCCTGGTTCCTTGCGGAGTAAATATATCAATCGTGACAATTCCCGGATCGTGCACAACCAATTTCAATTCCTGTTGGGGTGAAAAGGGCATCGAACGAGTTCTAAAATCCACTTCGATCAGATCGGTTGTATCCAGATCCGATACATTTCGTATCATGCTGTTCGCACGCGTCAAGGGCGCAACAAGAAAAACAGCAATTAGGATGTGATAATAAATCGTTTTCAATTCTGCCTCCAGTTTTGAACATCTGACAGACCCATATACAAATACAGTGCCACATCCGATATTAAAAAAATAAAATACATATTATTCTTTGAAACTGTTATAATTTGTTTTTAATGAATTTACGAAATAGACCACAAAACCATTCCGTTACAGAAACGAGTCGGCAGTTTGTATTGCGTTTCTCACTGTTTCGTTGTTAAACAATATAGAAAAAGCGGACAGTTTTTTCTCGGAGAAATTCCTGCATCAAGGCCCCTGTCTTGATGCAGGTCATAGTATTCATTATTTTAATATAGCTGTTAACGTTTTTTCACAATTGAGCACAGCGGATACCGGACATCCGTCCTTGGCCTGATTGGCGACCGTTTGAAACGTATCGTTATCAATATCCGGAATTTGCGCTTCAAGGCTTAGATGCGATCCGGTTATTTCAAATCCTTCACCTTTTTTATCAAGGGTCAGCGTGGCCTCGACATGCAGGGATTCTGTCGTGAAATCCTGTTCAGCCAGCATGGCACTGAGCGCCATGGCAAAGCACCCGGCATGCGCCGCCGCGATCAATTCTTCCGGATTGGTGCCCTGTTTGCCTTCTTTGTCTTCAAACCGTGACTTGAACGAATAAGCCTGATCCTGCAGGACTTTACTCTGAGTGGACAATACACCGGAACCCTGGGGACCTTTACCTTTCCAAACGGCTTTTGCGGTTCGTTTCATATTTTGACTCCTTTCTTGTTTTACAATAACACTGTAATCTCTACAACAGAAAAAGAATAAAAAATCTTTCAAAATAATCTTGCGGTCAATTCGGAAAACCTGTATCTTAAAATATGTTTCAAACTATTAAATCCATATGGTCACCGGATGATTTTCACGAGACATCAAAAGCCCCTTATTTTGAAGGCTGGTTCTATCGATTTACAGATGCAGCTCGCCGAAACACTCTGGCCGTCATTCCCGGCTTTTATCGCTCACCCGAATCCCGGGAACACGCTTTTATTATGATCCTGAACGGCCGTACCCGTCAAACAGCGTACAAAAAATTTCCGGCAGATCAATTCAGGGCATCTGGTAAATCACATCACATCGCTATCGGGAACAATATTTTCAGTCATGACAAAGTACATCTCGAATTAGATGTTCTAAGCGGCGCCCTGAATTTCTCCGCGCTGACCCCCTGGCCTATAACCGCCCTCTCCCCCGGCGCTATGGGCGTATACGCTTTTATTCCGTTCATGCAGTGTTACCACGCCGTGCTCTCGTTTTCACACACTCTGCAAGGCTCACTGAAAACCAATGGACAACTGGTCAATTTTGACAACGGTCTGGGATATACTGAAAAAGACTGGGGCTCCGGATTTCCGCGCGCCTATATCTGGGTTCAATGTCAGCATTTTCAGTCCGGGGATTGTTCGCTTATGGTGTCCATCGCGCATATCCCCTGGCTGAAACGCTATTTTCCGGGTTTTCTGGCCGCTTTGAGACATGGAAACCGGTTCTATGCGTTCACAACGTATAATGGAGCCAACCTGATAAAATGTCGGGGCGGCAAAAAGCAGATAGAATTTTCCATTCAGAAACACGACTATGAACTGGAGGTGCATGCCCGGCGCAGCGACGGCGGTCTTTTGCATGCTCCGGTCCGGGGACAGATGCGTCCCGCCGTCGAAGAAAGCCTGACCTCGTCCGTTTCATTAGAACTGCGGCGCAACAATAAAGCACTATTGCAAACAAGGGGAGAATTGGCAGGACTGGATGTATACGGAGATGTATCCTGCCTTTTCAAGTCATAAAACAGGGTGCAAGCTTATCCGATCCCCGATTGAGCGCAGTCCGACTATCTCAGCAGCTTGACCAGCTCTCCGCTGCTTACCGTGTCATTTAGAACCATTCCATTCAGCAGAGCAAGTTTTTCCTGCTCATCAGCAGGCACATTCCAGCGCGTCAAAACCTCGGATAATTTTGCGGTCTGGTTCACCTGCTGAATTTTGATAGATTGAGGTTTGACATCCAGTTTTTCAGGATCAGTTAGCCGATCAAAACTCACCATACTGTTTTCAAATTTAGATTGGTAAGATGAAAACAACGACCGACGTGTTATACCATGAAACACAAAGACTTGATTGTCCTTGCTGATATACATGGAAGATACCCGCAGGGTATCATTCTGTGACGGCACATCAATCAAAGATTTTCTTGCATCGAAATTATTGACGCGAACCGTTTCCGAGGTCACCAGCAATCCATCGGTCTGACGCATAAAAGCACTTTGAGCCGCCGCCGGCGATCTTTCCGAACTGACACCGAACAGGATATAGGCATCTTTTTCATCTGATGTGACCTGTACCTGGCGATTGCCGTTAATCACATTCCAGTTCCGGGGTACGGGAAAGGTGAACGACAAATCCGGATGATAAAATGTATTGCCCTGTACATATCCCTGGCGCGGATCATTGCCAAAGGGGATGCCGTTAATATGCTGCAAATAGGCTTTGCGGTTGAGGACAAACGTTTGCGACGGTGAATTTGCCTGTATCTCCCGGGCCTGGCGGCGCACCGTTTCCTGGCGGTCCTCCGGGTTTGGATGCGTAGAAAACCATTGCGGCAGCACACCCTGTGTTTCAGGCTGGGTCCGTTCCAAAACCCGGAAAAAATCAGCAATCGCAGTGCCATCGTATCCCATGCGGCTGGCATAGCGGACGCCGAGATCATCGGCCTGGCGCTCATCGTCGCGGGAAAACTTTAAAAACATCATCTGAACCCCCATCATGGCCACAGGCGCCCATTCGGCAAATTCTTCGGAAAACATGCTTCCCAGGTTCAAACCGACCTGAGCCAGCACCTGCTTGCTGTATTTTGCGGCCGAATGCCGGGCGCTGATATGTCCCAGTTCATGCCCCAGCACTCCGGCCATTTCAGCTTCATTGTTGAAATAAGCCAGAATCCCGCGCGTAAAATAGACATAACCGCCGGGGACAGCAAACGCGTTCATCACCGGGCTATCGAGAATCTTAAAGGAATAGTTCAAATCCGGACGATGAGTTGAGCGGGCCATTTTCTGTCCGATATCGGAAATGTATTCAACAAGCTCGCGATCATCATACATCCCATATTGCTGAACAACCTGTTTATCTGTTTCTTTTCCGAGGGCCGCTTCCCCGGATTCACTGATGAGCATCAGCTCTCGTTGTCCGGTGACCGGATTAATAGCGCAATACAAAAAAAGAACGATCATGAGCACAACCGAAACAACCGACAACGTTCTCCAAAACAGTTTTGTATTCATACTGTCCTCTATTTTTTTCGTTGAATACGTCCTTTAACCTGTGAATTGATCTCAGGATGGTTTTTAATATGTTCGATAACCAGGTCAGACATCAAATAAGGTGTCTGCTGCATATTCTTGAACGAGTATCCGCCGCGCTCGGTGAGCTGTCCGTACAAATAATCGACTGTGGCGCAGGTATAGGTTTTCTCCGGATCAATCGGCTCTCCCTCGATTGTCGCTTTTAATAATCTTCCTTCACCTTCCACAATACGATAAGAATACCGGATTCCCGAGACCTGAGATATACCGTACTCGCGGGAAACAGCTGCCCGAATGTTTTCACGTATCAGGCTCAGCGCCTGTTCGCCGCTGCATTCAAATGTTATAACATAATTGGTAAAGGGCAGTATTTCCATAATATCCAGTTTAGTGACAGGACCCGCGGATAAATTTTTGCGTATACCGCCGCTGTTCAACAGGGCAAAATCCGCATCCGTATGCATCCTTATGACATCACACAAGTAATTTCCGATATTGGATTCAGTTCTGCTGCTGCGTTCCCAGTCCGTTAAAAGAGTGCCAATCGTTTTATTGTATTCGGCATCAATTTTTTTTCTAAAGGATTCCACTTTGGCTTGCAGTTCCTCATTCACTGTTTTAACGGAATCCACCCAGGTGGGGACCAGTTCATACGTGTAATCCGCTACTTTATCATCTACAACATCTACCGTCAGCCGGCCCAGGTACCGGGTTTTGGATCCGGCCTGAAGCAGTAAAATATTATTGCGCACTACCGGTTGGGTCAAGCGCGTATGCGAATGCCCGCCGATGACCACATCCGCATTGCGCAGCGAATCGGCCAGACTCAAATCCGGCTCTACCCCCTGATGGGTCAGGACCACAATCATATCGGTTTGCGCATCAATCTGATCAATAATGGTCTGAACCGACCGGGCCGGCGATCTCAGCTCCAGCCCCTCTAAATTTTTGATAGCAGCCACTCCGGCCAGATCCTTCAACAGGACACCAATCACCCCTACACGTACGCCGTTCATGCGATAAACGGCGTACGGCTTTGAAGCAAACAATTCGATCATTTTTATAGAGATTGCAGGCGAGCACATCAAAATCCGCAAGTTCAATCAGATTCCCGAGATTTTCCTGTCCCTCATCAAATTCATGATTTCCGATGGTCAACGCATCATATCCCATAAGATTCATCATGTGCACAAATGCGCCGTTTTTCGCGCCCTTGTATTCGATATTGGACAAGGGCGTGCCGGTGCAGATATCCCCGGCATCGAGGAGTAAAGAATTTGGATACAGGTTTTGCTGCCGGCGAATATGATAATCCAGCGCCACCAGTCCGCCGATCAGCGGCTTGGGTGATTTCTGGATCCAAACCGCCTGCATGGGCAGGTACTGTGCATGCATGTCATTGGTATGCAATAACGTGATGGTTTTTCCTGTTAAACTATTAGCAAACAATAACAAACTAAAAACGGTTAAAACTGTTTTTTTCGACACGGGTGAACTCCATTTACATATGATAATTTTAATTGTGTAACATAAATATAATAAATTTTATTTTGATTCTCGCAAAATAATTGCAAAATTCAGATTATCCTGATTAATTTATATAGAATGGAGTATCATACAGAGGTAACAGCATGGCCGGAAAAAACAAAACCAAAAACGGACCAACACGCGTCAAAAAATTCAATACATTCGGAGGTGTATTTACTCCGGATGTGCTGACCATACTCGGCGTCATTATGTATTTGCGTCTGGGCTGGGTGGTCGGAAACGCCGGATTTCTCGGTGCGGTTGCGATCATTGTGCTGGCAAAGTCGATCACCTTATGCACAGCGCTCTCCATGTCTTCCATGACCACCAACATCCGAATCGGAGCCGGCGGCGCTTTTTCCATTATCTCTCGATCTTTGGGCCTGGAAGCCGGCGCCAGTATCGGTATTCCGCTGTATATCGCTCAAACCTTGTCATCGGCGCTCTATATCATCGGATTTACCGAAGCCTGGAGAAGCATATTCCCATCACACCCCTATCTCTCTACCGCGATCATCGCCTGGGCCGGACTCATGCTCATTTCCGCGTTCAGCGCGCATGTGGCAGTCAAGATTCAGTACATCATCATGACCCTGATCGGGCTTTCCCTGATCTCGTTTTTCGCCAGCCCGGCATCGCCGACAGATGTCATGATGGTCGGAAAATTTCAGGATGCCGGGTTTTGGCAGGTATTTGCGATTTACTTCCCGGCGGTCACCGGAATTATGGCTGGCGCCAATATGTCGGGTGACCTGAAAAACCCCAAAAAAGCCATTCCCCTGGGCACGCTATCGGCCATTGGCGTGACCATGGTGATTTACCTGGTCATTGCCTATGTGGCCACTCTTATCGCATCCAGCGCAGAACTGCGCAGTAATCAAATGATCATGGTTGACAAGGCGTTTTGGGGGCCGGCTGTTCTGGCCGGCATCATTGGCGCCACCCTGTCATCAGCCCTGGGCAGCATGGTCGGCGCACCGCGGATTCTCCAGGCATTAGCCACCTATAAAACCGTACCCTTTCACAAGCTGTTTGCACGCAAGAGCAAACGCAACGAACCCTTGAATGCCTCTCTATTGTCCGGAACGATTATTTTAGCAGCTTTGCTGGTAGGAAGCCTGGACATACTGGCCGGTTTGATTACCATGTTTTTTCTGATTACCTATGGAATGCTCAACTTTGTCGTATTTGCCCAGCAAAGCATGAAAATTATCAGTTTTCGTCCCACGTTTAAAATTCCCAGACTCGTGTCATTGATCGGAGGACTCGGCTGCGTATTCATCATGTTTTTAATCAATCCGGTGTTCAGCATAATCGCCATCATCATCATTCTGGCGCTTTATGTATATTTGGAGCGTCTGGGATTAAAAGCGCACTGGGGCGATATCCGCAGCGGAATGTTTCTCACTCTTGCGGAACGCGCCTCACAAATCGCCAGGCGATATCCGCGTCACCAGATTACCTGGAAACCCGATCTGCTGGTGCCCATTGATGATCCGGGTATCTGGGCCGGACCGCTGCTGTTTATCCGCAATATCACATATCCGTCCGGCAGTTTGTTCGCATTTACGGTAAAGCAAAAAGACATCAAAGAAACTCAGGCCGAGCTCGAAAAACTTTTGGACCCGATCAAGCAGGAAAACATCCTGGTCAACAGCACGGTCATTGATGATCAGGAATTTATTCACGGCGCCAAAGTGGTCATCCAGACCCTGCAGGCCAGTATGTTTAAACCCAACACGCTGTTCCTGACCATGGGCGGTAATGAACGCAAGGACCAGACAATCCGGGAATTATTCCAGCACGCGCATCAATACGGTATGGGTGTGGTGATTCTGCTGCAGCACTCGCGCATGGCGTTTGGCATGCAGAAAGACATCAATTTATGGCTGCGCGACAAAAGTCCGAACTGGCATTTGGCATTACTGTTGACGCTGCATCTGCAAATCAACTGGAACGGCAACATCAACCTGGTTACGGTTTCGAAAAGCAAAGCCAATCATCAGACATTGTACCGTTTTCTGGAAAGACTGAGCGATGCCGCCCGTCTGCCGGGCATCACCAGGCTGCATGTTCTGCACGGTCCGTTCAAATCCACCCTGGAATCAGCCCCGCGCGCCGATATCAATATTTTTGGCCTGGGCGAGTCCCCGGATTTCACACGCATGCGGGAATTTGTTGAAGAAACAGAATCGAGCTGCCTGTTTGTGCAGGATTCCGGACACGAAAACGCGCTGGCCTGATAAAAATCAGTCTTGCCGGTTTTGGGCAAGCGGGAAAAAGACAGCATGGTTCGGAGGTAAACGACGGCGGGGTGCGCTGGTATATGGACTTTATGACCGGGTCCTGCAGAAATTCATTCTGAACAAACCGGCGGACCTCACGGCGACCCCATCCGTGTGGATGCCGAAAATCCGCATACAAACTCAAATCTCCCGGATAAAACAGATTTGTTTCATAATCATTGATTTCACTGCTGAGCAGGGGCAGATTGAATATTGACGGATTCATCCAATCGATCCTTTCTGACATCCTCTGAATAAACTCGAATGTGTGACGCGCTGTTTCGGCGGTTTCATAAGGGGTCCCGAACAGCACATAAACATAAGCGGCAATGCCGCTCTGATGCAGGTTATCGAGGATTCGCCGGACCGCGGACAACCGGGTTCCTTTGCGCATCTCATTTAGTACCTGTTGATCGCCGGATTCCAAACCCAGCTGCAGCATTCGGCATCCTGATTCATACAGAGCCTGACAATAGTCTTTTGATTCCAGCGCCGGCTCAAACCGCACATACCCGTACCACCACGCCTTTGGCGGATTGTCAATAATCCGGTTCAGATGTTTCGGAGGAATGGCATTGTCGAGAAAATGAATGACTCCGGTCCGCTCCTTTTCCCGCAGGTTCTGCAGATCAGCCGTTAACTGTTCGCTTGACAGCGGTTGAAAAGATTTTTTCTCCGCAGCCTCGGGACAAAATCGGCATTTGTTCCAGTAACAGCCCAGTGATGTGCTGTAAGGAAAAAGTCGCGCAGGTGACAAATAAAGGTCTTTATTAAAATCCGAATAATCCGGCAATCCGCACGCAACAGTCTGTTTTACACCAAGATAATCAAGCAGGGCCTGATCACCGCGATGCGGCAGGCAGGCGTCCACCATATCCTGAAAAGGCGGCTGCCGATTTGAATCATTCATCCAGGAGGTGAGCAATCCGCCTCCCAGCAGAATTTTTGACGTTATAGTTCTGCGGCGCAGACAACCGATCAGTGAAAACGCAGACAGCGCCTGACTGAGGAACATCAGAGAAATACCGATAATCTCGGGTGAGGCCGCAGCGGCCCGGTCCGCCAGTTCTTCAAAATAAGCATAAAACGGGCTTTTTTCGGGATGCTCAAAAGCGTGACGCAGGTCTGTGGATTTGACCGGAGTCAAATCAGGATAAACCAGGTTTTTCAACCGCAAACGGCATCCACTCGACCGGCCGGCCATGGCTAAAAACCGGTCCAATTCTTTGACACTGCGTTTATAGCGGCTCAGGTTCTGATACGTCTCCCAGGACTTTAATGCATTCACATTAGCAGTCACATTGCAAAGCGCGGAACGTTCCCGGGAAGAGTCAGGTTGATATGAATGATTCAATACAACATAAAGCGCCTCGATATTGGCGTCTATGAGTCCGCAGCTCGATATTGTGCTGCTGAAGCGCCTGTTTGATATAGGCAATCCCCGCAGGCGGTTCCGACGGTTTGGATACCGGTGGAAAAATTAGAACGATTTGGTTATGAAACAGATCTGTCATTGGAATTTCAATTCAAAACATCCCCCGAAAAAAAGGCATGTGCAGGTTTTCCGCACATGCCTGTATCTCTCATCAATCAGGCATTCCAGCTGAAATGCTCTTTGTAATTATAATCTTCCTTGAGCTGATCGATGGCGCTTTCACGTGCATCTTGAGACGACTGCTGTTCCATACGGGTTTTGATGCTGTCCTTTACTTGCTCAAACGGTTTTTCTTCCTGTTTGTGGCCCACAACTTTGATGATGTGATAACCGAATCGGGTCTCGACCAGGTCGATCTCACCAACATCCATCGTAAAAGCAGCTTCTTCAAAGGGTTTTACCATTTGACCTTTGCCGAAATCTTCATACAGACCGCCTTTTTCCTTGGATCCGGGATCTTCGGAATACTGCTGGGCCAATTCAGCAAAATCAGCTCCGCTCTTTGCTTCTTCCAGCACTTTATTTGCTTTTTCTTCAATCTCGGCTTTTTCTTCCTCGGATTTTCCCTGGGTTGAGAACAGGATGTGGCGCACAGAGGCTGTCTTGGGTTTCTGATATTCCTCAAAGAGCTGCTCTTCTGTGATTTCCATACCCTGTGATACTACCTCATCCGTATATCTTTGCAAATACAGATTGGCTTTGATATCTTGTTTGACCAGGTCCAGGCTGATGTTGCGTTGTTCCAGGAACTGGAGAAACTGATCTTTGCCACCGCGCGCCTGGTAATAACTTTCCAACTGAGCCTGAACCGCGCTGTCGGAAACGGTAATACCCTCTTTCTTGGCATCCATAACAATTAATTTCTGCCGCGCTTTGTTTTCTGCGCTTTGTTCGATGAATTGATAGATCTGCTCGGGTGGGATCTGATTGATCTGGTTCGCCATGCGGCTCAACGGCGCATACAACGAAGACAGGATATCGGATGTCCAGATCGTAAATTCGGATGTGGTGATAAGCACTTTGTTTTGATCCGGGTCCAGGACCTCGATGCCCATAGAATCCGACAGGGTTTCAAACAAAGCGTATTCTTCGGTGCCCGGTTCATACAGAGGACCGGGGTTCTTTTGTCCCCCGCAGGCCATGATTAGAACAACACTCAACACTACCAGCGAAAAAAAATATCGCATAAAGTCTCCTTTTCTTAATAAGTTGTTTAAAGATTTAGGAAAATAAAAAAAATAAATACCAAATGAAAATACTTTTTCCATTGAATTAAACCTTTTGGTTTTACTGTTACAACAATAAAACGTTCCTAAGAATTCAAAAGAGTACGAGGTGAATTATGAATCCTTTTATCAACAGCACCTCTTTCGGCAGCATTACGATAGACGGCACGGAATACTCTCACGATGTCATTATCCACCTGGACGGCAAAATCAGCAAACGCAAAAAAAAACTGTCCAAAAAAGAAACCGGGAGTTCACACCTGTTTTCTGAACAAGAAGCCAAACATATATATCAATCAGGGACAGGTAAAATAATTTTAGGCACCGGTCAAAACGGTGTCCTTAAAGTATCGGATGAGGCCATGCAATATTTTGAAAAAAAACATTGCACACTGGAAATCTGTCCCACACCGCGTGCCATTGAATACTGGAATAAAGAGTCCGGACCGATTGTGGGGCTGTTCCATGTCACCTGTTGAAATCGGTAACTATTTTTCACAACACACACAAAGGAGTCAATATGTCATTACAACTCACATCATCGGCGTTTTCGCACAATAGCCCAATCCCGTCAAAATACACCTGCCAGGGTGATGATATTTCTCCGGTGCTGTCCTGGTCCGGAGTTCCTGATCAGGCCAAAAGCCTGGCGCTCATCATGGATGATCCGGATGCCCCGGATCCCAAAGCGCCGAAAATGACGTTTGTGCACTGGGTGCTCTACAATCTGCCGGCCAGGAACAACGGCCTCCCGGAAGCAATCCCGGAGAATGAATTGCCGGAGGGAACCTTGCAGGGTGTTAATAACTGGGATCGAACCGGATACGGCGGTCCCTGTCCTCCTGTCGGTGAACACCGTTATTTTTTCAAACTCTTTGCACTGGATACAGAGTTGCCTGATCTGAATAAACCGACCTCTGCTGAATTGCAGGAGGCGATGCAGGGCCACATACTGGAGCAAACCGAGTTGATCGGTCTTTACGAAAAATAAATCAGGATCAAGACAACACTCTATTCCTGAATTTCTTTCTTGATACGGTTCTTTTTCTCAAGAACAAGCACGCGGCTGATATAATCGCGTGCGGACTCTTTGTCCATCAGCGCATAGGAGATAATATGAACACGGTCCCCTTGCGCGCATTTCAACGCAGCAGGACCGTTCATACCAATCATTCCGCTGCCGCGCTCTCCGGAGATCGTATAGGTCTCCAGACGTTCGCCGTTTTCAAGATTGACAATCTGTACCCGTTCACCGGGCAAGATATCCATACGATCCATAAAGTCCTGGTCTATGGTGATACTGCCCTCGTAGTACAGATCGGCCTGCGTCACGGTGGCATTGTGTATTTTCGATTTCATGATCGTGATCATCATTTAAAACTCTCCTCCTCGGATGGAAAGCGTTGATTTTTCACATCAGCTGTATAGGATTGCACCGCTTCACGCACCAGGGACTGTAAATTTAGGTATTTGCGAACAAACTTTGCTTTAAAGTCGGGAAACAACCCAAGCAGATCGTATAAAACCAGAACCTGTCCGTCGCAGTCCGGTCCGGATCCAATGCCGATCGTCGGGATACGCAGGTCAGCGGTAATCCGGCGCGCCAGCGCGGCAGGCACACACTCCAGAACCACCGAAAACGCTCCGGCGTGTTGAATATCCTGCGCTTGCTGGATCAGCAATTCAGCTTCATCCGCTGTACGGCCCACAACTTTAAAGGACTCGGCCGTTTGCGGAAGCAGACCCAGATGTGACATCACCGGAATATCCCGCTGCACCAGCTCGTGTACCAGTTGAGGATTGCCTTCGGGTTTAACCGCATCCGCGCCATTCTCCACAAGCTCACGCGCCCGAGTCAGGGCCTCGTTTGTATCTTGTGACACCGGGAACGGCAAATCCGCCACAACAAACGTATTAGGCGCGCCTTTGCGCACAGCTGACAGATGCCGCAGCATATCCTGCATACTCACCTTTTTGGTCGATTCAGCGCCCAGAATCACATGACCCAGAGAATCTCCCACTAAAATCATATCAACCAAGCCGTCCAGAATGCCGGCAAAACTGTAATCATAACAGGTCAGCATGCTCAGTTTTTCAACATTTTTTTTGGCCAGAATATCAGGTATCACAGGAAAACTTTCTATGCATGATATGGTTATCAATTAAACGGGTCTCTCCCACAAACACCGCCAACGCCAGTATCGTGTCGTCCCGGACATATTCCACATCCTGCATCGATCCGTTTACAAATTGCACATAATCGATGACAGCATCGGGGGCGGTTTTGATCCTGTTCTCCGCCTCTTGAACCAAAACAGCAGCAGAGCGTTCACCGGATCGGTACAGCTGCACAACCTTGCCGATCGCCCGGCTCAGCACCAACGCCTGTTTGCGTTCATCCGGGGATAAATAGCGGTTGCGTGAACTTTTCGCCAGACCATCAGGTTCCCGGACCAGCGGGCAGGGCACGATACGTACGGGAAAATTCAAATCTTGAACCATACGCTGGATAATGATCAACTGCTGTATATCTTTTTCACCGAAATAGGCCTGATGCGGCTGAATGATATGGAACAATTTGCTCACGATGGTACAGACACCGCGAAAATGTCCCGGCCTCGAAGCGCCGCAGAGATTATCCTGCAGCTCATCAATGTCCACAAAGGCCAGCATTCGCTCGCCGAGTATTTCACGCGCGTTCGGATTGAACACAAGATCAACACTTAGGTCGTCTGCCATCTTTACATCCGCGTTCAAGGTTTTCGGATACTGATCCAGATCTTCATGCTCGCCAAACTGCAGCGGATTGACGAAAATGGAAATTGCCGTATAATCATTGTCGGCAACAGACTGCCGAATCAGAGCCGCATGTCCTTCGTGCAGGGCTCCCATGGTCGGGACCAGTCCGATCTGTGTTTCGGGGGAAAGATTTTTTAAAATCCGGCGAGTATCTTGTATGTTGTGAGTGACGTCCATAATAGTTCTGTTTGACTCTTTTTTTTTCAAAAAGATAACAATCTCACAAGCTAAAACAAACAAGAAAATGGATTCAATCGATTGATTTTCTTGCGAAAATCAAGCTAAAGAAACCGCAATGAATTGAATATCATCACGTAATCAATAGTTCAGGGTGCCGGAAAAGACGCTGTAAAAAGTGATGAATTCAGTTTATCTCCCCGGACAAACCATCAGATGTATCCCATTACATCTGCCCCCCTGAGCCAAGATTTATGACACAATCTGCTTTAACTTTTCCGCAGGCTGGGGTCCGACCATAAATTCCCGGATCACACCCTGCTGCACCAGTACGGTGGACGGGGTACCCATAACTCCAAATTTCTGCGCGGTCGACATGTCCTTGCTGATGTCCACCGGCACCACATGTTTGTTGCGTTTGGACATATTCTGAACCACCGGGGTCATATCCCGGCAGGCCCGGCAGCCCGGACTGTAAAAGTAAATCAGTGCTTTCTGACCGCTGTTAATCAATTGACCCAGCTTTCCGGACAGACTCGGAGCCGGTTTGCCTTTTTTCATGCGCATCTTGAACACCATAAAAAACTGCATACCGAAAAACAGGCCGACTATCCCCAAAATAACATATAAAATAATCATAACATTTTCCTCCATTTTTACCTATTAGATGCAGCACAGGTAATTTGGATTCAGCCTTTTTGGAGTGAATTATCCATTGATAGTTCACGGAATGCACTCAGCGCAGGAACCGCGCATACAGTACGGCTTTTAACGACAGCTCATCTCTCTCATTCCGCACCCTGCTCGGCAACATCGCGGATGTTGCCGCCAAACTCTACTCGCGTCGTATTATTCTCCCATTGAACGACGAGTGGGAGTGGCACAAATATAAAACAGGCCAGATATCAACTCTGCCTATTTTCTGCGACTTGTAACGGAATTATTTAAAAAACGCGAACAAAATCCCCAACAATGCCCCCACCTGGCCGATCCAGAAAATGAACATCCAGCGGATCATATTACGTTCTACATGGGCAATATTAATATTTACTTTGCCTATTTCCTCCGTCATGCGCTCATTGACCCTGGATATTTCTGTGGTAATACGATTATCCAGACGCTGTTCCGTTTGTGCAATCGCCAGTTTCAGATTACCGGTTTCTTTAGTGATGCGTTCATTGACTTTACCAATTTCTTCAGTGATGCGTACATTGACTTTGCCAATTTCTTCAGTGATGCGTTCATTGACTTTGCCGATTTCTTCGGTTAAACGATGTTCAAATTTTTCCTCAACAAACGTCAGCATCTCGTGTTTTTGTTCATCTTTGCTCACATTTATCAAATTTATGAGGCTTTGGGAGGCATTTTCACCGAGTTTATCTCTCAGCGGTTTTTCAACTGCGGCAACTTTTGCCATTTCACCCTCCTTTTTATGGTAAACATAACATAATTTAATGATATTTCAGGTAAATGCAAGAGAAAAGTCAAAGACAGTCATAAGCGCGGAGGCATTCATGGGAGCCTCGGAGTGCTTGAAAAAAACCCAGCCTGTCCCTGAAGAATCTATCATGTATTCATTCATATTGCACGAACTGCACTCGGCGTAAAAACCGCGCATTGCGGGCACGCGGACTTTTGACAAACAACAGCGTTCCTCGGCACTGCCCTGCACGGCAGCATCGCGTATTTTTGCACTTTTCACCCCCGTCGTTCAATTTTCCAATTGTACGACGAGTGAAATTCGCCGTTTCAGCTTTTTGAACCGATTTATACTTGAATTTGAACGAATAATTCACTATATATAAACAAAAAATCACGGTTAAACATTACTCATAAAAAAGGTTTTGATATGATAATGCAAACAGCTCAACGATTTTTGATGACCGCTCTGTTCATTTCTGCCATCACCCTGACAGCCCAGGAACTTGCACCGATTCCGCTTCCCGCCCCCCAAACAGACAGCACTGAACCGCTGATGCAGGCATTGAAAACCCGGCACTCCACCCGGTCTTTTAAACCGGACACACTGTCCACGCAAATGCTCGGCGACCTGTGCTGGGCCGCTTTCGGCATCAGTCGACCCGAGTCCGGCAAACGCACAGCGCCGTCGGCTATGAACCGCCAGGAAATTGATGTATACGTGGCTCTGCAAAAAGGATTGTATCTTTATAATGCAAAAGCTCATCAGCTTCAGCCTGTGGTTGACAAAGACTTGCGCGCTGAAACCGGCACTCAGGATTACACCGGAAAAGCGCCGGTGAATCTGGTCTATGTCGCGGACCTGTCAAAAATGGGCGATGGTTCAATCGAAAGCAAACTACCCTATGCTTATGCAGACACCGGTTTTATCGGTGAAAATGTCTATTTGTTTTGCGCCGCTAAAAATCTTGGAACTGTTGTCCGGGGCAGCATCGACCGTGAAACACTGGGGCCGTTGATGAAATTGCGCCGTGACCAGAAAATCATACTTGCCCAGACGCTTGGATATCCGGACAATTCCCCCAAAGATAAATCGAAAGAATAGCCAGTTTGCTGCGGTTTTTCGCCCATAAATACCGTTCGTTTCTGAACCGGAAACGCACCCAAACCGCCAATCATGAGCCGTGGGCGAAAATTATTTTTGCGACACGCCGGTGCGAATTCTGAACACGCTTTATCTAATCCCGGCACAATTCTTCAACAGAACCTGCTTTTTTTATTTCAACCGGAAAAAATATGCCGGTCTTGTTCAATTTCAGGACAAGCCGGTCTATTTCATCATTGTCATGCCGTGCTAACTGACGTGTATCAGATTTTCGCGTCCTGGCCCCTGAGTGATCCGTCCACCGGCGGCAGCGAACAATCCGTGATCACCTCGGGCGCGATCACCGCATTTGACGAGTCCTTTTGCAATATGCGTATCAACGGATATACTGGCGCCGAACGCAGTCAGCGCAGCGACAACCGTCCTCCGGGCGGCGCGACCTCCTGGCGGGTGCTGCAAACATCCCGCATTCCGGATGTATTTGTCGAGTTTGCCGTTTCACCCATGACCGGCACAAGCTTGACGATCGACCACATTTCTTTTGAAATCGGCGGCAATTCCAGCAACTATTTAAAAGCCGAGGTGCTGTATTCCACAGATTCCACGTTTTCAGCCTTTAATCAAATACCGGATGAACTTGTGCTGGAGGGCAATGACTATGCTTACCCCGGTTATCTGCTGCGCGCCTATGCCACCAATCAGGCGGGAACCGCTTACGGGCACGGAAAAGGAATTCACAACACTTGATTCCATTGCCCCGCCCACAGTCTTTACCGGTGCGGTCAGCAATATTCTCGTCCATTCAGCGGAATGCCGCGGATTTGTCATTGACTGGGGCGGTGATTCGCTGACCGCGCGCGGTATGGTCTGGAACACAACCGGCGATCCGACCCTGGATGATCACAATACCCGGGACGGCACAGAAATCGGTGAATTCATCAGTTTTCTGCATCACCTGGAGCAGTCAACCACGTATTATGTGCGTGCCTATGCGGTCAACAGCGCCGGGGCCGGATACGGCGCCATCCGCGATTTCACCACACAGGCGCCGCAACGGGATGTGGTCAAAGTCGTTGATCCGAATGGAAACGGCGATTATACCACCGTGCAGGCAGCTTTTAATGATGTCCCGAATCACTATACCGGTCTCTGGAAGATCAAAGTTAAATTGACAATATTTTCCTTGGACGCCCCCGGCAGGACGCGCCGCGCACCGTTTTTATCCGCACTCATGAACCGGCGGCGTTGAATCCCATCGGCTGGCGCAGCTGGAATGTGCTGCCGGCGCTTTACGCCGAATACGAGTGCTACGGTCCGGGCTCAGACACCGGCACGCGCAGTATCATCTTGCGGCAATTGACGGAACAGGAGGCTCAGGCCTACAGCATCAAAAATATTTTTTCAAAAGAATCGTTTCCGGATTTCACCTATGACTGGGTCCCGGAACCGCTGCTGGAGGTGACCGGCGTCCAAAAAGATGACACTCGCGGCGCTGTCCCGCAGCAATTTGACCTCGGCGCCAATTATCCGAATCCGTTCAATCCCGGTACCACCATCGTTTATTATTTACCCCAAAGCGAACAGGTGTCACTCGAAATTTTCAACACACTGGGACAACAGGTTCGCGTTCTGGTGGACCAGCATCAATCGACCGGTGTGCAGGAAATCAAATGGGATGGCCGCGATCACTCGGGCCATCATCTGGCAGCCGGTGTTTATCTCTGCCGGCTGCAGGCCGGCAACTTTACCGCCGTACGGAAATTGTGTTTGGTAAAGTAAAAGTCAGAATGTCAAAAAGTCAAAAATCAAAAAACTGCCCGCATAGAAATAGCAAAAGAACTTTAACAAATTTATGGGTTAGATGAACTTTTCCTTTTTAAAAGTGTTATTTTCCCTTTTAGACTTTTCATCACTAAAAATCAATACCCCATTGTGAGTCCTGCGTTTGACATCACAAAGCAATAAGGGGCTTGAGCTCCCTTTCATTTCAGAGTGCACGGAGCGACTCCGCCTACCGGCTGATTCATTCGTGGGCGGTCAAGCCGGGCTGCTTTGTCCTGGAATTGATCGCTGCAACTATGTGATAACTCGCTCATCCGCACACCGCCCCGGCGTCAACACCGGGACTCTGAAATGACGCTAACCTTACCCTCATTCGTAAAGCTCAAGGTTCTCGGAGTTTATAATTCCGCCAGTTCTCCCGTGGAATTCAGACCAGACATTCTGTGTTCTGAAAAATCGTAAACAGCCTTGTAAGAAAACTTTAACACTCGGAGGATAACAGATTGACAGAGACGTGGCTTTTTTGTAAATTGATCGAAATTTTATACGTACAAACCGGAGTTTAATATACGTGGACTATCCATATAGTATGACATTGATCGTGCGCAGCTACGAACTGGATTCGTTCGGGCATGTCAACAATGCCAATTATCTGAATTACCTGGAAGCCGCGCGCTGCGAGTATATGAAACAGCGGGGACTCTCATTCAATGACTTTGAGCGCTGGGATGCGTTTCCGTTTATCGGCAAGGTGGAAATCAAATACAAATCCCCGGCTGTCGCCGATAATATCCTCGAAATCCGGGCGCGCATCTGCAACTGGCGGCGCAGCAGCTGCGTAATCGAGTATGAAATTTACAACCAGAGCCGCGAAAAACTCGGCGCCAAAGCCTCGACATTGTTGATATTTGTCGATTCAGACTCTCAGCTCACGCCGATTCCGCCGGCATTCCGGGAGAATATGGGGTAAAGGTTTGTTTGGAGTAAAATACCCATTGATATTTCACAAGACTGCCCTTGGTTCGAGAACCGTGCAGCCGGAGCACGGATTATGACGGTGACTCTTATCTCGCATTCTGGTCCCTGCACGGCAGCATCGCGGTTGGTACACTACAAAACCCGCCTTCATCGTACGGTTCCCGGATGTGCGACGAGTGGTCGCGGCACAATCCTGAAAATACATGACTCGTATTTTTTGCCCTTTTCGGCATGTACAAAGGTGTTGACTGGTTTATCTTCTTGAGGGAGGTCTCCCCCTCGTGGCAGCCAGGCTGTCCGCCCTGTAATAATGTTGCCGATAGTAAAGTAGGACAGGGGGCGGGCACCGCCTCACTAAACCGGCATCTGCAAAGTGATAATATAGTATTTTTTCAATAGATCAAACAAACCCCATACCGGAAACACTTGACAGCCGGTTTACCGTCCTGCTGAAAAACGCAGGCCTGCCGCTCAGCTGCCTGTCTTCCGCTACCCCCTCTGTTTTCTTGACGTGCCGGTATTCTTCACTTTACCATACTTTATGTTTTCTGCCCCACAGTCTCTCATCGGACCGGATCACAGGATATTCGGGATTTACAGGATATCATCGTTCCGCCAGTCTCTTGGCGGAATACGGACAGAATACATTCCCCAGTGCTTTGTGACGAGGGGTCGCGGCACAATAAAACAAAAGGCACCAGGCCATGCCCTGCCCCTTTCATTTGTCGCACAACAAAAACAGTTGTACGACAAAAGATGGATTCTGACGGGCAACCAAACTTTGAATTCACGGTCCATACGGCAAAACCCGCCCTGCGAAACTTTTTTACCGGCTGCGAATAATTTTCGCAGGGACTGGTGTCGAGTTTCCGGTAACTCGTTTAAAAACAATGCAATTTATCTGGTCCGGGTAGTTGCGTGTTTTGCAACGATGCTTTGTTTGGCTATTTACTCATTTTATATTGGAACGGCCAGAGCCCCTGTTGCTCGAACTTGTCTTTCAGCACAAAACGCCAAACGGGTCAATTCAATCAAAATAATGCTTGACTTTTAATAGTTTAGTTTGTAAAGTTGCAGAGGGTCGGTGGTATTGAGGGTCGGGAGAAGCATCTGACGCCGAATGCATCAATGGATTCGCGCAGCGTTACGGGGCGGTGTCAGAGAGAAAAAGGAAATACCACGGAACCGCGAAATTCACGGCACAGAACACCTTCGGGGCGGATGCGGAGTTTTCCTTTTTGTTTAATCGGATCGGTAACAGTTGAACTCTTTTTAGAGATCGCAGTGCGTTACCATCTCAAGGAGCCTATTCAAGACTTGAGTGATGAAGAATTACTATCACTAGCCTCGCTACAGGCCTTTTGTATTATCAATGATATTGTCTCATTCGATGGAATTGAAAAGGTTAAAGTGGGCAGCTTTGGAAATGAACCAGATTAGTGATTTGACGTTGCTAAAAGAATTAAAGAATTTGAATTATGTACGTTTGTGGCACAATCACATTACTGATATCAGGCCACTGGTAGACAATAATGACATAAGCAAAGGAGACATTGTCGATTTGGACCGTAACCTCCTGATTCAACAGTCAATAGAAGAATATATTCCCATCCTGCAAGAACGATGTGTTAATGTTACGTGGTGAGAGGGCCAAAAATATGTTGCTATTAATTTATTATAGTATTTGTCCAAAAGTATGGCGGGCCATCAAATTCCTTCTAAAACGCCTCATCTATAATTTTAGATGAGGTACAAATGTGAATAAATATGCTTTAAATCATAGGAGAATAAAATGAAAATCATATTAATTATTATTTTGATGCTAATATCAGGATGTGTTAAAAACCCCTCCGGTTCAAATTCAATTTGTAGTTATGACCATGTACTGCTGGATACTACAAATATTGAAATTAAATAAACAGGATTTACTGAGGAACATGGGGGTTGGAATCATTTGTTGATTTATCTGATTGTTCTATCGCAAATCAGCCTGATAATATAAATGTATTTATAGTTAGATTAAAAGTACTGGATTCAGATAGTATCAGCGGTAATACTGCAAATGAATTTGTCGGTAGCTATTCTATTCATAACAACAAAATTGATTTCAATATTCATAGCCTTACAGAAATCAATGAACCAGAATGGGCCAAAAAATTTTTGGAAGCAGCCAAAAATACTGATTATGTCTTTATAAGGCAATCTAAACTTTTTATTTTTTATGAACAATCAACCAAAGTAATGGTATTCACTGAAATAAAGGGAGAATAAAACCATGAAAGTGACAAGAGCCTTTTTTTGTTTTTTATTTTTGTCTCAATACTAAATGCACAAATAAACATAGGTGGTGAGCCCTATAGCTTTAGACATCAAATAAATGCCAAAAAAATTATTGAAAATAAAATTGAGAAGGTTACACTACCTCCATTGGATATGAAAAAATTCGTATGGAAGATCTACATGACAGAGCCGATGGCACCCCCCCCTAGTTTGGATATCCATTTAAAGTAAATTTGAATTTATCAAATAGCGGCAAATGGATTGAACTTGATAACGGGGATAGACTATGGCAATCTCAATACATTGTCCTTCAGCCAAATCTATTAATCTATTATATGAAAAGTTCTGGATACCAACTAACGCAAATCTTTATATATATAATGCTTCGAAAACCCACCATATTGGTGGATTTACACGGATAAATAGCAGAGGGAGTAGAGAAAATCCAGGAAAATATGCATCAGGGCTTGTATATGGAGATAAAATAATTCTTGAATACTATGAACCAGTAAATGAAAAAGGGCTGGGTAATATAGAAATTTCATGGATTATTCACGGATATCGACACATTAATATTTTTAATTATTTTGAAAGTACAAAATCTTTTGGTAGTTCTGGTGATTGTCAAGTTAATGTGAATTGTAGTCCAGAAGGGGATTACTGGCAGGATGAAAAGAAGAGCGTTGCATTAATACTGGTAAACGGTTATAGATATTGTACCGGTTCATTAATAAGCAATACAAGTGAGAATGGATTTCCCTATCTTCTCACTGCTGATCATTGTCTTGGCGGTTGGGCTAATAGCTATCATAAATATGATGCTATTGATCAAGACCCAAATGATGGTATAGATGATACAGATTTATCTCATTATTCATTTTATTGGGAATACGAAAGCCCTAATTGTTCTGATGGAACTGATTTTATCCCGCAATCAACTTCCGGAGCAGATGTAATTGCCAATAAATCTGATACTGACTTTGCTTTGCTTGCATTGAGAGAGCATCCGTATTTTTTAGATCCATCGATACAGGTCTATTTCAATGGGTGGGATAGGGGGAGCCCGGGACAAGGTGGCGTTTGTATACATCATCCTGCGGGTGATATTAAAAAAATTGCCACTCATAATATAATCCCCGACTCTTCTAATTGTTTTAATAATAGGCCAAATAGTAATTTTTGGAAAATTAACTGGATTTCTACAACAAACGGCCATTCTGTTACGGAAGGAGGGTCATCGGGTTCTCCGCTTTATAATAGTAATCATAGAGTCATAGGTCAATTATATGGTGCTGCCTATTGCGATGATCCGAACTGCAGTGATCCCGACAATGATATTGCTAATTATGGAAAGATTAGCATTTCCTGGAACAATGACACAGATCCAAGAAGACGATTGAAAGATTGGCTGGATCCTCTTAATACCAATCCAACCTCCTTGGATGGAAGTTATATCAGTCCTTATATGACTACATCAGGTACCTTACCATCTTCTGAATTTTGGGCTGGCACGCATACTCTTACCGGAAATGTAATAGTACCTACAGGAATGATACTCAGACTCCAATCCGGCGCAACCATCACCACCAGCAACGGTTCCGACCTGATCATCAATAACGGCGGCTCACTGCTCATCGGCGAGGATGCGACTTTTAACGTGGATGTGCTCTCGCATGCCGATATTGCAGTTGAAAACGATTTTACCATGGGCAGCAATGTCGATTTTACCGTGGAAAACGGCGCTCTGATGACGATCGATGAGGGCGTGTCTGTGGATTTTGGCGCCAATTCCTGTCTGATCATCGACGAGGCCGCGATTCAATGTGAGGATGCAGCGTTTAATTTCACCTCCAACACAGGCGGAATTACCATAGATAATCCATCCAATTATTGTTCTTTCAATACCGTTGAAATTTCCAATGCCAGCACCGGACTGGCGATTGAAAACTGTTCCAGTGTAAACATGCCTGATATTGCCCTGGTCAAATTTCTGAACAACGACATTGGACTGCGAATCGACAATACCACGGCAACGGTCACCGATTTTCAAATTCATTCTTGCCAGTTTTCCAATAACAATGATTATGGCATCTATTTGTACAATTCCACTATAGGTGTCGGTTACAGGCCTTATGGATCCTATGGTATGATTGAAAACTCTTCCAGTGGAATTTTGTGCGCCAGCAATACGGATTTATGGCTGCACAAGACCAGTGTCCTTGATCATACCTATGGGATCAATGTAACCCCGGGCTGTTCTGTTGATTTTTATTCATTGAGCGGCATTATTGCCAACGGAAACAATATCCTGGGTGATAATACATATGGTGTCTATTTTCAATACTACAGCGATGGCAATTTGGGAGAAAGCGGATCATATAATCACTATGGAGAAAACGTGTTTGACAACAGCAGTTATGATATTTACAAAAGCAGTTCACCCACAGTCAAGGCGGAAAAAAATTGCTGACTGCACCCGCCCGCTTACAGCCAGTATGTTGATATTTCTCCCAAATCACCCAATTCGCTATACAAAACCTCAGGCGAGATCCATTATGATGAGGAATTTCTGCAGGTAGAAAAACTGGTGGCAGACAGTTTGTATGCTGAGGCTCTCGCCTTATTGGACCAGCTGGCCCGGCAAACTCCGGACAATGCCATCAGCTTGCGG
The DNA here is from genome assembly GCA_034521575.1 of candidate division KSB1 bacterium. NCBI lineage: Bacteria > Pseudomonadati > Candidatus Zhuqueibacterota bacterium. The sequence continues at coordinate 782,717 of JAXHMJ010000005.1, forward strand.
GTGCTGTTTAGAATGCGTCAAATCTATGCGCTTGCTGATCAGTTTGAGGGGTTTGCGGCACAGCTGAATAAATATCATGATAAACTCCCCGAAACCTTTATCGGTAAATTGGCTTACCGGCTGTCGGTGCCTTCTTTGCTGAGGATCGGTCGGGCGCAGGAAGCGCTGACCCGGGCCAATGACTTGCTAAGCGTGTATGAAAAAGACGACAGCAGACAGGATGAAACCGCCTGGCTGTTGTTTGACCGGGTTATGATTCAGCGTTATATGAACAAACGCGGTTTGAGCAAAAGCAATGCCGGCCCGCAGCAGGATTTGAACGCGATTGTGAACCAATATGCGGAAACCGGGGCCGCGGAGCACGTCCGCCGGTTATTCAAACTGAACCAGGAAAAGGCGCCTGAAATTGCTGAAAAATCTCTGCCGGAAAAATTTACAGTCTATTGCAATTATCCCAATCCCTTTAATCCCGAGACCCGCATCAGCTATGATGTTCCAAAGGCGGAGCAGGTGGTCATTGATATTGTATGATATTCAGGGACGCAAGGTATCTACCTTGTTCAACAGCACAGTCGAGTCCGGCCGGCATTCGGTGATCTGGCAGGGTCTTGATGCGTTTGGAAATCCGGTTGCATCCGGAATGTATTTTTACCGGATCCGGTACCAGGATCACGCTATTACCCGCAAAATGCTGCTCATGAGGTGAGTGATCCAGGCAAAGCAGGGTGGGGTTGTCATTCGGTTTTATCCGGGTTTGATGAACATTCGTTACAAACCCACCCTGCTGGACCGGATCACAGAATATTCAGGATTTACAGGATTCTTTCCATCGTTCCGCCAGTCTCTTGGCGAGATGCAGCCTGGACACTCGTGTGTCCAGTGTCCGTATTCCCGGACAAAATACATTCCCCAGTGCTTTGTGACGAGGGGTCGCGGCACAATAAAATAAAAGGCACCAGGCCATGCCCTGCCCCTTTCATTTGTCGCACAACAAAAACAGTTGTACGACAAAAGAGGGTAACTCTGACAGATATCTGTGTTTCCAGACCGGACACTGTGTCCTCTCTTTCCCACGCCTAAAGTCAAAAGTCAAAAATTCAATAGTTTGTCTCGTTCGTTTTGTTTGTTGCTATTTTTTTTAAAAAATCATTTGTAATCCTGATTAAATTTTATATATTAGTGTCACACATACATTTCGATTCAAGGGAAGACGGTGCAAGTCCGTCGCAGCCCCGCTACTGTAACGGGTTACAACGACCGCAACCAAATGGCCACTGGGAAACCGGGAAGGCGCGGTCGGAGGTTCGAGCCCGAAGCCAGGAGACCTATCGAGATGATCATTGAGGAAACCTCCGAGGGCGAGGTTGATCGACAGCACAAGCGTTTCCCCTCCCCTTTTTCGTTTCCCCATTGATGTACAAACACATTCCCCGGTTTCCCGCCATATTTCAGGACAATCCATGATGCTTTTAAGCCAATGCAATCTGTGTCGCTATACGACTGCGCTTCTGTTGTTGTTTGCTTGTTTTGCGCTCCAGTCCCGGACAGCAACCCGCATTCACGGCAGCGTGCTCGATGCAGCGACCGGCGCCCCATTAAACGGCGCCAATATCACCCTTGAAAATCAGGCCGCCGGCGCCAGCACAGACGCCTCCGGCCGCTTTGAACTGGTGAACCTGTTCCCGGGCGATTATATCCTGAACATCTCCTATATCGGTTATCAGCCCCGTGAACAGCGCGTTCAGGTCACCGGCGACCAGCCCGTGGTGCTGAACATCCGGCTCCAGCCCGCGGTGGTGCAGCTCCGCGACGTGGTGGTCGAGGCCGACTCTCCCGGCGAACGCGGCCGCACCACGGTGATCAATGACCAGACCTTGCGCCGCACCGGCGCCGAGGATCTGGGACAGGCGCTGCAGAGCGTGGGCGGACTCGCCGTGACCTCTTCCGGCGGCAACGGCGCTTCGGCCGGACTGTCGATCCGCGGCAGTGAAACCAATCAAGTGCTGGTGCTTTTGGACGGCCGCAGACTCAATGATCCGGTCAGCGGCGAGGTGGATCTGGCTCAGATTCCGGTGCAGTCCGTCAAACGCGTTGAAATCACCAAAGGCGCAGCCTCGGCGCGATACGGCAGCGGCGCCCTGGGCGGTGTGGTAAATATCGTGACCGGCGGCGAACACTCGAACCAAATACGTCTCAGAACCCGGCTCGGCTCTTATGGATTTTTTACCACAGAACCCTCCGTATCCCTGCAGACGCAGCATATCAACGCCACCCTGTCCTATCAGCGCCAGAGCGCCGATAATGCCTATCCGTATGCATTTCAAACAGCGGATGATGAACACTCATCCCGGCAGCGTGTCAACGCCGATATGTCGCGCAACAACCTGTTTGCCGGAGCCGACGCCCGGTACGGGGATCACAGCATCGGGGTCAAGGCTCAGCTGTACGACACCCGACGCGGATTGCCCGGCAGTATTTACAGCCTCACCCCCTGGGCAGAGTCGCGCATTCAGCGCCATACCTTGACGCTCAATTATCGTTTTCAACGCAATACTCTGGAACTGACCGGGTCGCTCGCTTATGCTGATCATCAAACCACCGACAAAAACCTGTGGCCGGATAATGCAGCACTCAAGTATCGTTCCACACCGCGCTATCGTTTCAGCTCCCGCACCGTCTCTCCCCGGACAAAATGGATGCTAAATTACAAGGCCAACGGCTGGTGGCGTATCCGCTGCGGTATGGAAGCGCGCGTATTGGAATTTGAAAACAGAGACGAACTGCGCAGCGCCTCCGTTACCCTGGCTGAAACCACAGAACATTCGTACGGTGTGTTTATGGACCAGCAGCTGACCGCCCGGTCCCGCTTTGTCAAGCTGAGCCTGCATTCTATGCTGCGGTTTGACCGGACTGTACTCGATCACACGTCCGGTGACCGCGTTATCGACCAATGGAGTCCGGCTGTAAATGCATACCTGTCCCCGGCCGGCTATGAAAATCTGAGTCTGCGCGCCTCCTGGAGCCGCGGATTTCGTCTGCCGACCTATGCCGATTTGTTTTACCGCGATTTCCGCGTCCAGGGTCAGGCCGACCTGCTGCCGGAAACCAGCCTCAACCGGGAATTCGGCGTCACCTGGACGCTGCAGACTCCCTGGCAGCCGTCTATTGACGCCTCGCGATTTCATTACAGCATTAACAACATGATTGTATGGCGTATGGGCAATTTTCAGGTATTCAGTCCCGATAACACCGACGCCCGGGTGCACGGTGAGGAAATATCCGTCCAGACCGAGATCCCGGCGAGCCGGGTGCAGTTACATGGTCATTATATGCACATACGATCCATTAACAAAAACAAAAACATCACGTTATTCAACAATCATCTCCCCTACCGTCCGCGCCACACGGTTAAAGCCGGTATATCCATGCAGGTCCCGGACTGGCACGCTAGGCTGAACGCACGTGTTGTCGGGGAACGCTTTCTCAATCAGGCCAACACCAAACACCTGCCCGGCTATACGGTGGTGGATTTCACAACGAGTTATACGCTGCACATCCGCCATGCAGATCTAACTCTGCAACTTCAGATCAACAACCTGCTGGATGAACGCTATCAAATTATCCGTGACATGCCCATGCCGCCGCGGGAGTGGCGGCTGGGACTGGAGTACAGCCTCAACCGAAATTTTTTCTAATACATACTTTTACTGTAAACGGAGGACCTGCTGCATGAAACATTGCTCTATGCTGTTTATGATCCTGATATTAACTGTTTTTGCATTCAACACCCGCGCCGACGTGCCGCGTAGCATCTATGCCATCAACGCGTCCGCGGAAACCATTTCCAAACTCAATATTGAATCCGGTCACATTGCGCAGAATATTGCCAAAACCGGCCAGATCCCCAATGATATCGTCTATTGGAATGAAAAAATATATATTGTCAATTCGACCACCAGTTCGATCCAGATTTTAGATCCGCGCACAGACCGGATCACCGGCAGCATTGCCCTGCAGGAAGGCGGCAATCCCTGGAGCATCGCATTCACTGGAACACAGCGCGCCTATGTGTCCAATTACGTCGCCAACAGCGTCTCGGTCGTGGACATTGAAACACAGCAGATCATTGACAATATTCCGGTAGGGACCGGCCCCGAAGGCATTCTCGTCGTGGGCAACCGCGCCTATGTCGCCAACACCGGCGGGTACAGCGGCGCCGCCCCCTATCAGGGCAGCATTTCCGTCATAGATATTACCACGGATTCCGTCACCCATACGCTGCCGGTGCCGGACAATCCCCAGGATATGGCTCTGGCGCCGGACAACCACATTCATGTGCCGTGCACCGGCGATTATGTGAATACCGGCGGCAGCGTGGCCGTGATCAATCCGTCCGGCGGCGCCGATTACAGCACCCCGACGGTCACGGACACCATCGCCCTGGGCGGCGCGCCGGCGTTCATTGAAATCACCGCAGAGGGTATCGCTTATTGTCTGGATTGGGGCACCAGCGAGCACGGATTCATGTACAGTTACGATACGGCCACGGATTCGGTGCTGCACGACGGCGAATCGCCCATACTCACCGGGCCGAATGCCGGACATTTGCTCTATGATCCCATTGAATCCTGTCTGTGGATCGTCAGCATGACCCAGTGGGGCGGCGACGGCTTTGTGCAAAAGTATGATACTGAACTCGACACCATCACCCGGACCTCCGGGGTGATCGGCAGCGGCACCCAAAGGATCGCGCTGGTGGATCAAATTTATGACATCACCCCCTGGGCGGATCAGGTGGTCGAATTCACACCCGGCGCCGGCGCCGGTTTCGGCGAAAACTATTTTCCCACCAATGTGCTCGGGCCCCCCGATCCCGATCCCATGTTGAGTATCTATCAAAGCAGCAACAAACCTCAGGAAATTTTGTCGCTGGGCACCGGCGGCGAGATTGTTCTCGAATTCATCGATACTATTATCGTGGACGGGGAGGGCGCAGATTTTACCGTGTTTGAAAATCCGTTTGTCTACAGCATGGGCGGCGAAGACCATGTGTTCATCGAAGCCGGCATCGTGTCAGTGAGTCAGGATGGCAACGAATTTGTCGAATTTCCCTATGACACCGTAACCTGGAGCGGACTCGCCGGCGTCACCCCCACGCTGGACGCTTATCATTTTGACGATCCATCCCGTTCCGGTGGCGACAGCTTTGACCTGGCGGATGTGGGACTCGAATCGGCCCGTTATGTGAAAATCCGAGATCTCGGCTCTATCAAAAAAGAAGGCGCCTGGAACGGCGATTTTGATCTGGATGCCGTGGTGGCGGTGAATTACATATCAACAGAAACGCTAATTGAAAGCAACCCATCGATTTCCGCACCCGCCAATTTTGTGCTGCACCCCAACACACCGAATCCGTTCAATCCGGTTACGCAGATCCGGTTCAGCGTTAATCAGCCCGGACGCATCACGGTTGACATCTATTCCATTACCGGCCGCAACGTCAATACACTGGTCAACCGGCAGTTGTCCGTCGGCAAGTACGAGTTCCAATGGGACAGCACAGATGACCGGGGCCTGCCGGTTGCCAGCGGCGTGTACATGGCGCGCATCAGCAGCAGCCATCACAGTGAGAGCATTAAAATGACGCTGGTGCGATAAACGTATAAAAAAAGGCGATTCCGATGGGAATCGCCTTTTTTTGTCTGCAGCGGTTTCAGTTCGTGTCGTTCGTGTTGTTCGCTGATCGAAAATATAGCAACGAACGACACGAACAAGACAAACATAAAAATAAATCCTCAACAAACAATGTAACAGAAAATACCACCTCAAAGAGAAAAAGAGGCGCACCGCTGTGATGATAGTGGACTCAAAATTAAGTGAACAGCTGAGAGTGACCAGCCGTTTACACCGACACCGGCCTTGACAATATCACGAATCGTAGCCTTTTCTCTCTACCATCGATTCCCAATACTATAATACTGAATATCCAGAACAATCGGATCAATTTTGCTCCAGAGCCCATGCTCACCGCGGAAAGGCGGAATGCCGCTCTCCACCGAAATTCCCGCGCCGGTGAACGCGGTGGTATGCGATGACTTTTGCAGCCACTCGACCGCCTGGGAAAGTTTATATTTCAGCGATCGTTTTGCGTATGTCCTGTTCATAGTCGGGGAAATAAGTACTGATGAGTGTTAGATTGAATTCAGAGAGTATGGATTCTTTGGGTTCTCTGTTTAGCAGAAACTCAAATGACAATCTAATGAGCTCGTCTCTGGCGATTTTTTCATTTGTTAAACGCTGATAAACGTCATCATTTAGATGCACGGTGTGCTTTGATTGGCTGCTGTTTTCCTGAATGGTAACCTGAAATTCATTGTTGTTTATGGTTTTTACCTGAATCATATTTATCCTCCGGATTCTTTTGCATATAAAAATTGAATTTAATAAACTATTGAACACAAAAATTACAATAGGCTATGACGGGCCAGGCAGTGCTCATTGAATTTTCAGGGCATCCCGGTTCAAGCATCCTTCCTACTATTTAACAAGATTGTTCCGCAAGATTCATTCATTAAAAACATTTTTTTACATGAATTCAAATATGCTGCGGCTGGTCCTGTTTCAGACCCCGGTCGCAGAGCAGAATTCCGTTCAAATGACCAATTTCCTGCTGCAGTACGTACTGTCCCCCCTGTTTGGTAAGCCTATTCATCACGGCTCGCCGTCAGTTTTTCAATAATTCGCACATTTGCTCTCGGAAAAGCAAAATCGGCCAACTCTTTCGGTTTCACCCATTTCCAGGCTGCGCATCCCAGGGTTTGAGGTTCACCGGTCAGGTAACGGCAATTGTATACATGCAGAGTGACCGAAGTGCGTGTAACCGTGTTCAATCGTGGTAAACAAATCCTCAGCCTGGACTGTTACGCCCAGTTCTTCCATCACCTCGCGTTCTGCGGCTCGCTCCGGCGATTCTCCCGGCTTTATTTTTCCGCCGGGGAATTCCCACAATCCGCCCAGCATAGCAGCTTCTTTTCGCTGATCGATGAGCAGTGTACCATTGCGCCAGACCAGGCCAGCAGCGATATGGTAGTGCGGACGTTCACGTTTTGGGGATTTGACCGGAAATTTTTCCTGCTCCCCGTACTGTCGTGCTTTGCATAATTCTGAAACCGGGCATAGCAAGCATTGAGGCGATCGTGGGGTGCAAATAAGCGCACCCAATTCCATCAACGCCTGATTGCAAGTGCCGGCCCGGCCTCTGACCAATAGTTGCTCCGCCAGCTTGTGCATTATCTTTTTACCTTCTGTCGATTTGGGATCGGTATTAATACGGAATACCCGGCATAACACACGATTGACATTGCCGTCCACAACCGCGAGATCCTGGTCAAAAGCAATGCTTAAAATCGCAGCAGCTGTATAAGGCCCGATTCCGGGCAGTGCTCTGACAGCCTTTAGAGTGTGCGGGAACACACCTTGATGTTGATCCACGATCACCTGAGCCGCTTTTTTCATATTGCGGGCGCGGGCATAATAGCCGAGCCCCTCCCACATCTTGAGCAGGTCAGCCAAATCGGCATTCGCCAAATCAAAGACCGTCGGAAATCGCTTTATAAATCGTTCATAATACGGAATCACTGTTTTAACCTGAGTCTGTTGCAGCATAATCTCGGAAATCCAGATGCGGTATGGATCACTCGTTTGCCGCCAGGGTAAATCCCGGAATTCATCCTGATACCACTCAATCAATTGATTTTGAAAGGTCTGAACAGTTGCTTTACCGGGTTGCGTTTTCATAATGTTCCTGATTAAAGAAATAAAAGCCGGCAAATATATACAGCAGCCAGTACACCGGCTATATCCGCGGTGAGTCCGGCCGGAATCGCATAGCGGGTTCGCTTGATGCCGACAGCGCCAAAATACACAGCGATCACATAAAAAGTGGTTTCCGTACAACCATAAATTGTAGAGGACAGATAACCGATAAAAGAATCAGGGCCGTGGGTTTTGAGCAGCTCACTGATGAGTCCCAATGTACCGCTTCCGGACAAAGGCCGCATGACGGCGGCAGGAAGTACCTCAGCCGGCAAACCGATCGCTTGTGTGAGCGGGGAGAAAGCGGCTACCAAAAGCTCCATACCACCTGAAGCGCGGAACATCGCAATAACTGCAAGTATGGCCACTAAAAAAGGAATAATTCGCACAGCCACCTGAAATCCTTCTTTTGCTCCCTCGATAAAGACCTGATAGATATTTACTTTTTTGATAAACGCAAAAAGAGGAATCAAAAACAACAGCGCCGGAATGGCCCAGATCGATATTTTCCGAATGACAGCCTCAAACAAACCGGGCGGCAGCACAGCGGTCAAACGACCGGCAACTCCCGTGGATAACAAGATTTTAAAAACAACAATCACCGTAAAAAGCATCAAAATGCGCAGCCAGTATCGGCGCAGCTTTTGCAGAAAGGCAGCCGGGCCGGCGGCCAACTGTGAATAGACGGTAACTGCAATAATTGCAACCAGAGTGGCGACGACAGATGAAAAAATAGTGGTACCAATGACAGCGGTGGGATGCTCGGAACCGAGGCTGGTTCTCACGCCTATAATAGTCATGGGGATAAATGTGATACTGGCCGTATTCAGCGCCAGAAACATAATCATGGAGCGGGTAGCCGTATCTTTATCGGGATTCAATTCCTGAAGCTGTTCCATGGCTTTGATGCCAAAGGGAGTTGCCGCGTTTCCCAGGCCCAGCCAGTTGGCAGAGATGTTGAGCATCATCGAGCCGATGGCCGGATGATCTTGTGGGATATCCGGAAACAATCTGCGGCTTACAGGACGGATCAGGCGCGCGAGAAGACGGATCAATTTCGCATCTTCCGCAATTTTCATAATCCCGAGCCACAAGGACATGATGCCGATCAATCCAATGGCAATGTTCACAGCCGTTCCGGCCATTTCAATGGCGCTTTGTGTGACATTTTCAATATTGCCGGTGAACGCTCCGATACCAACAGATGCCAAAATTAAAAACAACCAGACGTATTTCATATATAGTCCTTGTTAAATTCCCTTTAAACTACAGTTTTTTAGAAAAAGAATCAAAGAGTTTCGTTGCTTGAATCTATGTTTAAAAACCGTTATATTTCAGGAAAAAATCTGCCATGGCACCTCGAAAAAAGATCATAATAGACGGATATAATTTTATCCTGCGATTTCATGATATCACTCCCGGACAGGACGACGCATTATATATCGCACGCGAGCAGTTTATTCACAAAGTCATCTCTTTCCGTGGCAATAAAGCCATGGACATTATCATTGTTTTTGACGGCCAGGATATTAAGGGATTATCCAAACAGCACCGGCCGGCCGGCATTAAGGTCATGTTTTCAAAAGCGCCTCAAAAAGCGGATCCGCTTATTTTGAAACTACTGGATCAGGCTGCTGACACTCGTCACATCACATTGGTCACCTCGGATCGCGGACTGGCACACCGCGCCACCCTGTACCAATGCAATATACAAAATGTTGAAGAGTTTGCCGCTTCTATGCGCCGCCCTGTTATAGAAAAACCGCGCGAGATCGAAAAAAAATACAACAGTAGTCAAATGTCCCAATCAGAGCTGGACGAATGGCTGCGCTTGTTTAATGAAAAGGATACGGATTAATCCCACCTGGTTTCTTTGCGAGTATAAACCAGGTGGGATTGAGCCATTTGTTAAAAAATCCGGGATGATCCGATATCAAACGCATGAATGCTTGCGTACCGGTGCTCTGTATCATTGTTTTTACCAGTTTCAGATGCCAGGGCCGATTCCACAGCGACTCGGGATGAGAAAACGCATAATCAGCCACTTGACAGTTTACCCATTGCCAGTAAAGACCCGCTTGTCGGAACAATTCATGCAATCTTGAATACTCGAAAAGCTGCGGAAAATCACTGCGTTCGTTTGCCTGCCAGCGCAGAATATTCACGATCAGCCTTTTCACCTGACTGCGGTTCAAGAGTGATACCAGCGGCAGAGAATAGTGTGGATCGCACAATACATTCAAAACTGCAACTTTATTGGGGGTGGATGCATAGAGTAATCCACCTGGCTTGAGTACACTTGTAATCTGCTGCAGACAGGTAACAGGATTTCTGAGATGTTCAAGAACATCGACAAGCAATACAGCATCATATTCCGCACTTGCGGGAAGATCATCTACAGTTTTTATATCCAGCTCGTGGCGGGCCGCAATCTCGGCCAGCTCCGCCAATTTAGCCGGAACAATATCCAGGGCTGTGACGTGCGCTCCAGCCCTTGCCATTTGAAGGGCTATACCTCCGGAACCGCATCCGAAATCCAGTATCTGTGCCTGGGAAAGCCGGATATGCGATTCCAGTACAGACCTGATCAGCATGCCGCGCTGTCCGGCAAATGTATCGTAATTGGCCCACAACGTATGATTGATATTTTTCATAAGCTCAAATAAAAATCCAAATTTGATTCAACAGTCCGGCCGGTTTATGAGATGTCGGGTTCAGGCGGCATTGGGGCATTTTATTTCCAGGTCAGTCGCCCGAGAAACGCGACAGGCGCAGATAACAGGTGATATACGGGGAAAAAAACGTTCCAGCCCAGAAACCCCAATAAATTCAATTTACCATAGACCTGTTTTAGAAACCATGAAAGAATCAAAAAATCCATACCCAGCTTTGCCAATAAAAAGAGTCCAAAATATTCTGACCCACTAACCGGTGCAAGCCAAAGAATCACATTAAAAACATGATACAGTGCATATCCCCACCCGGCCCCGGTATGATAGTGTTTACCGGATGAAATATGTCTTTGTTTTTGCACAAGAAAAGCCCATATCCCGGATGGGCCTTGGGACGGCACTGTTGCATCCTGATTCATACAATAAGCTGTATCCCATGGACTGCTATTTTGAACAGCGTGCAGCAAAAAATCATCATCACCGGAAAGCGTATCCGGTAACGCCGCATAGCCGCCAATGTCATTCAGCGCCTGGCTTCGTACCGCCAGATTTCGTCCGGTGCAGGTCACTCCGTGATTCCAGCCAATGGTTCCAGCGCTGACCAAAGCTGCGGCTGCGCTGTCAATACACAAAACAGCGCTCCATAATCCGCGGCCGGCAAGTTGCGGAGAAAAGCCCGCCAAAAGACCGGTATGAGGAGAGAACCGCGATACCATCCGGGACACCCATCGAGGTCCGGGCGTACAATCTGCATCTGTGAACAGAATAATTTCGCCTGTTGCCTGCTGCACAGCCAGAGCAAGGGCGGCTTTTTTGCTGCTTTTCCACAGACTTGCGGTGTTTTGAAAAACACGCAACCGGGGATCTGTTCGCGAAATCGCTTCTGCATAGTTGAGCGTTTTATCCGTGGATTGATCAACGACCACAATGAACTCGATACGGTCCTGGGGATAAGATTGCGCCAAGAGTGCTTTCAGGCAGTTTCGGATCGTGTTCTGTTCATTTCTGGCAGCCACCACACAAGACACAATCGGAGTGTGGTCATTATGATGATCGGTAATCTTGAAACGCCTCGCATCAGACAGAGCAAAACAACAAAATATCCTAAAAGTACGCTGGAAAAAAAAATAAACATAACCGCCTTTTTGTTGATGATGTGAGAAAATTTAATTAAAATCTTGAGAAATTCAAAGATTATTAAGATATTAGGATGCAGCAATGCACCCAAACATCGAGGAGAAAAATGGCTCAGTCAGATCATTTCAACTGGCTTTACAAAAGGCCTGTATTACTTGGTTTCATTATTATTGCACTCGTCATTGTAACACTGGCCGGCGTCAAGTATCTGGCCAGTCGGCATTATCGGGATACCATAAAAAACCTGGAGCAAAGACTCACGTTTGTGCGTTCAAAGTTGGAATCTGAGAGCCTACGCCAATATGAAATTGACAAAGTGATCAGCATCATTGAACTTTATAACCGGGATTTGGACCAAACGCGCAAGTATGAAATTGCCGATGAAATCTACAATATGACCCGGCAATATCCCAATTTAAACACCGCCTTGTTGACCGCTGTGATTACCACTCAGACCCGGGGCACATGGCAGCCCGGTTATATGACCGAAAATGGCAGAATGGGCTTGTTTGCGCTTTTACCGGTTACTGGTATGCTTATTGCTTCTCATACTCAGGTCATATGGAGTTCACCGGATGTTGTTTTAACGGATGCTATTTATAACATCAGAATCGGAAGCCATTACCTGTCCAGTTTGATCACGACATATGACATAGATGGCGGATTGGTCGCACTGATGGAAAGTGAAAAAACCGCAGCACGATGGAAACATTCCGGCAAAAAAAACAGTTATTTACCAACAGAGATTCGCTCTCATTTGGAGCAGCTGTATAATCTCTACCAGGAGCAAAAATGAACAATCACCCTCATTTTCACCGTGAATGGGAAAGACAAAGGAGTAGAACATGCAAAAATTAATCATCCTATTTCTCTTTTTAGGATCATGCGTCTATGCCCAGGGCAATCTGGACATCAGAGCGGGTTACCTGGGACCGAAAGATACAAAAAACAGTATGATGTTCGGCGTCTCTTTCGGGAATTCATTTGATGAAGCAGTAAAAATCGGCATTGGGGCAGATTTTTATCACAAAAGCTACTCAAAAATGAGCAAAGTTGCAATTGAAGAAGGCAAACTGACCGAAATCCGAACGGAACAGAAACTGGTTGATTACAGTCGCACCATTATACCAATCAATCTGGATATCCGGGTCAAGATACCGGCAGCGCAGGTTTACAATTTCGGTTATTTTGTCAGGGGAGGGTTGAGTTATCAACTGCTCTGGAGTCAGGAAAAAAATTATGAAGATGATAGCAAAGATATGCGCCGATTTGGAGGTTTGGGCTGGCAGGCGGGAGCCGGTGTCTATTATCAGATAGGATCCCGGTCTACGGCTTACGCGGGTGCATTATACAACAGCTGTGAAGTCAGCCGTGATATGTCCCGGGGAGAAAAATCTCTTCCGATAGCACAGTATGTTGATTTGTCCGGTTTTGGTTTTCAAATCGGTGTAGAACTGGACTTGCAATAAAATGATGATGAACCAACAACAACATTTTCGAATTGGATTCGGAAGCAGACTTACTCCGGTTGTCAAGTATCTGTTGATTGCCAACGGTGCCTTTTTTGTTTTGCAAACACTGTTGGGGCCATCGCAACCGCTGGTTCGCTTTCTTGCCCTGTTTCCGGCTCATATCACTGAACGTTTCGCAATCTATGAACTGGTCAGCTATATGTTTCTGCATGGCAGTTTCTGGCATTTGTTTTTTAATATGTTTGCCCTGCTCATATTTGGATGCGAAGTCGAACTATTATTAGGGAGTAAACGCTTTCTCCAATTTTATTTCTTCACCGGCATCTTTGCCGGGTTGTGCCATTTATTATTTAACTGGGGCGAACAAGTGCCGGTGATCGGGGCATCAGGAGCGATCTACGGTGTGTTGGTTGCCTTTGCCGTTTTTTTCCCGAATCGGGTCATCACCCTGTTACTATTCTTCATTCTTCCGATTCAGATGCGGGCTCGGACGTTGGTTCTGGTATTTGTTGGGTTATCGGTATTTATGGGACTGCGAGGTGAAATATTCGGCACCGCTGACAATGTAGCACATCTCGCGCATCTGGGCGGGGCTGTTGCCGGATATTTATTTTTGAGATATCGAGCGCTGATGCAGCGGGGGTTGCGCAGTATTTCAAATACTCAACGCATACACAGAGAAAAAAAAGAACAGCAGCAGAATATGTTTCTTGACGAACGGCGACGTGAAATTGATACAATTCTTGACCGGATCAATAAAGTCGGATATGACAACATTACCCAAAAAGAAAAAGAAACACTAAAAAAAGCGAGTGATTATTTACAGAAATATGACAAATCGTCATAGGCATCCACGGGTTTTACTATTCAGACTCGTACTATCCGTATGGCTCATGGCCGGTATATCCCTTTCGGCAAAAGAGCTTACCATAGCAACACAAAACATCCAGGCGCAAATTCCGATCACATTGCGGGATAACGCCTCTTTAATTTCGGCGTCAGAACTGGCCCAGGCGCTGGACTCTCCAATCCGCACCCAGCCCCAGCAGGCCTCTTTTAAAATATCCTATCACACAGTGCAGGTGTATGCTCACAGCCCGTTTGTTCAAATTGACAATGAATTCTATCAGCTTCCGCTCAAAGTGCAAAGCCGCTTTGACGGATATTTTCTACCCTATCCTTTTTTCTGCGCTCTTTTCGCATCCCTGGATTCAAGAATAGAATTTGACCAGACGACTGATCGCTTTATCCTCAATCAACAGAACTCTACAATACAGGATTTGCTGATTCACAGCACAGACCGCTCGATGCAGTTGATTATGAAAATGTCAATTGAGCTTACCAAGGATGACATACGATTTGAGCACACCGATCGTTCTATTCAATGCCAAATCAAGGGTGGAATATTCAGTCCGGAAATTGATCTGCAGACGATCCGACATCTATTCAAACACGTTGAAATCACACACTCTGAGCATGAAACGGGAACGCTGTTTTTAGAGTTTAGCCAGAATATGGTTTTTGATTCCCTTGAGGTCAGCCCGGACAACCAGCTCGTTCTGGTGTTTCACGAGTACGAGCCGGAAATGGAACAAACCATTTTTACAGAACTCAAAAAAGAACGGGAAAAATGGCGGATTGACACCATCATTATCGATCCGGGGCACGGAGGAAGAGACCCGGGAGCCGTAGGACCGGGCGGATTATACGAAAAAAACATTACTCTTTCAATTGCAAGCGAAATTCGGGATATTTTGAAACAGGAAAGAGATATCAATGTTCGTTTGACACGCGAGTCGAACTCTTTCATTCCTTTGAAACGCCGTACTGAAATAGCCAATCAGACCGGGGGCAAGTTATTCATCAGTGTGCATGTAGATGCAAATCCGGTTCACAGTTTACGCGGACATACGGTATATTTTATGGGGCCGGCCAAGACGGAAGCGGCGAGACAGGCAGCCCAGTTTGAAAACTCGGTTATAAAATTTGAAAACAAACAGTCACATTATGATAAATTATCAAACGCGGCATTTATACTGGCGGCAAATGCACAGAATTCCTATAACAAGGAAAGCCAGGATCTTGCGGATATCATCGACCATAAAATAACTTCCATCTGCAGATCCAGAAGCATTGGTGTCAGACAAGCGGGCTTTTATGTTTTATATGGAACGTCCATGCCAAATGTATTGATTGAAACCGGTTTTATGACCAATCCGCAGGATCGGTCCAATCTTCGGAATGCATCTTATCAGAAAAAACTCGCGCAAGCGATCAGCAAGGGGATTCTTGAATTTAAAACCAAATACGAAAATATGACATTATAATGGTTTCACCCCTTATAATACCGTCCCTGTACCGAATCCCGATCATATAGTTCTTGATCGACAGCATTTAAAACCTTCAGTTTATTCAAAGCCCAGCGGGGTTCGATCAACAATTCATCCGGGGCTTCTGCAGTAAGGCGTTGAATCACCATGTTCTCGTGCAAATGTTCAATAACATTGCATACGATATCGACATAATTCTTCAGTACCAGAGGCTTTATTTTTTGCTGAACATAGTATTCGGCCAGCGGTGTATTTTTCAATATCAAAAGGGGATGGATTTTAATTTCTTGAACACCTGAGCGGGAAACAAACTCTGCGGTTTCAATATAATCTGATAACGTTTCGTTCGGCAAGCCAATCATAACATGCGTACAGATGCGCACCGGAAGTTTTAAAAGCCGCACCACGGCATCAAGATAGTCGGTTGCTGTGTGTCCTCGGTTCAGGAATTTTAGCGTATGTTCATGACTTGATTGAAGGCCCAATTCTACCCAAACATCAACTTTATCCGCAAGCTTTTGTATCACATTCAGAACGTGATCCGGCAGACAATCCGGTCGAGTAGAGATAGAAATCCCGACAATGTCATCTGAATACAGAGCAGAATTATACATCTTTTCAAGTGTATCGATGGGCCCGTATGTATTGGTAGACGTTTGAAAGTAGACCAGGAATTTACGAATATTTCGTGAGCGTTTGATGGTATAAATCCCCTCTTTAACCTGCACATCAATCGGGAGACCGGTTCGGGCGGTCATACCTGCAAAACTGTCATTTCTGCAAAAAACACAGCCGTTGGAATTATGTGATTTATGAGGACATGACAATCCGGCATCGATACAAATTTTCCATACTTTTTCCCCGTATTTTTGCTTTAAAAATGTGGAAAATTTATTATATCTCGTCATAAAGGCCTCAAACAAAAAAAGCCTTCCGGCAAAGGCCAGAAGGCTTGATATTTAAAACCAGGCAGCGACCTACTCTCCCGTCTCGTCTCCAAGACAGTACCATCGGCGCTGGAAAGCTTAACTTCCGAGTTCGGAATGGGATCGGGTGGTGCCTTTCCGCTCTGACCACCTGGATTTTTTCATTACAATATGATAGTTGAAAGCACAAATATAATCTGCTGCAGCGATAAATAATTGGTCAAGTCGCTCGGACGATTAGTATCACTCGGCTAAACACATTACTGTGCGTACACCTGTGACCTATCAACCTTGTCGTCTTCAAGGGTCCTTCAGTTCCGATTGATCGGAAGGGATATCTAATCTTGAGGAGGGCTTCGTGCTTAGATGCTTTCAGCGCTTATCCCGTCCGAACATAGCTACCCAGCAGTGCCGCTGGAGCGACAACTGGTACACTAGAGGTTCGTCCACTCCGGTCCTCTCGTACTAGGAGCAGACCCTCGCAAATATCCTTCGCCCACGACGGATAGGGACCGAACTGTCTCACGACGTTCTAAACCCAGCTCACGTACCGCTTTAATTGGCGAACAGCCAAACCCTTGGGACCTTGCTACAGCCCCAGGATGCGATGAGCCGACATCGAGGTGCCAAACCGCGCCGTCGATATGAACTCTTGGGCGCGATAAGCCTGTTATCCCCGGAGTACCTTTTATCCTTTGAGCGACGGCTTATCCACTCAAAACCGCCGGATCACTAAGCCCTGGTTTCCCATCTGCTCGACCTGTCTGTCTCGCAGTTAAGCTCCCTTATGCCTTTACACTCTGCGCACGATTACCGTCCGTGCTGAGGGAACCTTTGGGAGCCTCCGTTACTCTTTTAGGAGGCGACCGCCCCAGTCAAACTACCCTCCTAGACAATGGTCCCCAACCCGGTTCACGGGCCCAGGTTAGGATTCCAACAGAACAAGGGTGGTATTTCAACAGATGACTCCACCTGAGACTGGCGCCCATGGTTCACAGTCTCCCACCTATCCTACACATGCAATGCCAAAACCCAATGCCAAGATATAGTAAAGGTTCACGGGGTCTTTCCGTCCCGTCGCGGGTAGCCGGCATCTTCACCGGCACTACAATTTCACCGAGCCTCTGGTTGAGACAGTGCCCAAGTCGTTGCACCATTCGTGCAGGTCGGAACTTACCCGACAAGGAATTTCGCTACCTTAGGACCGTTATAGTTACGGCCGCCGTTTACTGGGGCTTCAGTTCAAAGCTTCTCGCAGATAAATCCGCAATAACTCATCCCCTTAACCTTCCAGCACCGGGCAGGTGTCAGTCCCTATACAGCGTCTTACGACTTGGCAGAGACCTGTGTTTTTAGTAAACAGTCGCCCAGGCCTGGTCACTGCGACCACGTTCTCTTTCACTCGTAAAGAGCTTCCAATACTTGTGGCACTCCTTCTCCCGAAGTTACGGAGCTATTTTGCCTAGTTCCTTAACCAGAGATCACTCGAGCACCTTAGAATCCTCATCCCGTCTACCTGTGTTGGTTTGCGGTACGGACACCTATATAACTCACATAGTGGGTTTTCTTGACAGTATGTTTACGGCCAGTTTATGGGACCTAGTCCCTCCCATTCGTGTCTCGGCCTTAGACAGGCGGATTTGCCTACCTGTCCAGCCTACGCACTTAGACCGGCTATCCACTATCCGGATGGCCTTTCACTCCTGTGTCACCACATAGCTCGAACATTATATCGGTGGTACGGGAATTTTTGCCCGTTTCCCATCAGCTACGCCCTTCGGCCTCGCCTTAGGACCCGACTAACCCTGAGAAGATTAACTTTACTCAGGAAACCTTAGACTTTCGGTGTAGAGGTTTCTCACCTCTATTATCGCTACTCATGCTGGCATACTCACTTCTGATACCTCCAGGTAATCTCACAATTACCCTTCTACAGCATACAGAACGCTCCCCTACCTATCAACCTTACGGTCGATACCGCAGCTTCGGCTCCAGACTTAGTCCCGTACATTTTCGGCGCAAAATCACTTGACCAGTGAGCTATTACGCACTCTTTAAATGAATGGCTGCTTCTAAGCCAACATCCTGGTTGTCTGGGCAATCTCACATCCTTTTACACTTAGCCTGAAATTGGGGACCTTAGCCGACGGTCTGGGTTGTTTCCCTCTCGGATCAGAAGCTTATCCCACTGACCCTGACTCCTGTGAAAAATATGACGGCATTCGGAGTTTGGTTGGGGGCAGTACCCTGGGTAGGGCCCTAACCCATCCAGTGCTCTACCTCCGTCACTCTTATCACAAGGCTAACCCTAAAGCTATTTCGGGGAGAACAAGCTATCTCCGGGTTTGATTGGCCTTTCACCCCTATCCACATCTCATCCCCCAGATTTTCAACTCTGGTGGGTGCGGACCTCCACGCAGTCTTACCTGCGCTTCATCCTGGACATGGATAGATCACCCGGCTTCGCGTCTACCGCACGTTACTAATCGCCCTATTAAGACTCGCTTTCGCTTCGGCTCCTGTGCTGAACACATTAACCTCGCAACGCACGCGTAACTCGCCAGCTCATTATACAAAAGGCACGCCGTCATTCGCCAGTTGGCGAACTCCGACTGCTTGTAAGCATATGGTTTCAGGTACTATTTCACTCCGGGCCACCGGTACTTTTCACCTTTCCCTCACGGTACTAGTTCACTATCGGTCACAAGTGAGTATTTAGCCTTGGATGATGGTCCACCCAGATTCACGCGGGGTTTCTCGTGTCCCGCGCTACTCGGGAGTATATCGTTTAGTTGTCGTCATTTCGCGTACAGGACTATCACCTTCTATGGTCTGACTTTCCAGACAACTTCCACTATGACAACGCTTAAACATACGATATATCCCACAACCCCGACTCACATCAGCAAGCCGGTTTAGGCTCCTTCCCGTTCGCTCGCCGCTACTCAGGAAATCTCTATTGATTTCTCTTCCTGCAGGTACTTAGATGTTTCAGTTTCCTGCGTTCGCTCTGTACTGCCTATAGTATTCAGCAGCCAGATGTTAAGGTATTAGCCTTAACGGGTTGCCCCATTCGGAAATCCCCGGTTCTGCAGTCGTTTGCACCTACCCGAGGCTTATCGCAGCTTACCACGTCCTTCTTCGCCTTCTGGTGCCAAGGCATCCGCCATATGCTCTTAATAACTTGACCAAATCATCTTACTACCCGCAGCAGATTATATTTCGGCTCTTGTACTATCATATTGTCAAAGAACAAACTGACGCTTGTCAGCTGTGTGGAGCTAACCGGGATCGAACCGGTAACCTCCGCCTTGCAAGGGCGGCGCTCTCCCAGTTGAGCTATAGCCCCAAAAAGAGCTTGCCATAGCTCAATCAATCCGGACAGCAGCCCCGACTAGACAAGCCAGTTAAATTGTAAATAATAAAAAGTGAACGTACGGTCAAGTCAAAAAGCGTCTGGAGTTCTCCTTAGAAAGGAGGTGATCCAGCCGCACCTTCCGATACGGCTACCTTGTTACGACTTCGCCCCAGTTATCGGTCTCACCTTCGACGGCTCCCTTCCCGATAAATCGAGATTAGGCCACCGGCTTCGGGCACTACCGACTTCCATGGCGTGACGGGCGGTGTGTACAAGGCCCGGGAACGTATTCACCGCGGCATGCTGATCCGCGATTACTAGCGATTCCAACTTCATGAAGTCGAGTTGCAGACTCCAATCCGAACTGAGATCGGTTTTAAGGGATTCGCTTACTATCACTAGCTAGCTGCCCGTTGTACCGACCATTGTAGCACGTGTGTAGCCCTGGACGTAAGGGCCATGAGGACTTGACGTCATCCCCACCTTCCTCCACGTTCGCCGTGGCAGTCCCCTTAGAGTTCCCAGCTTTACCTGATGGCAACTAAGGGCAAGGGTTGCGCTCGTTGCGGGACTTAACCCAACATCTCACGACACGAGCTGACGACAGCCATGCAGCACCTCTACTAGTGTCCCGAAGGAAAAATTGCTTTCACAATCTGTCACCAGCAGTGTCAAGCCCAGGTAAGGTTCTTCGCGTTGCATCGAATTAAACCACATGCTCCACCGCTTGTGCGGGCCCCCGTCAATTCCTTTGAGTTTCAACCTTGCGGTCGTACTCCCCAGGCGGGGCACTTAATGCGTTAGCTCCGGCGCTGAAGCTCAAGGCTCCCAACACCTAGTGCCCATCGTTTACTGCGTGGACTACCAGGGTATCTAATCCTGTTCGCTACCCACGCTTTCGTGCCTCAGCGTCAGTTTCGGCCCAGAAAGCCGCCTTCGCCACCGGTGTTCTTCCTGATATCTACGCATTTCACCGCTACACCAGGAATTCCGCTTCCCTCTCCCGTACTCAAGAATAACAGTATCCAAGGCAAACTTGAGGTTAAGCCTCAAGCTTCCACCTCAGACTGATTATCCCACCTACGCGCCCTTTACGCCCAATGATTCCGGACAACGCTTGCCCCCCCCGTGTTACCGCGGCTGCTGGCACGGAGTTAGCCGGGGCTTCCTCTGGAGGTACCGTCAATCAAATACCCTGTTCGAATATCTGACCTTCGTCCCTCCTAACAGTGGTTTACACTCCGAAGGCTTCTTCCTACACGCGGCGTTGCTGCGTCAGGCTTTCCCCCATTGCGCAATATTCCCCACTGCTGCCTCCCGTAGGAGTCTGGGCCGTGTCTCAGTCCCAGTGTGGCCGATCACCCTCTCAGGCCGGCTACCCATCGTCGCCTTGGTGAGCCGTTACCTCACCAACTAGCTAATGAGACGCAGGTCCATCTATAAGCACGAGCTTCTCCGAGAGGCCCGCTTTAACATTAAATATAGTATAGCTAATGCCACATCCCGTATTAGCACCGCGTTAGCAGTGTTATCCAAAACTTATAGGCAGGTTACCTACGCGTTACTCACCCGTCCGCCAGTTTACTGGTACCGCCGAAGCAGTACGGTCTCCTTGACTTGCATGTGTTAAGCACGCCGCCAGCGTTCGTCCTGAGCCAGGATCAAACCCTTCGTTGTTGATTGATTCAATTCCTGTGCTCCAAACTCAATTTGTGCTTGGGTCCGCACGCTCACTTTTCAAAGAACATTACTACTCAAATCTCTTACTCACTTTGCTGTCCCGCTGTATCCCGTATTCCTCGTCCCGTTTCTTCCTTATTAGCAAAGCCTTATAAGATATACATTTTTTTTCCAATTGTCAAGCGTTTTGTTCATCCTTTTGAACTTTTTCGCCTCTTCCTGAATCTAATCCGCTTCACAGTCACCCGGTCAGCTACTCCCGTTCCTGTACCGGGCTCATAAAGATACACTTTTTTCGCTCTTTTGCAAGAGGTTTCTGCAAAAGGGGCAATTTATTTGCAATTATTTAATAATCAAGTTATAATGTTTCTTTTTTCCCAGCCGTACGGCAATTTTACCGTCATCCTCCAGCTCGGTTTTTAGCACGGCATCCTTGTCCGTAACACGTTCCCCATTGATGTAAACACCCCCCTGCTTGATCAAACGACGCGCCTCTCCACGAGACTTTGTCATTTCCAAATCGCAAAGTACGTTCGCAAGCAAGGGAGCCGATTCGAGCTCTGAACGCGATAAATTTAGGGATGGTATCGCCTTGTCCGCCGCTCCGGTGCCGCCACGCGGCACCTTGCTGGACGGCAAAAACGTTTGAGGAATCTCGCGCTTGCCGAACGCGGCTATTGATGCGGAAAACGCTTCATCCGCCGCTTTTTGACCGTGCACCAGATTTGTGATCTCATAGGCCAACACGGTCTTGGCGATGTTATACTGTACACCCTGCATATCCTGAACAGCTTCAATTTCTTCAATCGGCAACAGGGTAAAATAATTCAAACAGCTGACCACATCGCGGTCATCAATATTGATCCAGTACTGATAAAAATCAAACGGAGATGTCCTGGAGGCATCCAGCCACAAAGCTCCGGATTCTGTTTTGCCCATCTTTGCTCCGCTTGCAGTCGTAAGCAAGGGAAAGGTATGTCCGTATACAGCTTCGCCTTCCACCCGGCGCACCAAATCTGCACCGGCCAGAATATTCGCCCACTGATCATCGCCTCCCATCTGCAGTCGGCAGCCATATTTGCGGTATAGCATCAAAAAGTCATAGGCTTGCAAAAGCTGATAATTGAATTCCAGAAACGACAGTCCGGTTTCAAGGCGTCGTTTATAGGTTTCAAAACTCAACATGCGATTGACACTAAAATGTCTTCCAATGTCCCGCAAAAATTCGACAAACCCCAAACCGCCAATCCACTCCCAATTGTCAACCAACAACGCTTTGTCGTTGCCAAAATCGATGAATCTGGATATTTGCTGCTTTATTTTGGCGGTATTGGCTTCAATATCCTCGCGGCTCAGCATTTTTCTCATTTCAGTTTTACCGCTCGGATCTCCGATCATGGCCGTCCCTCCGCCGACAATGGCAATAGGCCGGTGCCCGTACCGCTGCATATGCGTCATCGCCATAATGCCGAGCAAATGTCCTACATGCAGACTGTCCGCAGTTGGATCAAATCCAATGTAAAAAGTAACTGACTCTTTGCTCAGCAGCTGTTCCAGTTCATCCGCATCCGTGCTCTGTTTGACAAAACCGCGCCGCCTGAGTTCCTCTGTGACATTCGGCAAACTCAAAATGATATCTCCGTTTCTATTTAGATTCTATATTTGTTTTTCAGTTCTCGCTGAGTATCCCGATCCATATCACGCTTGGCAATGTCCCGGCGCTTGTCGTGTACCTGCTTACCGCGTGCCAGACCAAGCCTAACCTTGGCCAGCCCCTCTTTGAAATATATCTCGAGCGGTACAAGCGTCAAACCCCGCTCCTCGGTTTTACCACGCAATCGCTTGATTTCCTGTTTATGCAGCAATAATTTCCGTTTGCGCAGAGGATCGTGATTATAAATGGTTCCTTGCTTGTAATGACTGACATGAAAATTGATCAACCAGGCTTCCCCATCCATGATCCGGGCATAACTGTCCTTAAAGCTCGCCCTTCCTTCCCGAAGTGATTTTACTTCTGTACCTTTAAGCACAATCCCGGCCTCAAGGGTCTCAAGGATCTCATACTCATGCCGTGCTTTACGATTTTTTATCGTGCTTGAGTGACCGGTCATAGATCAGTCCAAATTGCTTATTTAGTGAGGGTAATAACTATCCGTTTAGACATAAACTTAAAAATAGACAACAAACAGCATAATTTCAAGTACTTTTTATGAATTCAAAACATAAAAAAACCGGCGACCATCTAATAACAGCCACCGGTAATTTAACGGAAGAATCGTTATGTTTATAACAGCTCATTGATATGATTCTCAAATACCTGTTTTTCCTTATACCCTACCAGTTTTTGATGGATATTTCCCTTTTGATCAATAATGAATGTTGTAGGAATGGCGCGAATACCACCAAACCCGTCAACGATGGCTTGATTTCCAATCGCATTCGGATAATTGACATTATAATCCTTTATGAATTGACGCACCGCATTTACACCTTCACGTCCAAACGCGACGCCCAATATCTCAAGTCCCTGATCATTGTATTCGTCATATAATTCTATAAAATGAGGAATCTCGGCCTTACAAGGCGGGCACCATGTATCCCACATGTCAAGGATCAAAACTTTTCCTTTGTAAGAATCCAGGGTGACTGTCTCTCCATTCAACGTTGTCAGTTCAAAATCATAGGCCGGATTCGCATTCTCATTTGCAGCAGCCTGATCTTTAGAGCTTTCATCTGTACAAGCGGCAGAAAATCCCAATACAAAAACCAGAACAGGTATTAGCAACAGGCTAATTTTTTTCATAATTTTTCTCCAAGTATTTATTATGACCGGATTTATCAAATATATTTTGGATTAATTTATCGACATGGTCAATAAGAATATCGTTAATCATTGAACTTTGACAATTTCTTTGTAGTTCAGAACATAGCCTTTGTTTCAATAATTCCGCAACATCCCGACTTTTGCATGCTTTGATGCGTCGATCAATATCACCGCAATAATCTTTTATTATGTCGTCTGCTTGTTTCATCACTATTTGGATGTAATGAAAAACAAAAAGATTCAAAATGAATTTATTGTGCCGTCGTTTCCTGTTCCAGCGGAATAATTGGAAACCCCTGTCTTTTGGTATAGCGTTTTAAATTATCAAAGTCAAAAGTCAGAGAAATCAAAACCAGATTGGCTTTGGTCTGTTTTGACTTGTCATAAGGGAACAGGGAAACACCGATCCGGTATGTCTGCGTTGTACCCGGCTCCAGAGAATCATTTATTTTAATACGCGTTCCTCCAGTTTTCATGCTCTCGCGTAACTTTGCCGGGTCATTTTTTATTTCTTCTACAGAAAACGGAACCCTGAACAAACCGGCATCCAGATCTTTTCCGATCACCTTTTCGTTTTTTAAAGCCACCACAAATCCAGAGGCAGGATCAGTTGCATTAACAGATTCCAGTGTAACAGCCGGACCCGCATCGTTGGTCACTCTGAATTCATAAATGGCGATCATTCCGTAACGGCCGGTTTCCTGATCGAGGACCGGGTTATTGAGAATCAGCTTTTCCTGAAAAGACAGTTCCGAAGTCGCCGCACGCTCCACTTTTTCAAGTTTGATTACAGTAAAGACCAGCAAACCCGCGACCAGGACCAGCAGAACAACCATTAATTTTTTCATACAAGACTCCTATGTTAATTTACATTAAAATAATGTTTTAATGGCTTTTTAGCAAGGCAATTATAGACAGAAAACGACAATGATTTAGCTTGCACATTTATGTTGTATTTCATATACTTGTTTTCGGCTGCACTTTGAAATAAGAGATTAAACCGGATACAGTCCACTATTACGAAATCTATGAATTATGAATTTTTATCTTGAACGCCTGCGCAATCGCTCCTCGGAATTGGGGAACCACTATCAAAAGTATTACACACTGCTGGACCGGGATATTAAAGGTTTGATAAACCGCCTTGAACAGGCGCGGCTGCATGAACGCATTCATCTCTGGGGACCGGCAAAGGATTATCGTGCTGAAATGAATATAATTGCTCAACTGGGCTCAACCCGCAAAACAAAGCTGACAGACCTGGGCTGTTTTTTCGGGCTGCAGTATCTTCAGCTGAATTTTAATGCACTGGACGGCTTGTATCTATCCATCACAAGAAACCGCGATCACATGTCGACTTACAAGTCGTTTATGCTGAGAACAGGACATGCCTTGAGGCAGCTCACCCGCGCTTACATGAAAACCATTATGCAATTGTATCTGCCACCGGAGGCTTTTGAAACCTTTGTTTTCCTGGGTGTGGGCACACGCTCAGATCAGGACGATATTGATATCGGGGTGATCGACAGCGGCCAGGCCGGGCGTCATGAACTGAATCGCGCAATCAGCCATCTCAGCACTGAAATGCTGAAAAAAGCCATCAGCCTTCATTTTCACCTGTCCGAACATGTGGGCAGCGAGACTTCCTATTCTGCATCACTGGATGAGTATTGTGAGCTGCTGGACAATGAAATTCATGATTTTGTCATCATTACGGAAATGCTGGGAGCCGCTCGAATTTTCGGCAGTCTGAAACTGCGTAAAGAGTTCAACCGCAAGGTCATACAGCGATACTATTATCAACCGGAACGTCAGACCTTCTCCCGATACCATGAAGGCTATATTCGAGGCATCATCGGTGAAGCGCGCTCCCTGCTGCTGCGCGAGTTTTCCCTGGACCGGTTGAACCCCAAAGATGACGGTCTGAGAATGATCAAAAACTCATTATTTGCCGCCAAAACCATTTCAGGACTACGGCAGGTGAATGCCTGGTCACTGATCCATGAGTTAAGACGTCAGGACAGAAAGCGTCGGCACGAGTATGAACAACTCGAAGAATCTTTAACATTTCTTGAAATATTTCGATATCTTTATCAGCTGCTGGTGGTTCAGGAAGAAGAAATCTTTGTTAACGAAAAAGGGTCGACCGCGAATCTAAAACGGGTCGCCGAGGTGATGGGCTATCAGCGTATAGGCGTTCAAAAACCGGAACATTTCCTGTTATCCGATTATTACCTGTATGTGCAACAAGCCAAAGAGAATATCCAGCGTTTGCTGCCCGACGCCGTCGACCATCTCAAATCAATTTCAGTGTTCGGCCGGATCATGCGGCGCAAAAAAGCAACCGAGGCCGGAGAAACCCGTATCGGCAATCTCGCCCTGCGTTTTTGCCGCGAAACCCGGTTTTTCAAAGGCACACGCTTTTGGGAAGATATTATATCAATTTTCGCATCCAAAAACGGAAAGATTTTGTGCCGCCTGTTCAAGGATTATGAATCTCTCTCTCTGATGCAGAAAGCCAGAGTGAGGAACAGCCTGATCGAATGGAGCCGTTTTTCATTTATCGCCACGTTTAAATTTGCAATTTTGCTGTATCAGTTCCGTCAGCAGCTGCCCGAACCGGATTTTTATAAAATTTATAATGATGAGCTTTTATCACGTGTTCGCAATGAAGCGGCACAGACCCAGCGCATCAGCATTGTATTTCTCAATTTTCCCAAACTGATCGTCGATTATATCGAAACTCTGTCTGAGGACCAACGGCGAAAATACCGGCAATGGCTGGACCGAAATATCTGGGGCCAGGAATTAATCAACGCACACGACAACATGGATACTCTATTAACTCTATCTATCCTCACCAGTGCTGATTTTCAGCAGCGCATGTTCAGGGTTCTGAGAGATAATCCGGAATATGTTCATTACCTCACAGATATGCGCCGGCTGTCACTGATCGGTAAAGGCAGTCTGGCCGAAGCAGAGCGCACGCTGGCAGGACCTGAAAAACAGCAAAAGCTGGTCAATTTTTTTAATTTTGGTTATTTTAAAGTCGGTCTGCAGTCCATTTCCGGGATACCGGCAAAACATATTGCTTCTCAATTCACGGAATTTTCAGACATTTTTTTGCGGCTGGTATTTGATACCATCAAACTCGAACTCGATGAACAACTGTCCGCTCCCCTGGATACCAGGGATCTTTTTGGTGTTTTTGTCACCGGCGGTCAGGGACAGGAACAGGCATTTTCCGATGATTATGACCTGCTGATTCTGCTTAATTCCGACGATCCGATCATGCTGGATTACTGTGTAAGAATATGCGCCAAAGCAAACTCGCTGATCACCAAGAGCGGTATTATTCCCCATTATGGGTTGGTTGAAAAAATCGGCTCCTATGTATGCACATTTTCCCAGTTAAATAATCTCTTAAAATCAGAACCGCGTTATAAATATATTGAACAGTCCCAGCTGCTCTGCTCGCGCATGATTGTCGGCAGCAGTGTATTGAAAACCGCATTCGAGAGGGATATCCTGTTTCCATTCGTATTTGATGAGCGGGCATCCTATGTAAATGATATGCTGAGTGAAGTGGATTCCAGACGCAAAAACTCTGAAAACAAAAAAAATGAATTCCTGGACATCAAGGAAGATAGCGGGGGGTTGAGAGATATTGAAATGCTGCTGATGATTTTGAGGGTTATCTATCCCGACATTCGGGTCCATTCCAATTATCAGTTTCTGGTCAATCTGTATCAAAAAGATATCAAGAAAAATCTGTTAAAACGCCTGATTAAATCCTATGAATTTCTGCGCAAAATCCGCAATATCACCCGTCTTTCCGTGTTTACGGGAGACAAACTCAATGAAAAGACCATAAAATATCAGGCCGAGGTCCTGAACCTCAGCTCTGGTGCCGAAGCTGTGACACCGGAAAAACTGTTCAGGCGTGTCAAACAGAGCATGAAAACAACCCGGAATGCATATAACGAAATCGTGGACCGGGTAATCACACCCTGGCTGCGCCAGCAATCACCCCGCCCCTAATCATGATTCCGGGATGTATACCCGGCAAGTTGATCGCGCAAAAACCGCCGGGCCCGGTGTAAATTGCTTTTAACCGCCGGAAGCGTCATTCCGGTAATCTCGGTAATTTCATGAAGAGACAGTCCTTCTATGTCTTTTAACACAAAGACACTTTTAAATTTAGGCGACAGTTCATCCACCGCCTTGTCCATGATCGCTTTGAGTTCTTCGTTTTCCAGCGCTTTGTGGGGATTGTTACCCATAGCGCTGTTAAAGGACTGCAACGCCTCCTTGCTCACTTTGCTTTCAACCTGATCCATATTACTGAACGTTTTTTTTCGTTCCCGCAATTTCATAAGGGCAAAATTGGTGGCAATTCTGTAAATCCAGGTGGATAATGCGGACTGGCCCTTAAAATTGGGCAGAGCCTCAAAGACTTTGAGAAAAGTCTCTTGCAGAACACATTCTGCGTCTTCGCGATTACCGACCAGCTTTAACGCAGTACTGTATATCATCTGCTCATTATCGACGACAATTTTCTGCATTGCATTGCGGTCCCCATCAATTGCTTTTTTGACCAGTTCGTCTTGCGCGATGGTTGAATTCATATTTATTTCATCAAGCCTTGAATTTAATCCATGTTCGGTTTTCGTCATCAGGCAAAGAATAAACGCTTACAAGCCGGTTTTGTTTCGCAGTACGGTATGCAATATGCCGCCATTGCGATAATATTCGATTTCGATCGGCGCATCCAGACGATTGGTCACGGTAAACAAGGTTGCTTTGCCGTTTGCCGATACGGCTTTAACAGAGACCGGCTGTGCCGGTTTCAGTTGTTCATCCAGTGAAAGGCTATACACCTCTGAGCCGTCAAGACCCAGCGATTCAGCCGATTCACCCGCATTAAACTGCAGGGGAAGAACTCCCATACCGACCAGATTGCTCCGATGAATGCGTTCATAGCTTTCTGCTATCACAGCTTTTACTCCGAGCAGCAACGTGCCTTTGGCTGCCCAATCGCGTGAACTGCCGGTTCCGTATTCCTTGCCGGCCAGTACAATCAACGGCACCTGCTCCTCTTTGTATTTCATGGCCGCGTCGAAAATTGACATTTTTTCACCATCCGGGAAATGCACCGTATAACCGCCCTGGGTGTCCGGTACCAATAAATTATCGAGCCGGATATTCCCGAATGTACCTCGAACCATCACACGGTCATTGCCCCGCCGTGAGCCGAAAGAATTAAAGTCGTTTCGATCCACACCGTGTCGGCTCAGATATTCTGCGGCGGGACTGTTTTTTGGAATAGCGCCCGCGGGAGAGATATGATCCGTCGTCACAGAGTCTCCCAACAAGGCAAGCACACGCGCGTTCTCGATAGAAGCGAGGCCGGAACCTTTTTTTAGCTGCATAAAAAACGGCGGTTCCTGGATATAAGTCGAGTCCGGTTGCCAATTATAAATCGGTTCATCAGTCGCGGCAATGCTTTCCCATTCCGGACTCTGCTCATCAATTTTTTCATAGACTTTCCGAAACAGCGCAGGATCAGCGCTGGACTGCAAGAGCTCTAAAACCTGTTTGTGATCAGGCCAGATATCTTTCAGATATATATCCTGTCCGTCCCGGCCCGTACCGATTGGTTCGTGTTTCAGATCGACATCAACCCGTCCGGCCAGCGCAAATGCCACCACCAGCGGCGGTGACGCAAGATAATTGGCCTGTGTAAGGGGATTGACTCTGCCTTCAAAATTGCGATTCCCGCTTAGTACAGCAGCGGCTACCAAATCATTTTCCTCAATGGCCTCTGAAACGGGCGCGGGCAGCGGTCCGCTGTTTCCGATACAGCTGGCACATCCGTATCCCACGGTTTGAAAACCAAGTTCATCCAGAAACGGAGTCAAACCGGTCCGATCCAGATATTGGGTGACCACCCGGGAACCGGGCGCCAGACTGGTTTTCACGTACTGAGGCACTTTAAGCCCGACCTGCACGGCTTTGCGCGCCAACAACCCGGCCGCCAGCATGACAGAGGGATTGCTGGTGTTGGTGCAGCTGGTAATCGATGCGATGGCGACAAATCCGTGCTGCAGAGTGTACGCCTCCCCGTCCATGTCAATAGTCACCTGCTTTGAGGCTGCTGTGTCAGCAACTTCAAATCCGCGCGCCTTGCGCGGCGCACGCAGAGATTCAGAAAAAGAAGATTTGATACGTTGTAGAGAAATACGGTCCTGGGGACGTTTGGGGCCGGCCAGCGAAGCCTCCACCTCGCTTAAATTTAATGTAACGACTTGCGAGTACTCGGGTACGGTACTCTCCTCACCACGGAACAGACCCTGCTCTTTCATATACCATTCCACCAGCTGAACCTGCTCTTCCGAACGACCGGTGCGCCGCAGATAATGCAGACTCTCCGCATCCATCGGAAAAAACCCCATGGTTGCGCCATATTCCGGCCCCATATTGGCAATAGTCGCCCGATCAGGCAAGCTCATATGGTCCACTCCATCCCCGAAAAATTCGACAAATTTTCCGACCACCCCGGTTTCGCGCAATTTTTGAACCACAGTCAGCGCCAGGTCCGTGGCTGTTACTCCCTGGCCGAGTTTTCCGGTCAGTTTGAAACCGACCACCTCGGGCGCAAGCATATACAGCGGCTGCCCCAGCATAACAGCCTCTGCTTCGATACCGCCGACTCCCCAGCCAACAATGCCGAGACCGTTGATCATGACGGTGTGAGAATCAGTTCCCACCAGTGTATCCGGATAAACAATCTTGTCTTTTGTTTCAAATACTCCCCGGGCCAGATATTCCAGATTCACCTGATGGATAATTCCCACACCGGGAGGTATAACCCGTAATTTATTAAACGCCTGCTGTCCCCATTTTAAAAATTTATAGCGTTCCCGGTTGCGTTCAAATTCCATCTGCATATTTTTTGTCAACGCATCCGGCCTGCCGTAAAAATCGGTCTGCACCGAATGATCTATAACCAAATCGCAGGGGATCATGGGTTCTATCTCCCGGGGGTCTCCGCCAAGCCTTTGCATAGCAGACCGCATTGCAGCCAAATCCACAACGGAAGGAACCCCGGTAAAATCCTGAAGCAAAACCCTTGCAGGTTTGAACGGCACTTCGTTTCCGGAAGGACGATCAGCACGCCACTTTGCAAGATTTATCACATCATCCCGGGTTATCGTATGATCATCGCAATTGCGTAAAACAGATTCCAGCAAAATTTTGATACTGTACGGCAATGCTGAAACGTTTGTAACGTTTTCTTTTTCCAGCTGTTCAAGCTTGTATATTTTCCGCGACCCGACGGGTGAGTCAAGGGTTTTTAGGGTATTGAACGTATTGGTGACCATAATAATCTCCTTTGCTGATCAGGGATTCGATCAATGAATGTCTTCAAGCAAAAAAACGATTAATTCTCCGGGCCCGTGAGCGCCCAGGAATAAAATTTTCTCAATATCAGCAGTGCGACTGGCGCCTGTAATCAAAATCATATTCCGGCGTTCTTTCTCTGAAAGTGAGGCAAAGACCTGTCGATGATTGACAGCAAGCTGCTGTTCCTTCACCACTGCAATAACAGTTTCGGGCAAAATAAAAGGCAGCTGGGTCTGCACATTGGAAAACGGCACACACAACGTTCCTGTATCCGCGATCGCATACGCACAATCTACAATGGAAATGCCGATGGATTCAAGTTGTTTTACACGCTCAAAAGACTCGATATCTCTTGCGGAAACGGAAGCATAATCGGGATATCTGCTGCAAACATGTTCAGCGATCTCCCGGGTGAAATCAGTGCCGGTAATCGCAAAGCGTGTATCTTTACCATGCCTGAGGGTGCAATCAATCAATCCATACAAATGCTCAATATCTGCACTGCTTTCAAATCGGGCTGAAACGCTTTGCAAAGCGGAGGCAAACTGCTGTTTCAGGGCATCGGCAGAATCCGGTATATCTTGTTGTATTGCCGTTTCCAGTGTTTCCTCAACCTGGCGCTCAGGCGCAAGATCAGATGCAATGGATCGCGCCGTGCGGATTCGATGTAATATTTTATCGCGGGAACTCATTATAAATCCTGTTGTCTTTGCATCTTTAGAAAACGTCTACGAAATCCTTTGGAATCAAAGCGGCCCAAAGCGCGATCCCGGGTGTAACCGGGGGCGGGAAAACGCATATCCCCGGGCAGCAACTGCTGCAGTTTACCGGGGAACCAGGTGAGCGCACGATACAAAAGCGGGTAACGGCAAAGGAAAGCATGCAGCTTTAACGCATAGCGCTCCCACCAGGCTGTGTAGCCTTGTTTGGCCACATCATAACGAAGGCGCGTCAGGTGATGCGGAATGCTGATCTGAACCGGACATTGCTGCGCACAGGCACCGCAAAGCGATGAAATAAATGGAGCGTGGCGTCCGGCAGAGATTCCGTTATACTGTGGAATCAGGCAGGCACCGATAGGCCCCATATACACCCAGCCGTAGGCATGGCCGCCGATCTGCCGGTACACCGGACAAATATTCAAACAGGCGCCGCAGCGGATACAGAACAGTGTTTCACGCAGCTGGGGGTCCGCAAGGATACGGCTGCGGCCGTTATCCAGTATGATCACATGCACATTCCGGGCCCCCTCCCCGATCGCGGGAAATAGCGGTCCGCCGACGACATCCACATAGACTGTCTGTTTTTGGCCGGTGGCACTGGCAGGAAGCAATTTTAAAAAAGTATCCAGTTCAGAGAATGACGGTATAATCTTTTCAATTCCCATCACCGCCACATGCACATCCGGAACACCGAGGGACAGCCTGGCATTGGCTTCATTTTCAACAACGCAGAGACAACCGCTATCCGCAATGGCAAAATTAACGCCGGTGATTCCCATATCAGCATTCAGCATCTTTTTGCGCAATTTCTGGCGCGCTATGGCCAGTAATTCAGCAGGTTCTTCTGTATAGTCAACCCCCAGCTTTTCATGAAACACACGTCCGATGTCTTTGCGATCGAGATGCAGTGCCGGAGCGGTGAGGTGAGACGGGATTTGATCGAGCAGCTGAACAATATATTCACCCAAATCCGTCTCGGTCACCTCGATCTGATTCTTTTGCAAATACCTATTCAAACCGATCTCTTCAGTGGTCAGACTCTTGGATTTTACAACCTGTTTCACACCATGTTCCGCTGCGATTGTTCCGACTGTTTCTCTGGCCTCCTCTGCATCCTGCGCCCAATGCACCCGAATGCCGTTTTCCCGGCATTTTTCTTCGAATTGCAGCAGAAAATCATCCAAATTCTCCATTACGCGGCGCTTGACCGCATGCGCCTGTTCTCGCATCGTCTGCCAGTAAGGATATTCTCCGGCCGTGCGGTTGCGTTTTTCCACGGCTTTTGACGCAGCCCGGCTCACAGCAGAACGCATTTTGTCATCCGATAAGGCTTTTTTGATATAGGATTTCGTTTTTTCAGGCTTGAGGTTCATGGATATTAGAGACCTAAACTTTTTGCCAGCAATGTCGCGATATGCAGGGTTCTGGCTTTCATAGCGTGTTTTATCAGATAACCTTCAATATTCATCAGACAGCTTTCATCCGCACCAATACAGTATTCAGCCCGGCTGTTGCTAATATTTTCGCATTTTTGTGCGACCATCCGGATTGACAGCTCTTTGAATTTGTAAGAAAAGGTGCCGCCGAACCCGCAGCAGAGATCAGGGTCCTGCATCTCTATAAAATTAATATCAGATATTGAACGGATCAATTTTCGCGGCTGTTCATAAATTCCCAATTCCCGATTCAGGTGGCACGAATCATGATAGGTAACCGAATGCGGAAAGCGGCCGTTCAGATCAGTCACCTGCAGGACGTCCACCAGAAATTCTGTAAACTCGTAAATCT
Source organism: candidate division KSB1 bacterium (assembly GCA_034521575.1). NCBI lineage: Bacteria > Pseudomonadati > Candidatus Zhuqueibacterota bacterium. The sequence goes on from JAXHMJ010000005.1 coordinate 816,848, forward strand.
TGCCGGCCAGCTCATCACGAGCAGATTTCAAATTATCGCGAATATCCAGATCATAATAAAACTTGCGCACCATGGCCACACACGAGCCGGATGGTGCCACAATACAGGGCTTATGAGAAAACAATTCAATAAAATGTTCAGCGACCGGCACAATCTCATCACGCAAGCCGGAATTGTATTCAATTTGTCCGCAACAGGTCTGATTTTCGACATAATCGATATCTACACCCAGATACTGAAGTACTTTGACCATGTTCAAAGCAGATTCGGGATATAAATGTTCAGACAGACAAGGTATAAATAATGCAGCTTTCACAATATTGTCCACTTTTTCGGCGGTTTCATTAAGAAACAATTTAAATAAAAAACGTGTAAATCTCAAGCTGGTTTTATCATAGCGTCCGTATGTGTTCTGAAACATTATTCAACACCGAACGTAAGGTTGAACATAATTTGGCGCGTAGCAGCGGCTCTTTTGATTGAATTCCTCATACAAAATGCTTCTTGATAATAAGCATGAAAATCCTTACTTTTTATGATTAACCTTACAATAATCGATCAGTTCATTATGCCGACAGAGCGATGAAGCAAATATTGCAGAAATTGTCTCGTTACCACGATTCTTCTTTTGAAAAATTTATCCTTTGGCTGATTTATAATCAGCAGGTCAACGGCTTTCTGCGCGTCAAAGAATACCTGTCTCTCTCAAGGCTGCACAAACTTGACAACATTCTAGTCATCGCTGATGTAAACATCGGTGACGCGGTGATGATACAGACTGCGATTGAAGCGCTGCGCTATTACTTTCCGGATGCTGAAATTGACTATATGTACAATTCCATTGTCGGGGATATTCTCGCCGCGAATCCCGCCATTTCCCATTCCTGTCCGATTTTCAAAAGCAGCACCGATCTGCAAAACAGAAAAAATGTGCTAAAAATCAACGATCTGCTCACGGATCATCATTACAATCTCATTCTAAATTTCAGCCCGGTGATCCAAAGTAAAATTTTTAGAAAAGCCCGATGTCCGGTCATTACACCTCTCAACCTCGTTTTGCGCGTACTGAATGCACATAAAGACTCAAAAAAGCAAGTCTGCCCTACCGTCTTGCTGAATATATCAGTGATTTGGTCTTTCATATGCCCCCAAAAATCAGACCGAATAAACCCAGATTCAAATTCAAGGGCACCTCTATTTTTCTGGATAAATCCGCTTTAAAGGCGCGCGATATATTTGTCCTGGAAAACAATATCACACCCGCAGACACTCTTGTATTTGTCAATCCTGATACCTCCAATGTTTACACATTTATCGAACCGGATTTTTACATATCGCTCATACAGTTGTTAGTTGATTCCGGCAAGATCGATAAAATCTTGCTGGCTCGAAGTTATAAATTCGAGGGCTCATCCAGCCAAATTTACAATATGCTTTCTCCAGAACATCAAAAAAAAACAATTCTTCTCGAAAAGCATGCACCACTGTCTGTTTATGCCTCGCTGGTGGATCTGTGTGACAGTTACGTAACGGGTGACACAGGTCCCATGCACATTGCCGCTGCACGCAAAACCCTGTCAAATTCCGAAAAACCGTTCACAAACAAAACTTCTATTATCAGTTTATTCAAAGCGACTGAACCGAAAATATACGGATATAGCTCCGACAGTAACATCATGATCAGCGCCAACCAGGACGCCCCCTCCCGGGTGTTTGAGATCAAAGTGGCCTGCAAAAGCATTACGTGTACCATCCAGCGTATAACAAAAAGCTGCAATCTGTCCGAATGCGGATGCGCCGCAGCATCTTTAAATGTCATTGAAATATCAAAATTTATATTAGACAGTCTAAAACCACAAACTCAAAAAGTAAAACATGAAATACCGAACCCGATTAATTGGCCTGAATAAAGCAATATTTGTTTCAGGCGTTACATTGGCATTCACAATAGGCTTTTTTCTATTCACAGTTTTTCTGCTGGACCGGTCGTTTTTTCTAAAACTGTCCGGAACCATTGTGGCATCTGTGGCCGGAGGCCGCTCAACAGCTATTCTTGCGGGACTCGAGTTCAAATTACACCCCATCATGATCAGCACTCTCGTGTTCTCTGTTAATCTGGCCTGGCTTTGCATCATGCTCCCCCTTTTTGTTACCTTTTACCACCATCTGGTGGAGATTAAATATGTCGGCAAAATGCTGGAATCGACAAAAGAACGCGCGCAATCTCAAAAAACCAAAGTAGCCTTGTGGGGATCCTGGGCGCTGCCGTTTTTTATCTGGCTGCCGTTCCCGTTTACCGGTTCGTTTGCCGGCGCGGTGATTGGATTTTTGCTGGGCATCCCCATGACACGCCTTCTCATTATTGTCATCAGCTCCATGTTCGTGGGTATAGTATCGTGGACCTATGGATTTGATTATTTCTTTTTCCTGACCGGCACCACAGGAAAAATTATCACCTATGTGATCATTGCCGTATTTATCATCAGAACATTTATACAAAACAGTCATCACTTTAAAGAGCAGAAACCGGAAAAACCAGCCACACTAAAAGAACAAAAACCGAAAAAACCCGGCGCACTGAAAGAACAAAAACCGGATTCTCTATGAAAACTGTTATGATATTAACCATGCCGCGCAGCGGTTCTTCCCTGCTCGCCGGTATCCTCCACCGGCTCGGCATTCGAATGGGCGATAGCACCGATATGGAAATGGGAAAACATCTGAACAAACACGGATGCTATGAGGACCAGTGGTTTCAGTCCATCAGCTTGAATATATTATTCGAATCTCAACTGCTGCTGGATATCACCCGGCGGCTGAATATGGATGAAAAACGAATTGAAAAAGTGGTCAAAAAATACGAACCGGAAATCAAACAGTTCATTCAGCAGAACAATCAGGGTCTATGGGGATTCAAAGATCCGGCGCTGATCTATCATTTGCCTTATTACCATTCGTTGTTTGATAATCCTTATTATATTCACCTGAAACGCAACACCCGGGATACAGCAGGCTCTCTGTTCAAGACATTCAGATATTCCTATTGGCTTCCGGAAATGAAAGAAAAATTCCCGTTGTTCAAACCCGGAAATCGAATGCGAATTATACTGCGGTCGGCTAAATTACTGCTCACGCGTCAAAATGAATATAATGAACATGATATTTTTGAGCGGGTCATCGATAAAGGTCATCAGCGTATTCGTGAATTTATTAAAGACAAACCACATCTATCACTGCGAGTCGTCCGATCTGATCGAATCACCACGCCAACAAGTGGATAAAATCTGCAATTTTCTTGATCTGGATTCAGACTCTCCCCAATATTACAATGCCCTCAAATTTGTCGATCCGGATCTGATCAATTCCTACGAAACGCCGGAAAAATAATATTCTCCGCCGAATCAGGTAACACGTATCACTTCTTCGAGAGTGGTGATCCCGGCCAGAGCTTTGCGCAATCCGTCGTGTCGCATGCTGGTAAATCCGTGTTTCTGGGCCACCGTTTTGATCTCTCCGTAGGATTCATTATTGTGAATGACCGTGCTTAATACATCATCAACAACCAGGATTTCAAACAGAGGAACCCGATGCAGATACCCGGTGCCGAAACAATACTGACATCCCTTGCCGTGTTTGAATGCAAAATTTTCCCGCAGATGACTTAATCCGGCCTGGGTCAGAGTTTCCAGATCAGGCCGATATTCCTCCTGACAGTGAGGACATACTTTACGCACAAATCGCTGGGCAACGATACCGCGAATAACCAGCGCCATTTCCTCGGTTCTCACACCCAAATTGCGCAAACGGTACAAGGCGCGAATAGCATTGGCCGCCTGCAATGTTGTAAACGCACTCATACCCGTGAGTCCGGCTTCAATCAAGAGTTCCGCTTCTTCACTGTCGCGTGTTTCCCCGATCGCCAGTATATCCACATCCTGATGAAACAGAGCCCGGATCGCTTCTGTAGATGTGTTTTTGCGCAAATGGGACGAAGACGTCTGATTCAGTCCGGGAATTTCACACTCGATCGGGTTTTCAATGGTTGAAATATTCATCGAACGCATATTCAAGTCATCGAGAGCCGCGTACATGGTCGTTGTTTTTCCGCACCCTCCCGGTCCCACAAACAGGATCACGGCATTCGGAAAGGCGAGCAGCTGTCTGAATTGCTGATAATCGTGCAGATTTAGAGCCAATTCTTCAAGATTATAAATATGCAGATTTTTGGTCACAATTCGGATGGTGATTTTTTCACCGTAACTTGTCAGGATAGAATTGATTCGAGTCTGTATTTTCCGGCCGTTAACCGAAAAGATATTTTGTCCTTCCTGCAGACCGCGCTTGTCAAACGTTGCACTGCTGGCGCTTTGTTTGATCATGGTCGGCAATGTTTGGGTATATTTTTTCGGCAGCGTCACCACACGCTGCAGCACATCATCCAGACGGTATCTGACGTTTACATATCCGTCTTTTTTTGCCTCCAGATGGATATCACTGACATTGGTTTCAATCGCTGTCTGTAGCAGGCGGTCCAGTACTTTGTTGGCCGGTGGCAAGGTTCCGCTTGTTTCCGCATTGGCAGCCCACTGTTCACCCCGTTTTGCCACATCAAGCTTTTCAAAATCAATTTGCACCGGCGTGGATCGGGGCGATGTTTTGATGGATTCTTTGTACAACCGCTGAAAATCAGCGACCGTCATGACCACCGGTACAACTTTTTTATGGGCCTGACGCTCCAGCAGTTCGATCACACCCCGATAAGGCGGGTCCACGATGGCCACGGTCAATTCGTTATTCTCAAGTATAATGGGGATGGTTCTAAAGCGTTTCAAAAAATCTTCTTTGGACAACCCTTCCACATCAATGATATTCACACCATTGACTTCGGTTAATAATGGCACATCGAACGCCTCGGAAATAATTTCGGCCATTTTCTGCTGGTCAAGTTTCAGATAGCGGAGCAGAGTCTGGGTGATCCCATCGGAAGCAAGCGTTTCAGCAGCGATATCCTGAAATTTGGCAAGATCCTGTTTTTTTAAATAATTTCTGTTTAACAATTCCTGAATTAAAGTTCTGTCTTCTCGTTTCGCCATGCGAGCGTTCCTCAAAATTATTGAATAAAGGGCTAGGGGTAGCTGCAGCTATTTATTCTTCGTTGAAATATTCATCAATATCGCTTTGGTCCAGTTCGCTCTCTTTTCCGGCCTTGACCAGGATACTATCCTTGATCAACTTGTCAATCTCGGCTCTTTTGTATTGATAAATCATCGGGATCACCTCGTGCCCCTCGGCAGATTTCGGAACACGTTTCTGCTCAACCGGTCTCCCGCACCCGGAACAATAAACATCTCCGGGACGGATGACAGAAGAACAGTAGCACAATTCACCGACCGATTCGCCGCATTGTGTACAGAACGAGGCCCACTTTACATTCTCAGCGCCACAATGGTTGCATGTCATTTTTGACTCCGGTTTTTTATTTTTTCAAGAACATTCACAAGTTGTTCGCGGCTGAACGGTTTTTTCAAAAACCAGTCTGCCCCATATTCCTTTGCTTGCTGAATGTTCCGTTTTGTTACATAGGAACTCACAATAATTACGATAGCGTTCGGATTCATCTCTTTAATTTCTTTGAGCAAATCCAGACCGGATTTGTTCGGCATCACAATATCCAGGAATGTAACTGCCGGACGCAATTCAGTGAATTTCTGCAATCCCTCCTCCCCGTCATTGGCAAACTGAGTGCTGTATCCGGCGTTTTTAAAATAATTGCCGAGCAATTGACGGTTCATCTCCGAATCATCAATTACCAGCACCTGTCTCTTACTATCCTGCATATCATTCGAGTTTTCTTCATAAAAACCCATAATTCTGTCCTTTTCATTGTCCGTGATCAAAAGCAAACATTCTATGACAAATACTGCAAACTTTATACCTGAAGCAGAGGTTTGCTAAATATTTTTTTGTATCATTTTAATTCCAAAGCAGCCCCCTATACAGGTCGCTATTTCCGGTTCCGGGCTGACTTGATTTCTCATTCAGCCGGCTGCGTTTCATACCCGGCCGAATCGGTATCTCGGCCGTTATTCGGTTGCTGGTAAAGAAAAAGTAGTGGATTTTATAAAGATGTTTTAGTATTTTGAAGGTATTGAAAGCGGTTTACCCGAAGGTCAATCCGTCTTTTAAAGTTATTGGCACAATATTTGTTGATTTTTAACCAAAACTAATTATAGAAATTATGGATCTTTATTTGATTCAAGAGCAACCAAAAAGAGTAATAATCTATGCCGGATGATTTAACCCATGGTACACACGCTGCTGTGTTTTGCGACATTACTCTGCCCGCCTGTATCGTTACCCGCGATGGGCTTCTGAAAGACGCCAATCAAGCCTTTCGCAATATGCTCAATCTGAGACAGATTAAAGAAAACACTTTATTAAATTTGTTATCCGCTCTGGATCAAAAAGAATTAAAGCGCAGCCTGGCACAGACAAGCCATTTTTCACATTTCCCGTTTCACCTGGTCAATGACTCCCACTCTCTGCACACTCTGGGAGCCAGTTTTGCAAAACTCAAAGATTCTGAATTCCTGCTTTTGACCTTCTTTCCGGAAGACAACAGTGAATCCGATTCCCGCGAACTCAAAGAGCGATATCTGTCTTTGTATGAGCGGTCCTTGAATCTGGTTTATCTCCATGACTTGAACGGGCATTTTCTTGATGCCAATCCGGCTACTCTAAATTTGCTGGGATATAGCCGCGAGGAAATCCTGAATTTTGATTTTAGCACAATTTTGGCTGATAAAAACCAACTCTCCAAAGCAGAAAAACTGTTAACCGACATAAAAAACAGCGGTGTACAAAAAGATATATCCCGGTTTAAACTGCGGGGCAAAGACGGCTCTGTGATTTGGGTGGAAACTCAGGCCTCTCTCGTTTACAGGGACGGCAAGCCCTTTGCGATTCAGGGGATCGGACGCGATATTACCCAACAAAAGAAAGCCGAGTCGGATAAAGCGTATTATCTAACGGAGCTTGAAATCATCACCGATACGCTGCTCAATGCCAGCAAAATTGAAAGGATTGATGAATTATGCCGGCTCATCTGCAAAGCCGTGCACCAACTCAATCAGCCCAGCGTGATTATTGTCTCGATCTTTGATCCAAAAGTCCATGGGGTACGGATATGCTGCCTGTCAACTCCGCATGCACCGGCAGAGCATATTTACAATTTGCTCGGCGTGCATCCGGAAAGACCGGTGATCACCCAAAATATTTTAAGAGAAAATAAAGATATCTATGCCAGCGGTAAACTGGAACCCGTTTCAGGAGGACTGTATCAACTGCTTGGCGGCATCGCATCCGAATCGGCATGCAAAAAAACAGAAAAAGCATTTAATATCAAATCCATACATACCATCGGCCTTACATCCGACAATGACAGGATCAACGGCAGCATCTCACTGCTGCTCAAAGAAAAAAAACCGGTCCGCTACAAAAACGCCATCGAAAGTATTGCCAGTCATCTCACCATGATATTTGAACGTAAAATGATGCAGCAGCAGTTGATCATCCGCGAACAACGTTACCGCTCCTTGTTTGAAAACGCATCGATCGCACTTTTGGTGGTCGAAAAAGATTTTACGATTTCTTACGCCAATCAAAAATTTACTGATCTCACCGGCCATAGTGAACAGGAAACAATGACCGGGAAAAGGATTGATGACTTTATATTCGACAAAGATATTGCCTGGATGAAGGATTTGCTTACGCCTCTGCAGCAGGATTTGGCACACACACAGGGGCAACAGGAAATACAAATCAGGGATATAAACAACAAGCCGGTGCATACACTGATTTCAGTGGCCCGTGTAGAAGAAAACGACCAAACTATCATTTCCCTCCTGGATATTACCAATATCAAACAAGCAGAACAGGAAAGAAAGAAACTGGAAACCCAACTGCGACAATCACAAAAGCTGGAAACCATCGGTACTCTTGCAGGTGGAATTGCGCATGAATTCAACAATATTTTAACGCCCATTCTGGGTTATTCTGATATGATTATCGCGGATCTGTCGCCGGATCATCCCATATACCAGGACATGAAATTTATCGTGGATGCGGCAAATCGGGCAGGCGAGCTGGTGGATCAAATGCTGACGTTCAGCCGTCTATCCGAACACGAACCCAAGCCTCTCAAACCCGATCTGATGATCAAAGAGGCAGTCAAACTCATGCAGTCCTCCCTGCCCTCCAGCATACAGGTCAAACAAAATATCCATAATAATTGTGATAAAATATTGGCTGATCCCACGCAAATCCACCAGCTGGTGATAAATTTATGCACCAATGCATTCCAGGCCATGGAGGAACGTGGAGGCACGCTGTCGTTAAAACTGATTCAAATCCCTGTTTCTGAAATTCCCGGCTCCCTGCGCGCGGGATTATCAGCACTCGAGTATATTAAATTTACAGTGGCTGACACAGGCCGCGGTATGGATGCATCAACATTAAAGCGGCTGTTTGATCCGTTTTATTCCACCCGTGATTCAGCGACCAACCGCGGTCTCGGATTATCGGTTGTGCACGGTATTGTTGAAACAATGAACGGAATCATTGATGTGCAGAGCCAAAAAATGGTTGGAACGACATTTGATATCTATTTACCCGTTCTGCCGGCCGCCACTAACGCAACGCCGGCCAATCATCAACAATTGGGCGGTCATGAAACAATCATGATTATTGATGACGAAGAAGCAGTTATTTCACTGCTGGAAAGAATGCTGTCGCGGATGGGGTACCACGTGATCAAAAAAATGGACAGTCTGAATGCATTGGAGACTTTTTCGTCCCGGGCGGATTCTATTGATCTGGTAATCACGGATTTGACGATGCCGCATCTCTCGGGATTTGAATTATCACAAAAAATGAAAGCCATTCAACCATCCACTCCAATTTTACTCATGACCGGCTATATCGAAAAGGCAAACAAAATCGAACAGGATAACCTGTTCGACAAAGTAATCCGGAAACCTGTCATTGTCGGTGAACTGCTGGACCTGGTACGAAACACACTCGATCAATACTAAAGGGAGAATCGATAGGATGCATGTCCTGGTTGTAGAAGATGATGAAAATGTACGCTATATGGTAGAAAAAATTCTCGATATTGAAGGCCATAAAGTAACCACCGCGGAAAACGGCAAACAAGCATTGAACGCCATCTATAAAGATAAGACCCTCGAATTGATGATCACTGACATTGTCATGCCGGAAAAGGAGGGTATGGAAACCATTCAGGAAGCCAAAGAAAACCGCCCGGACTTGAAAATTATAGCCATCTCCGGTGGCGGCCGTATTATGGCCCAGGATTATCTCAACACCGCCAAAATTCTCGGTGCCGATTTAACCCTGAAAAAACCATTCAGGCGACAGGATATATTGGATGCAGTTGAAATGGTCATGAATTCTGATAACACCTGATCCCGATACTCTGTAAATCAGACGGCATCTATTCACACCCGCTTTCTTTTTATACAATAAAATGTGCGGTTGAACGTTTATAGAAATGAAAATAGCACATATTATGAAAGGAAAAGCCCATGAAATCGATTGCTCTTTTTCTGCTGCCCCTCTTATTCACCATCAGCTGTTCCGGCGTACGGGTTGCCGTCAATTATGACCAGGGGGTCGATTTCTCTGAGTATGCAACCTATACCTTTGCCGAACCCCGCCAGAACAAAGCCGGAACTCGGCATTTTATTACCAAAAGCATACTCTTGGAAATTGATCCGCTGCTAAAAGAAAAGGGATTGCAAAAATCAGATCCCAAACGCGCGGATCTGACTGTTCATTTCTATACGCTGGTTAAAAATCAACGGCAGTTCATATCCCCGTCCTATCGTGTCGACCGTTGGGGACGGGTCTGGCAGCGCAGACCCGGACATGTAAGGAAATACAAACAAGGCACCCTTGTGATCGATATCGTTGACCGCCGCAAAAAAGAACTCGTGTGGCAGGGTGTGGGCAGCGGGATTCTCAATCCAAATGATCCTCAGGAACATTTCCTGGATGCAGTCAGAGAGATTCTAAAGGATTTTCCGCCAGCTTGAGAAATACCAAATCAGAAAAAACACTGTTTAGACCGTTTTTTTAAATCACATCCCGGCATAATTCAAAGTCATGCCGGGATTTTGTGTTAGCAACTTGCCTTGTGGTCCGTGTTCCATCTTTTATCAAAGGGACTCGATCACAGTTTTTAATTTTTTCTGTATCTCTTCCGCCACATCGGCCAAACCCGGATTTTCGACCGCCTGCATCAAAGCCACCGGATCAATGGCCGCCACTTCTACCCTGCTGTTCTGCTCCTGGACGATCACATTGCACGGCAGCATGGTCCCGATCTTGTCCTCGGCCTGCAGCGCTTTGTGTGCAAACGGCGGATTGCAGGCGCCCAGAATCCGGTAATTGCGAAACTCTACATCCAGCTTCTTCTTCATGGTTTCTTTGACATCAATTTCTGTCAAAACACCGAAACCCTCCTTTTTCAGAGCCTCTTTCACATCATCCAGAGCCTCGTCAAATGATTTGTCTATTTGTGCTGAAAAATAATAATTCATTTTGACCTCCTTTGTTGTGTCCTTAGAATTAGGTGAATCAATCCGTGTAAAGATTCAGGTTAAATCCAGATTACCATAATCATTCCGATGTAATCCCGCATTTACCGAACAGCAAACAGCAGCATTCTTTTAAAATAGAACAATTTTTTAAACCCGATTCATTCAGATGCTTTTCCGCGATCGGTGTATTTGATAAAGATTCAATCGTATAATTGTAGAATATTCGACACTTTTTCTTTGTTAAAAATATCAAACAGCAATAAATACAACTCGCAAAAAAGTATGTCAAATAACTCTCAAAACCAAAGTTATCTTCTCCTGATCATCATACTGATCATAGTGATCACGCTGCTGCATTACCGGACCCCCACATCCAAGCTTGAATTTCATCTCGTGTACATGCAGGCGTATTTCATCCCCATTCTGCTGGCTGCGTTCCGCTTCGGCAAGCTCGGCGGGCTGGGCAGCGCGGTGATTGTGAGTCTCTTGTACCTGCCTCACATCATGCTGCACTGGGGCGGCGTGTCCGGTGATAACGTGATGCGTTTCAGTCAGGTCCTGCTGTTCAATGCTATTGGCTATCTGACCGGTCTAAAAAGCCAAGGAGAACAACGCCAGCGTACTATGGCCGAATCAGCCGCGCAAAAACTGGAACAATCCCTGCAGGATTTGGAACGGCGCAGCGAGGAACTGTTAGAAACCCAGCAGCAATTGCAGGCAGCCGACCGTCTGGCGACGATCGGAGAACTTACTGCCAGTTTGGCTCACGAAGTTCGAAATCCGCTCGGTTCCATACGCGGTGCGGTGGAAATTATTCGCAATGAGGTACCGGAAAAAGTCAGACAGCTCGAGTTCTTTGATATTCTTATTCAGGACACCAAACGACTGAATCAGGTGGTGGAAAATTATCTGAGTTTTGCCAAACCGCATTCTTCTGAATACGAAACCTTTGACCTGGTGGACATTCTCAACAATATCGGCATCATGATCGGCGCCCGGACGCGCAAACACAATATTTCATTACACATCGACACCGGGCACAACCCTGCTCCGCTGTTGGTTCACAGCGATGCCAATCTGGTTTGGCAGGCGGTAATGAATGTGACCCTCAACGCCGTGGACGCCTCACCTGAAGATGGCCGGGTCAGCCTGAAAGTCGAACCCGCTGATGCCGGAAGAATCAGGCTTTCGGTGACAGATCAGGGCCGCGGCATCCCGCAAATACACCTGCCGCAGGTGTTCGAGTCATTTTTTACGACAAAACCGGACGGATCAGGACTGGGGCTGGCCATTGTCAAACGCCTGGCTGATCAGAACAACTGGGAGATCCGGGTGAACAGCGAACCGGAACGCGGTACGGAATTTATCTTTTATTTCCCGGGCCCGGGATAAGGAGCTGATTTATGCGCGTATTATTAATCGATGACGACGTCAATTTGGGTAAAGTCGTAAGCTACCAGCTGCGCCAGAACGGCTACCAGGTGGATACCGCTACCAGCGGCGACGAAGGACTGAAGAAATTTGATCAATACGATTATGACCTGATTATTTCCGACTTGAAAATGCCGGATATGTCCGGGATCAAAGTACTGGAACACATCCGCAGGCAGGACAAAGATGTGGTGTTTATTATCATCACCGCCTATGGCAGTATCGAAAATGCAGTAAAAGCCTGCCAGCTGGGCGCCGATGATTACCTGACCAAACCGTTCGGCCAGGAACAACTGCTGTTCACCCTAAAAAAGGCGCTGAAATTCAAAACGCTGCAGACCGAAAACCTGAATCTGCGACATGAGCTCTCGGCTACCTATCAGCTCGACAACATGGTAGCGGACAGCAGCGCCATGCAGCAGGTCTTGACAATAACCCGGCGTGTGGCTGTTAGTGACGCCCCGGTGCTCATCCTGGGCGAAAGCGGCACCGGCAAGGAACTGATTGCCCGCGCCATCCACTATCACAGTCCGAGAAAAGACAATCCCCTCGTTACGGTCAACTGTCCGACGATCCCGGACAATCTGCTGGAAAGCGAACTGTTCGGACACGTCAAGGGTGCGTTCACCGGAGCGCTCCGGGACCGTAAAGGCAAATTTGAACAGGCGCACACCGGCACACTTTTCCTGGACGAGATCGGCGATCTTAATACCGAGCTGCAGGCCAAACTGCTGCGGGTGCTGCAGGAATATGAATTTGAACGCGTGGGCGGCAGCGAAAGCATTAAAGTCAATGTCCGAATGATTGCCGCCACCAACCGGGATTTGTATCAACAGGTCCAGGAAGGTCAATTCCGCGAGGACCTGTACTACCGTCTGAGTGTGGTGCCCATTACGATTCCGCCGCTGCGTGAACGACCCGAGGATATTCCCGCTCTGGTGAATAATTTTATCGCACGCTACAGCGGTGACCGCAACATGCACATCGACCCCGATCTCATATCCGCGTTGGAATCTCATGACTGGCCCGGGAACGTACGCGAGCTTGAAAATATGATTCGTCGTATGATTACATTGTCAGAGTCAGACCGACTGACTCTGAATGATCTGCCGCAAACCATAAAAACTCCCCCGGAACGCAAACAAATCATTCAGGTCCCGGAGCAGGGCATTCCTCTGGCCGAAGTAGAGCGCCGCGTCATCCGGCAAACCCTGGATAAAACCGGGGGCAACCAAACCCGCGCTGCACATATGCTGAATATTCCCCGGCATGTGCTCTTGTACCGTATGAAAAAACTGGGAATGCGGGAGTAATGTCCACAAACGTCTTAAGTGCAGGGATATATAGATATTTTCCAATCTCGTGAACGGCGCTCAACAGCCTTTACTGATCATTCTCTTGGCGATTTCCGAGCACTGGCCGTGGCACTGTATTGCGATTGCAGCCTCGAAAAATAATCTGCAGCCGCCTGGGGATCACCCCTGCGTTCAAGGGCGCTTCCGAGTGTATACAGAATATCCGCATGTTCCTCCGCACCAAACGCATCCGGGAACTGTTGCGCCAGACGGTCCAATGCTCTGTAATCCTCTATAGCAGTGTCCAGCCGATTGAACATCGACGGAAGCTGCAGACAGGTTTGTCCGCGGATATAGCGGCATTCAGCCATATTCGGCGCCGCTTCCACGGCCTTGTCCATTTTTCCCAGACCGGCTATCACGTAATATGCCTTTATGGGAGGAAACGAAGCGTAACGCGCTTTAATCACAGTCAAACAGCCCTGCCAGCACAAAGCAGCGGTATGCTCCGGGTGCAGCTGCAGTACAGTTTTAAATTGCGCTTTGGCCGGAGCAATTTTTGATTCGTCTCCATGCGAGGCCCACTTGAAAAATAATTTCCCAAGCGCAAGGTCGCAACAGAGAGAACACTGTATAATATTTTACAATAAAATGTAGAATATTCTACAAACAGATAATTTTGTCACTCCCGGCTCAAAGTACTTTATCTTTGTTTTTATTGAATATAAGAAAAGTATATTTTTTTGGTACGACATTTGTCTGTTAAAGAGCAAATAACAAAAGAGGTGAAATTGACAAAGTCGATATTTATCGTATTATTCATAATCGGATTGATCGGCAGCATCCTGTTTTTTCCTCTGCCGATTGATCAGCGGTCCACATGCATCGCGGATCATCATACCGCGTACGGGCGGCTGTCGGACAGCGATACATCGCCGCACAGTCCCGGTTCAGCGCCTATGCGCAACCGGCATCGGCTGCAGCGTTATCTGGACAGCTGGGCCTTCCTGTGGTGGACCAGTCTGCTGATTACCGGCATCAGCACCTGGAAATTGTTTAAACCGATATCAGATACAGAAAAGAAGCATCAATATTAAAATAAAGAGCTGCCATGCTATCAAAACTCATTCGATTTTTTCTTGAAAACAAACTGGTCACCTTTCTGGTCCTGATTATCATCATCGCCTGGGGGGTGGGCACGGCGCCGTTCAACTGGGACCTGGGATTTTTTCCGCGTGATCCGGTGCCGGTGGATGCCATCCCGGATATTGGTGAAAACCAGCAGATTGTCTATACCGAATGGCCGGGCCGTTCGCCGCAAGACATCGAGGATCAGATTTCCTATCCTCTGACCACATCGCTGCTGGGTATACCCGGCGTTAAAACCATCCGCAGCAATTCCATATTCGGGTTGTCCAGCATTTATATCATCTTTGAAGAAGACATTGAGTTTTACTGGAGCCGTACGCGCATCCTGGAAAAACTCAACTCTCTGCCCCCCGGCACTCTCCCTCAAGGCGTCAATCCCGCTCTGGGTCCGGATGCCACGGCTCTGGGACAGATTTACTGGTATACCCTGGAGGGCCACGACCGCAACGGTGATCCGGCCGGCGGCTGGGACCCGCACGAACTGCGCACCATTCAAGATTATCATGTACGCTACGCCCTGACATCAGCAAAAGGTGTGGCTGAAGTCGCATCCATCGGCGGATTTGTCAAGGAATACCAGGTGGATATTAATCCCGCAGCCATGCGCGCCCACGGCGTCAACGTATCACAGATTATGAATGCGGTCAAAGAGAGCAATCTGGATATCGGCGCCCGCACCATCGAGTTCAATCGTGCTGAATATTTAGTGCGGGCGTTGGGCTATATCAAAAATCGTCAGGACCTGGAACAGAGCGTTGTGGCAGTGCGTGATAATGTCCCAATCCGCATCCGCGATGTGGCCCAAGTGAATTTCGGTCCGGCAACCCGGCGCGGCGGACTCGACAAGGGCGGCGCCGAGGCCGTGGGCGGTGTGGTGGTGGCGCGCTACGGCGCCAACCCGCTGCAGGTCATCAACAATGTCAAGGAAAAGATCAACGAAATCTCGCCCGGCCTGCCAAGCAGGACCCTGGAGGATGGCACAAAATCGCAGGTATCCATTGTGCCGTTCTACGACCGCACCGGACTGATCAAGGAAACCCTGGGCACCCTGGAATCCGCTCTCAGTGAAGAGGTGATCATCAGCATTATCGTGGTCATTGTTCTGGTTCTGAATTTACGCGCATCGTTTATGATTTCCAGCCTGCTACCCATCGGGGTGCTGATGACCTTTATTTTCATGCGCCGCGTCGGTGTGGACGCCAATATCGTGGCTTTGTCCGGCATTGCCATTGCCATCGGGGTTATGGTGGACGTGGGGGTGGTGTTTACCGAGAACATTATCCGGCACCTGAACAAACCCGAAAACCGGGGCGCGCACGGCGCCAAACTGCTGACCGTTATTTATGACGCCACCATGGAAGTAGCCTCTGCAGTCATCACCGCCCTGTTCACCACGGTGGTCAGTTTTCTGCCGGTATTTGCCATGCAGGCGGCGGAGGGCAAACTGTTCAGGCCGCTGGCGTTCACCAAAACGTTTGCCATGATCTCTGCCTTGTTCATCGGCTTGATTATCATTCCGACTCTTGCCAATGTGCTGTTTTCCATACGCTTTGACAAACAACGCATCAAACGCGGATTCAGTTACGGGCTGATCGCAGTCGGTGTGCTGTTCATTTCGATCTTTCAGGCATGGCTGGCCCTGGTACTCATTCTGCTGGGCATCAACAATCTCATGCAATCGCACTGGCCGGAGGATAAACGCCATTATGTCAATCTGATCAATATCGCTCTTACTCTGTTGGTGGTGATCAGTTTTCTCACCCGCGAATGGATGCCGCTGGGTGCACAAAACAGCCTGTTCGTCAATCTACTCTTTGTGGTCGGACTCGTCGCCATTGTGCTGGCCACGCTTATGACAGTGGTGCGCTATTATCAGCCGATTCTGCAGTGGTGCCTCAGCCACAAACGCGCGTTTCTCAGTGTTCCTCTTTTCGTGGTATTGCTCGGTATCATCATCTGGCAGGGATTTGATAAATCATTTGGATTTATCCCGAATCTGTTAGAGAAAACCGGATACAATCTGCGCGACACGCGCGTCTGGGCCTCAATCTCCGGGACCTTTCCCGGTGTGGGAAAAGAATTCATGCCGGCACTGGACGAAGGATCGTTTCTGCTCATGCCCACAACCATGCCGCATTCGGGTATTCAGGAGAATCTGGAGGTCATCCGCATGCTGGACAAAAAAGTCAATGCCATTCCCGAGGTTGACAATGTTGTGGGTAAATGGGGGCGCGTCAATTCGGCTCTGGATCCGGCGCCGACCTCCATGTTCGAAAATGTGATCAATTACAAATCCGAATACATACTGGACGAAAACGGTCGGCGCCTGCGCTTTAAAACCGAGGACGGCGCGTTTGTCTTGAATGACGGCGGCACCTATAATCCAAATAACGATGAATTCCGGGTCATCAGCCGCGAAAAACTGATTCCGGATGAAGGAGGCGACTATTTCCGCCAGTGGCGCGATCATATCCGCACGCCGGATGACATCTGGGACGAAGTTGTCAACGCATCGCGGATTCCCGGACTCACCTCCGCGCCCAAGCTGCAGCCGATCCAGACGCGTCTGGTGATGCTGCAGACCGGTATGCGTGCGCCCCTGGGCGTCAAGGTGTTCGGTCCGGACCTCGAGTCCATTGAAAAAACCGGTTTTATGCTGGAGGAACACCTGAAAAACGTGACCGGTGTCAAACCGTCATCCGTGTTTGCCGACCGGGTAGTGGGCAAACCCTATCTTCAAATTAATATTGACCGTACTGCCATCGGTCGTTACGGGCTCACTATCCGGGATATGCAGATGCATATCAGCACAGCAATCGGCGGCATGCCCCTGACCACCACGGTAGAAGGCCGTGAACGCTTTCCGGTGCGCGCCCGCTATGCACGCGAGTTCCGTGACAGTCCCGGCGCGCTGAAAGACATTCTCATCCCCACTCCGGCCGGCGTACAGGTGCCGTTGGGTGAACTGGCGCGCATTGACTATGTGCGTGGACCACAAATGATCAAAAGCGAAGATACGTTTCTGGTCGGTTATGTGATATTTGACAAACAGGACGGTATAGCCGAAGTGGATGTAGTGGAAAACGCCCGGGCGTATTTGAATGCCAAAGTCCAATCCGGTGAAATTGAACTGTCGAACGGCGTCAATGTCCGGTTTGCGGGCAATTACCAGAACCAGGTGCGCGCCACCCAGCGCCTGATGCTGGTAATTCCGCTTTCGCTGGTTATAATTTTCCTGATTCTGTACTTTCAGTTCCGGTCCGTTACCTTTACATCCATGATCTTTACCGGTGTTCTGGTGGCGTTTTCCGGCGGATTCATCATGCTCTGGCTGTATGGTCAGGGTTGGTTTCTGGACCTGTCTCTGGGCGGTATGAATTTGCGGGAATTGTTTCAGGTGCATACCGTCAATCTGAGTGTAGCCGTCTGGGTGGGATTCATCGCCCTCTTCGGCGTAGCTACAGACGACGGCGTCCTTATCGGCACATATCTGAAACAGAGTTTTGCCAGAAACAAACCGGCGAATGTGCAGGCGGTGCGGGATTCAGTGATGCAGGCCGGTCTCATACGTGTGCGTCCGGCCATGATGACCACAGCCACCACCCTGCTCGCCCTGATCCCGGTACTGACTTCTACCGGTAAAGGCTCGGATATCATGGTCCCCATGGCGATCCCTCTGTTCGGCGGTATGGTGATTCAGGTGATGACTATTTTTGTGGTGCCGGTTCTCTATAGTGCGTGGCAGGAGAGGAAGGTTATAAGGTTCAAAAATTGAGGCATTTAAAAGATGGAAATTAAAGTAGCAAGTAAGAAGTAAATAGTAGATAGTCACCGCCGATCATGAAAATTATTTAAATTTCTTTGCGTTCTTTGCGCGCTTGGCGGTTTAATAAAATGAAAACAAGTGGTACTCCATAATGAAATCTATAAAACTGTTAATCATTCTTTTCCTGCTCATCTCTGCGGTTCATTCGCAAGAGTCGCAAAAACAGTTGCATGAATACCTAAAAATCGCGGCGGAAAACAATCCGGGGCTGCGGGCGCAGTTCAGCCGCTACATGGCAGAACTGCAGAAAGCGCCGCAGGCCGGTGCGCTGCCGGATCCGGCTGTGGCGTTCGGCTGGTTTATCCAGCCTGTGGAAACGCGCATGGGACCACAGCAACTCAAAATCTCTGCCTCGCAGATGTTCCCCTGGTTCGGCACGCTGCGCGCACGCGAAAATGCAGCCGTTCGTCAGGCGCAAGCTGAATATCATACGTTTCTGAATGCCAAATCCAGACTCTTTCACGAGGTACGGAGCACCTGGTACGATCTGTACGTCAACCGCCGCGCCGCAGAGATCACACGGGAAAACCTGGAGCTCTTGCACAGTTTTCAAAAACTGGCTCAGGCCAAAATTTCGGCAGGCACTGTCTCGGCCGTGGATGAATACCGAATCGAAATGGAAATCGGAGATTTGCAAAATCAGCTAACGCTGCTGCAGGATCAAGGTGTTACTCTGAAAACCGCTTTTAACAATCTTTTAAATAAAGATGCATCGACGGTGAAAACTCCGGATACTTTGCAGACAACGGATCTGGCAATGAGCAAATCCGAAATTGCAGATTCCATCCGGATCAACAACCACCGACTGCAACGTCTGCGTGAGCAGCAAAGCGCCCGGGCCAGCCGCATCACGGCGGCCCAAAAAGCCGGTGCGCCTTCATTCACGCTGGGTCTGGATTACACGTTCATTGGCGAGGGTGAAGACAATCTACCCGGCACCGATGCGTTCGTGTTTCCCAAACTCGGTATCCGGCTGCCTCTGTACCGCAACAAATACAGAGCCATGGTGGACGAGGCGACGTACCAGCAGACCGCTGCAGTAGAAGAAGAAGCGGATGCGGAAAACGATCTCGAATCCATGCTGGAACGCGCCTGGACCGATTATCAGGATGCGGACCGGCGCATTGATTTGTACACCCGTCAGCTGCAGCTGGCGCGTCAGGCCCTGAATCTGCTGGAAACCGAATACAGCACCGGCAGCAGCGGTTTTGAAGAGGTTTTGCGCATGGAGCGCAAGTCATTGAAATACGGGCTCGAACTGGAACGCGCCCGGGCCGATAAACAGACAGCAATTTCATTCATCACATTTTTAACAGGACGTTGATTATGACTATCAAAACATACATTCAGAACCACAAATGGACGATAATCGCATTGGCCGCAGGATTGTTTTCGGGATGGCTGTTTTTCCATTCCCCGGCGCCGCAACCGCAATCCGGAGAACACGCGGATCATGCACACGCCGGGCAGGAGGAAACCATCTGGACCTGTTCTATGCACCCACAGATACGACAGGATGAATCGGGACAGTGTCCCATCTGTGGCATGGATTTGATCCCTCTGTCTTCCGCCGAATCAGACGGTGTGGATCCGGATGCCATTACCATGACCAAATCGGCAGCCAAACTGGCGGACATACAGACCATGCGTGCGTCACGCGGCACACCGAAAAAATCCGTATTCCTGCAGGGCAAGGTGACAGCGGATGAACGCAATATCGCAGAGCTCACCGCCCGGTTCGGCGGACGTATTGAAAAACTGTTTGTTAATTTCACAGGCGAGACTGTAAAAAAAGGCGAAAAGCTGGTTACTATTTATTCGCCGGGACTCATTTCAGCACAGCAGGAACTGATCGAGGCGCGGGCATTGAAAAACAGCCGGCCCTCCCTGTACCAGGCGGCCCGCGCCAAACTGAAACTCTGGGAGCTAAGCGATGAACAAATCGCGGACATTGAACAACAGGGTGAACCCAAACTGTATTTCGATGTGCTGTCGCCGATATCCGGAACCGTGATGAAACGGCATGTTTCTCTTGGAGATTACATCAAAGAAGGCTCCGCCCTGTTCCAGGTCATTGATTTAAGCCGGGTCTGGGTGCGCTTTGATGCCTATGAAAGCGATCTGCCCTGGATCTCGGTCGGCGATCCGGTAAAGTTCAGCATCCAGTCTCGTCCCGGCAAGACCTACAGCGCCAGGGTTGCGTTTGTCGATCCCATGATCAATCCGCGCACCCGCACTGCCGCAGTTCGGCTGAATCTGTCCAATGAACAGCGCGATCTGAAACCGGAAATGTTTGTCCGCGGTGTGCTGCATTCCCGTATTGCGGAAGCTACGGATAAACTGCTGATCCCCAAAACCGCGATTCTCTGGACCGGAAAACGGGCTGTGGTGTATGTCAAAATGTCCGCCGATTCACCCACTTTTCGGTATCGTGAAATCACTCTCGGCCCTCAAGCCGGCGACTTTTATGTGGTGGCAGACGGACTGCAGCCGGGCGAGGAAATTGCCGTGAACGGTGTATTCAAGATTGACGCCGCTGCGCAGCTGGAGGGCAAACCCAGCATGATGAATCCGGGCGGCGGCGAGATATCCGCCGGACATGATCACGGCGGTATGGATATGCCGTCCGGTGACGGACCGAAAACAGAGACACCGGCACCGGCCGAAGCAGTTCCCGGCGCATTTAAAGAACAGCTTACGCGTGTCTATCGCGCTTATCTGCAGATGAAAGACGCATTCGTAGACTCGGATCCGGAACAGGTGAGTCAGAGTGCCGGGCAGGTCAGCGACGCTTTGAAACAGGTGGATATGGGACTGCTGCAAGGCGAGACGCATATGACCTGGATGGACCAGTTGGAACAGCTGAACACAAGCGTCAAAGCCATTGCTGAAACATCAGACTTGAAAGCAAAGCGTCTGGAATTCAGTGATTTCAATCAGACGTTTTACAGCACAGTCAAAACATTCGGACTCGCAGATGTGACCGCCTATTATCAGTACTGTCCCATGGCCAATAAAGACACCGGCGCTTATTGGCTGAGCAGCAGTAAAGAGATCCGCAATCCCTACTTTGGTGACGCCATGCTAAAGTGCGGGGAAACCCGGGAAACAATTAAATAAAACAAGAGATTGCTATGAAACTCATTAAAGCCTATATTCGTGACGAAAAAACAAAAGATGTGTTCAAAGCTCTGGATCAGGCCGGATTTCACAGCATGACCTTTGCCAAATGCCAGGGTACGGGACAGTATTCGGACCATGAAAAAAAACATATCAGTCCCGATTATCCATTCGCCGACGCCTTCAAGGTGGTTAAACTGGAAATTCTGGTCGCCGATGAACACGTGGACACCCTGGTCTCGACCATCCGGGAAAGCGGCCGCACCGGCTACCAGGGCGACGGCATGATCCTGGTCTCGCCGGTGGATCAGGCATACAAGGTGCGCAATGATGAAGAAGGAATTCTCAATATTTAAATCGGGCTAATTTTGCCAGGTCTATCCGCTCCCTGACTGAATCCTCGTTCCCCCATTGTATTGAGGAACGCCATTTTGATACAGCCCCCGATCAAGATCATCGAGATCGTGCGGGGGTTCCCCTCCGTCACGCGGTATAACGCTTGGGCTGTGCGGCGGGCAAGCATAAGCTAAACTTCAATCGACGAACAATTATTAAAATAACCTATCAAAATGAAAATCGCACCTCGGCTTGCCCGTCCCTACGAGCCCATTGTTATACCATATTATTTCAAATATTTTTTGTACTTGGAAAAAATAGTTATTAATGTGTAGAATTAAACTGTTCCATAAATTATAAAAATTGGATGTCTATGTCTTTCACCTTTTTAAAATCTTGATCCATAGTGATAAATTTAAGATTGTAATGCTTACATATACTATATTGATACGAATCATCAAAATCTAAACCAATTTCATTTTTTATATTTATTATTTCTTCATAGTTTTTCTTTGGGAGAGATAGAAGATTGGATTTCAGAAGAATATCAGAAAGAAACTTTAAGAGTGTCTTTTCTTCATTCTGTCTAAATAGAATAACTCCGATGGAATGGAGAAAAAATTTACACGCTTCACTTTTATCTTGTTTCAGCAAAATTTCTAAAAATATATTCGTATCAATTAAATACATTAACGCCACTCCATTGATTTGTGCTGTAAATCAACAAAAGTATATTTAGACCTTAATGTGGATATTCCACCTTCCCAGTCAAATTTAAATTTAATTTTGCTATTTTTTTTACAGAGGGCTCTACCCTCTGATAGTCGCAACCTCGAGGCCATCACAAGCCAGAGGTAGAGCCCCGACGCGATCCTCTGACCGGCCGCATCGTACAATTCCCGCTTGTGTGACGAGAGACAGCGGCACAATTTTGAAAAAAGACGCAAAACAAGGCCAACTCATGCCCCTTTCATTCATCGCACAGCAGGCAAGCTGTTCGACAAAAACCCTGCACCCGTCTACAAAGCAGTATCGCTGATGCTTTAAAAGCCTCAGCGTCGGAAATACACCGTCACCCGGCGTTTCTGGAAAAATCCGATTAACAGGATACCG
This sequence comes from candidate division KSB1 bacterium, assembly GCA_034521575.1. Taxonomy (NCBI): domain Bacteria; kingdom Pseudomonadati; species Candidatus Zhuqueibacterota bacterium. Next base: position 839,740 of record JAXHMJ010000005.1, read on the forward strand.
GCGACAAATCCCCCGATATGCGCATACCAGGCCACGCCGGCGCTGGACGCGGATGCCCCCATAGCGCTCAAAATCTGTAGTAAAAACCACAATCCCAGTACAATCGCAGCCGGAATTCGGTCGACCGAGATGATGAAAAAGAAAATCCACAGCACATGCACGCGGGCGCGCGGAAACCGGATGGCATAAGCGCCCAGCACTCCGGATATAGCGCCGGAGGCGCCGATCATCGGCACCTGCGAGGTGGGCGCCATGATAAAATGCGTCAAAAACGCGGCGAGTCCGCAAAGTATATAAAACACAATAAACCGACCGTGTCCGGTCAGATACTCTATATTATCGGCAAATATCCACAAGAACAACATATTGCCCAACAGATGCCCGAATCCGCCGTGCAGAAACATGGACGTAAAGATCGAATGCAGGTTCTGACCGTGTATCAACTGCAGCGGAACCGCTCCATAGGTATAGACGAACTCCTGATAGGCGCGTGAATCCAGGGTCAACTGATTCAAAAAAATGATCACATTGATGATGATCAGGGCATAGGTCACAAATGGCGTGATGGAGACGGGATTGTCGTCTTTGAGCGGTATCATAGATCCTCTTTGATAACAAATACACTGGATTGCTGCGTGATATTCCCGCACCGGTCCCTAATACGCGCTTTTAAAATATGACGCCCCGGTGTCAGCAGCCGGCGCGGTTGATACCGCAGGATTTCCGCTTCCGGATCATAGACCGCAATGAGCGGCTTCCCGTCCAGAATCAGCTGCCGATTGTCTTCGCCGGACACCCCGGACATTTCGTCTTTAAAGCGCACAGACAAAACAGGCTTGACATCTGTCAGCGTATCTCCATTCACCGGCTGCAGCGCCCACACCACCGGCGGTTCGGCATCGCGGGCAATGCAATAAGAGCCCAAGCTGCTGATCTGTCCGGAAAAGGTTTGGGAAACCGGATCATAAGAATTTCCAATAAAGGAATAATGCTGTTTAAATTTAGAGAACAGAGCCAGTTGTTGTCGATTTGGAACGGAATCAGGGCAAGTTAGGCGCAAGGTAGCGCCTTTTTCCATGGGTACGTCACGCGGTTCCAGATCATGCACAGTCCCGATGAGTTTCGTATTGCTGCTGTCCGGCAGAGTTGTATCAAAACGCACATGCATCGTTTTGAACAGAGAATAAGGCGAAAACACCAGAGTACAGGTGCTGTCGGCATTGACCAGTATGCGCTGCTCGCCGGGATTCACCGTATGCACCGGTAATGTGATATTCTGAATAATATCCGGTGCAATATAATTTCGGGCCAGGAGCTTTAACCGGATCGGCCCCTGCTGTTCCGGATCAAGCGGCCACGCGCCGATCCAGACACTGTCGCTGTGAATCAGAGGCGATTGGGCAATGCGCCCTTCCGGCAGTTCTCCGAGTACAATCGGATGATAAGGCCAAGTGCTGTTCAAACTCAATTGAAGGCGCGCATGATAATCAAAATAATCGATTTCAACGTCAAACGGTGGCAGTAACAACCTGTCCAGCCCCGCCGAATCGGCTGCAATATCATCAATCACCAGCGCTTCAATCGTATCCAGGTCATTTTCCGGCGGTACAGGCGCAGCAAACAGCGTATCTGCGGCCGGCGCAAGGAAACCGGTAACGGATGCGGTATTGCCCCAATAATCCTGTACCCGGATATCGAACCGGCAGGGTTGATCCACATCCATGACCCCATTGGAAGATCCGGCGTGCAAACGGCACGGTTGCTGATCTGGCGCGACATTCAGCACACCGGTGTATTCCGGCGCTTTATCATAAAACGGCAGAATGTTATTAGTTTCTCGATACAGATTGTAAAAATAGCCGTGTCCGCGCACCAACTGACGGTAATCGCGGTCGAGTTTGAAATAATGATTTGCGGAATAGCTGAATTTGTCATAGCGGGCGCGGAACCGCAGGGAATCATCAATGTACAGTTCATTGATAAAAGTTCCAAACTTGTGAGAATATCCTTCCATCTGATCAAACGCAGACACAGCAAAGGCAATACACCCGTGCACCTGCACCGTATCAGTGAGCTGGTACTGGTGATTTCCCAGATGCACCGGATAATAAATTTGCGGCTGTACATCGCGCTCAACACTGGCGAATGCGTTCAGCGGCTTGATTAAAACTTTGGTAATAAACGGGGCTTTGCTGTCCTGAACGCGGTAACCCAGTCTATGCGGATTGATCGGATGATGCGATGCATCGCGTATTTCAAAATGCAGATGCGGATACCCGATGCCGGTTTGTCCGGTGGTTCCCAGCACATTTCCCTGTTTGACCGGAAATTGCGACTTTTCGGGATACAGTTTTACACCGTATCGGCCGCGGCTCTGCTGTTCTTTCCAAACCCAGTCTTCGATGTCTTTACGGAATTGATTCAAATGCGCATACACCACGTGTTCGCCGGTATCCAGCGTCAAATAAATGGCCTTGCCGTAACCGAACGGCGATACATTGATACGGGAAATCGTGCCGTCGCGTATGGCAACAATCTTGTATCCGACCCGGCCCCAGGTTTTGATATCAATGCCTGCATGAAAGCGTCCGCCCCGGGATTCGGCAAAGGATGATGTCAACACGCGGCTGGCATCCGTAGGCCAAATGTATGTCAAGGAATCCTGAGCCATTGCAATTGAACTCGCCCCAAAAAGTATAACCAAAAGCGCCAATCGTTTCATAAACCGCTTATAACCTTTCCAGAATCTGTGTCAGTTTCCGGGTCTGTTCCCGCCGTTCGTATTGTCGTGCAAAATCCGGTTCTGCTTGAATAGAGCCTTTATCCCGCATCAGGCTCTGCATGGCCTCTGCAACATCAGGGGCTTGCGGCTGCACAACAACAGCCGTTTTGCTCTGCCGCAGCAGATTGCGCGTATCATCCACATTGCATACGGCAAGGATCGGTTTTTGAGCACCGATATATTCAAACACTTTGCCGGGAATGAACCGGTCCTGTTTTCGACCCTGTGCGATTAACAACAACGCATCGGCGGAAACCAGATATTCCAGGGCTTTGGTATGTGGTTGATAGCCGACGATATCAACCATATCATGAATACCGTATCGTTCAACACGCTTTTCCAGATCACCCAGAGCGTCATACCCGACAAACTGCAGCCGGAACGTTTTAGACCCATCCGGGTATTTCTCTTTCATCAGCGCACACGCATGCAGCACCACATCAGGATGACTGAACTTTGTAATAGAACCGCAATGACAGAGCACAAACCGGTCATCAGAACGCCGGGACTCAGGATAATCCTCCGGATCGAATCCATTGGTTAATAATTGCACCGGCGTATCCCCGGCCAGCGGCTGCAAATCGCGTGCAAGTCCGGGTGTAACGGACAAGACAGCATCCGCGGCATTCAGAACCTGTTTTTGCAGACGCAGATTATGCTGATATTGATATTTTGTGGGTTCATGCACCACCACGCCGCCGGCCCAGGCATCGCGGAAATCGGCAATCCAGGGTATTTCAAAGCGTTTTTTCAGTTCGAGTCCCAACAGCTGTACAGAATGCGGAGGTGACGTGGTATATACGGCATCAAAAGATTCCGAGCGCAGCAGCTTACGGGCGGTCCGGCAGGCATGCGCCAGCCACAACCGTTTGCTGTCCGGCTGCAGCACAAACGGCAGCAATTTTTCATTGATCCACCTCCCGATGCCGCCTCCGGCCGATTGTCCGGCAGCGGCATCGCGCTGGCGGCCCAAACGCGCCAAAAGCCGCTGTGGGTCCCAGGACTCGGTGCGGATAATGCGCACATGCGCCAGTTCATTCAAAAGGCTTTGATCCTGAGCGAAATAGGCCACCGGCTTGACCGTCAACACCGTAGGCTGCCAGCCGAATTCATGCAAATACTTGGCAAACTTGGCAGGCCGCTGTGTGCCGCCCATCCCCAGCGGCGGGAAATAATAGGAAATCATCAACAGTTTTTTCATTGCGAATATCCGCGCAGTCGTATTTTTTCCCGGATTTTACTCCCGTACCATCGCAGACGATACCAGGGATTTTTCTGCATCCCGCGCCAGCGCCGTGCTACATCAACAAGGACCTTGTCTTCAAACAACGCTGCCAACACCCTGAATTGCCGGACATGCAGTTCATGGTACATGCCTGAAGCCAGTCGGCGTGTGGGATGCAGATCGTAACGTGTCCAGTGACCCGTATCCCAGCGATGCCAGTGAAATTTCAGCGTATTTACACCCTTTTGCGTCAGCGCCATAATATTTTTGTCATCAAAATAAAGTGCGTAATCATATAATCCCAATAGCGCAAAAATATGACCGTTCAGCACATGTGACGGCGGATGCGTGGGATATTCTTGGAACACCGGTGAGCCGTTCGATAATCGTTCGACCACACCGTGATTGGAAACCGGAAACTGAAACGGAATGAGCGCCCGGGAGCAAAGCGATTCATAGTCGTTTCGGTTTGCAATGACCGCGCCGCGCAGCAACAGGGATACGGCTTCACCCTGGGCCATGGCGGATATCCAGGGAGCTTCAGGCCCGTAAAACGGCAGATCAAAATCGAACGGCCACACTTTGCTGTCATATTCGCCGTCCTGCGCATTGTCATACAGCCAGCGGCAGCAGTTCAACGCATGATCGCGTTTTTGAATATCGTCATGATGCTCCCACTCCCCCATGCAGTACAAACCGTACTGAGCGACTGTGATGGGTGAATATCGTAGTCCGATGGAACCACCGTAATCGACACGCGGTACGCCATCGCGATCAAAATCATAGTCAAACGATTCCAGGCCGGACCAATCGATATAATAGGTTATAGGAATGGGTGTCATACATGTCCTGTATTTTTATATAAAATATTGCATAACAGCAAGATAATAGTTTTAAAGGAAAAACAAAACCTGAATTTATTTGTAATAGAAAAGGTATTTGTACACGGGACTAGACAGCCTTTTGCTTGTGTACAAATACCTTTAGATCAGTGTATACGGCAGCAGCCGCATCATTCACAGATTTTTCGTTACAGTGACCAGCCTTCCCGATAATCATGATTTATCCACTCAGAGGCTTCCGGCTTGTTGGTGAACTGCATGCTTTTCCAGTCATATTCCAGACTCTCGTACGGAAAGGCCAGAGCCACATTCCCCAACAGGACCGTTTCCGTCAGGGGTCCGGCATAAACGAAATGCGAGCTCGCGGTTTTCAGTTCTTTGCAGCACTGGATCCAATTTTGCTCATGACTTACCTCAATACGAGGAATGGTTTTTTCAGGCAGATCATAAGAGCGCATAAACGTCTCCGGGATCAGACGGGTCATTTCATCACCGGTCATCAAAACACCCTTGTCACCGATAAACAGCAATCCGGTATCCGGCATCTCCCGTCCGTCTTCGAGTTCCTGCGGACGCGGCGGCTGAAGTCCACCGTCGTACCAAGTCAATGTCACGGGAGGTAATTCGCCGCGCTGCGGGAATTCAAAGGTGACCAGCGATCCATGCGGAAAGGTCTCAGTGTTCTCGGCTTTTTTCCAGCGGTCATCCGGATCCATCTGTGTGGTTTTGCTGGCGGTGACACGCTCGGGATAGCCCAGTCTGAGCGCCGTGTGCGCCAGATCGATCACGTGACAGCCCATATCCCCCAGTGCGCCGCAGCCGAAATCCTGCCAGCCGCGCCAGTTGAACGGCAGATAAATGTCGTTGTATTCGCGAAACGGCGCCGGTCCCAGCCATAAATCCCAGCTCAACGTGTCCGGCACAGGCATGGGTTCCGGGCGTTTGAGTATACCCTGCGGCCAGACCGGCCGGTTGGTCCAGGCATGCACCTCGCGCACGGGCCCGATGGCGCCGTCGTTAATCCATTCGATAATCAGACGGATATGCTCTCCTGAATGCGCCTGATTGCCCATCTGGGTGACAAGCTGTTTGGTTTTGGCTGCTTTGGTCAGGGCCCGGGCTTCGGAGACGGTGCGTGTCAATGGTTTTTGCGTATACACATGCTTGTCCAGGTCCATGGCCGCGAGAGTCACAATCGCATGCGTATGATCCGGCGTTGCTACGACCACCCCGTCAATGTCTTTTTCTTTGTCCAGCATTTCCCGATAATCTTTGTAGCGCGCAGCATCCGGATATTTTTCAAACACCTCAGCGGAATACTCCCAGTCCACATCACAGAGGGCAACAATATTTTCCGTTTCCATTTCTTCAAGATTGCTTTCACCCATGCCGCCTACCCCCACAGCGGCAATATTCATTTTATCGCTAGGGGGTGTCTTGTCTTTTCCCAGAACATGACTGGGCACAATGGTGAACGCGGCTGCAGCAGCTGCGCTTTTGACAAATGTACGTCGATCGAGTCCGTCTACGCTTTGATTTTTCCGAGACTTCACATCAAGCTCCTTCCGTTTACAATGTGTTTTATTCTCTGATGGTTACAATAGCCCTCCGATAACTGTATAAATTCGGTTCCCCATAATCTTTGATTTGCAGAATCACATGCACCTCAGCATCCTCGACTTCCGGATCCGGTGCGACAAAAGAGGTCTCAAATCCGGTATCGTCGGTCAATTGCACGTCTACCGTTCCGGCTTCCGGATAGACAAACCATCTGATGTCTATATCGTCCTGATCCGGATCGAATGAACCCCGAGCAGTCAGTCTTACGCTCTGTCCGCTCACCGCCTCAAGGCGAAGCACATCTGTCCCGCCGTCGCCGTTCAGTACAGCGTTTGGATTATGGTTGGCCTGATCATAGTTCGACGTGACACACCAATCCATTCGCGCAGCAAAATCATGTTGATACGCCCGGCGCCAACGCCAGATCGTCGCCTGTGCGGAGGTGGACGTAATGCCGTTTTCCGCGGTATAGGTATCGCGGGCATTGGTATAAATGGGACGAATTTCTGCATAACTCTGGTAAAGCTCATAACGACCGCCCCAGCCGCCGTACGACGGATCGATATGACTGCAGAGACCGTTATCGATCAAATTCAAAAAAGACGAGATATCACGCGCAAAAATACTGCATAACAAAATTAAAACAAGGAAAAAACCCGAGATCAAACGCATATTCTCTCCTTTTGGGCGCGATTGCAGCGGGCCGCTCATTTGTTTATGTGATCAATCCCTCCTGAAACTCTAATCTGTGTCTTGATAACAGCGATCAAACGGCCTTAATCCTTTGAGTGATACACAGGTAACCAGATAATAAAAAATAAAAAGCAAAAATCCAAAAAGTATAAGCATCAAAATGAATAAATCATAAAAAAGTTGCCACTCAAATCTGTCACTTTATCCACAGACTGTTTGGATACTCTGCCTGGGAAAGACATACACCTCCTGTTCAGTTCTCAGCTGCAGACTTGTAGCGTTCCTGACTCAATTCGACATGAACCGGCTCATTCCATTCGCTGGTCAATTCAAGTTTGACCACAGGCCCCGCCGCATTAATCCTGGATACCCGGGCGCGGAAATGGCCGGTCGAGACCGGATGTTCCGCCACATCAAGCTGGTGAGGACGAATGTATACCTCTCCGCGCGCTGAATGACACAAACCCTCCGGCGCGTCTATGCTGTGATCACCGATACAGAGTTTGCCGTTTTCAATACGACCGTGAAAAAGATTGACGTTTCCCAGAAACGTAAACACAAAGGGCGTAAAGGCAATCAAAAAAATAATATTCAGTATTCTCTTTTGTTCTTCCTGGCTGTTTTGTGATTTTTTAAAACAATCCAGCAAATATAAAATGAATTATATTGACAATTTGGGGAGATCTTTATAATTTTCAAAACAAACAGTTTTTCCTCGACAATTCAAATAAAAAGTTTATATTAAGGTTGAACATTTTTCTGTCCTACTTTTAAAACAATAAACAGCAAGCTCACAATCCGATCAAATCATGAAAAATCGAGAGATCCTATTTTACAGCGCTCTGACAGTTACAATTTGGCTGATTTTTACCATATTAACAGCCATGACGCATCCAAATCTGTCATTTTTTGAATCACTGCTTGCAGGGCGTTCTGTATCACATGCAGTGTCGAGATTGCTTTTGACGGCTGTTCTCCTGGGTCTCACCGCTGCCATCACGCGAGCAATATCTAAACGCCATCTCGAAGATTATGAAAAATTGAAAAAAGCAGTCGACACCTCAGGAGAAATCATATTCATCACGGACCGGGAAGGAATATTTACCTATGTCAACCCGGAATTCACACGCGTTTATGGCTTTCAACCGCAACACATTCTCGGCAAACAAACACCCCGCATTTTAAAAAGCGGTGTCATGGAAGAAGAAAACTATCACAAATTCTGGGAACACATTCTGCAGAAGAATGTGGTGGAAGGCGAAATTGTCAACCAAACAAAATCCGGCCGACTCATTGATGTACAGAGTTCAGCCAACCCCATTTTGAATGGCAAAGGTGATATAACCGGATTTTTATGTATCCAGCGCGATATTACTGAACGAAAAACCAGAGAACGGGAATTGATCGCCAGTGAAAAAACGGCAAGAGCGATGCTCAATGCTTCAGAAGATCCGGTATATCTAATTGACGCCAAAGGGGCTCTCCTCTCTTTAAATGAAGCGGCGGTCCATGCGCTTGGTGACAGCCTTGACGCATTGACTCATAAAAGCATTTACGATTTCGAATTTTTCCGTCTAACCGATCAGTATCAAAAGATCAAAACAGCCATTCAGGAAAAACGGAAAATCCGGTATCAGGAAAAAAGTGGTGACACGTTTTATGACATTACCATTTATCCGATTTTTGATCTCAAGGGAGGGGTTTCACGTCTGGCTATATTCAACGCAGACATCTCCAGTCAAAAAGCCGCTGAAGAGACCATCCGTGAACAGAACCGCTTTCTGCAGTCTGTGATCGAAGCCCTGGATCACCCGTTTTTTGTGATCGATGTCCATGATTACACGGTCAAGCTGGCGAATTCAGCAGCCAGAGGCATACGTGAAATGGGCCGGATCCCCTGTTACGCTCTGACTCACAATCTTTCCGAACCCTGTAAATCGGAAACTCATGTCTGCCCGCTCAACACAATGCTCAAGACTCATGAACCCATGATCACAGAACATATTCATTATGACAAAGAGGGGCGCAAACGGGAGGTAGAAGTACATGCGTACCCCATATTTGACAAAGACGGCAAGCTGATCCAAATGATTGAATACACCCTGGATATCACAGACCGCAAGCAGGCGTTCCAGGAAATAGAAAATCTGCACGAACAGCTTAACCGACACAACCGGGATTAGAATGAAACGTATTTATCTGCCATTGTTCTGGAAATTTGCCATCTCAATCATTCTGGTGGTCTCCCTGTTTGGGGCAGTCAATCTGTATTTGATCCAGATGTACGCCGGCCGGGGCATTAAAGAAGAGACTGAAAAAAGGCTCCAATTTTACGCTAAAGCCGTGGCTTTGGAAGCCTCTTTATCTCTACCCCAAAAAGATATTGATCATTTGCTTGAGATTATGAACCAGATCAAGCAGATCGATTCTTCCGTGGCATACAGCATGGTCATACCGGGCGAGAATCAGCCGGTCATTGAAACGCTTCCCAGTTCTGTCTCACCGGAAATGCTCCGCGCCAATCAGTTAAAAAACGGCGCGAAACAATTAAAGATCATACGATCTCCCGATATTCGAAACACGATCATCCTCGATATTGCTGTACCCATCCCGGACATTCCGGATGGTCTGGTTCGGGTGGGATTGTTCCGCGCCAGCATCCGGTCCCAGGTATGGTCTATTCTGCACCCTCTGATTTTTATGATTGTCATCTTTTTGCTCATCGGAATCATCGGCGCCCTGTTCTTTTCATTCATTATCACCAAACGCGTGAGTTCGATTGCACAAATTACGGATCATTTTACCTTTCAAAACCTGAAAAACAGCAATATTCCCAAAATATCCAAAGCTCGCTTTTTACCACATCTGCCTCTGCTCGTTCAAATCGATGACGAACTGGATATTCTGACCAACAAGATCAATCAAATGATCGACCGGCTCAAAACAGCATATACGGATCTGGAAAAAACCTATGCACGCTTTGTTCAAACGGAAAAACTCGCTTCTATCGGGGTACTCTCCGCCGGAATTGCCCACGAAATCAACAATCCGGTCGCGGGAATAAAAAACTGCATTCACCGCATCAAGATGCACCCGGAAGATACAGAAAAAAATGCAGAATACATCGATCTGATCAAAGATGCGGCAAACAAGACAGAAAAAGTAGTCGGGCGTCTGCTCGATTATTCGCGATCACCGCAGTCCGTACAGGAACCCGTCAGTCCCGGAGCGCCCATAGAAAAAGCTCTGTTGCTGGTGGCCTATCGACTTGAAAAGTCCCGCATCAGCGTCATCAAAGACATCCCCTCGGACATTCCGGATATTATGGCGAACCGGAATGAACTGGAGCAGGTGTTTGTCAATCTGCTGTTAAACGGAGTTGACGCTATCGAAGAACAGGCGCAACACAATCCGGAACGCGACCGGATCATTACCATCAAAGCGTCAGAAAAACAACAGCAGGTGGAGATTCAATTTATGGATACAGGTATAGGAATGAGCCGTGCCCAAGCAGATAAAATGTTTGATCCGTTTTACACCACCAAAGATACAGGGAAAGGAACCGGACTGGGACTGTATGTGGTGTATAATATTGTGCATTCACATAACGGCTCCATTCATTACGCCAGTGAACCCGGCAACGGTACAACATTTTTTCTGAAATTTGACAAAGCAAAAGGCTGATGGGTTATGGCAAAGAAAAAAGATTTGAAAATTATGCTTGTGGATGATGAAAAGATACTCCGCATTTCCTTAACCGATGAATTATCCGAATCCGGCTATACAGTAGAATCCTTTGACAACGCAGCTCAGGCTCTGGATCGACTCAAAGTCATGAAATTCGATGTCCTGCTGACGGATATCAAAATGCCGGACATGGACGGTATTGAGCTCCTTGAAAAATCAAAACAGCTGCGGCCGGATACAATTGTTATTATGATGACAGCCTATGGCTCCATCGATTCAGCGGTCGATGCCATGAAAAAGGGTGCTTATGAATATTTGAACAAACCGTTTCAAACGGATGAATTGTTACTGCTGATTTCACGAATTGAAGAGCTGAAAAGCGTCAGAGAGGAAAATCAGCAGCTGCGCGCCAAACTGGAAACGACCAAAGGCGATGTATTGATGGGCGAAAGCCAGGCCATTCGCGACACGATGAAACTGGTTGAAAAAGTGGCCGAAACCGATTCCACGATTCTGATCACAGGTGAAACCGGTACCGGTAAAGAATTATTGACGCAAACCATTCACGAAAACAGTCTGCGCCGGAACAAGCCGTTTATACCGGTTAATTGCGCGGTTCTTTCCCGTGATATTTTCGAGAGCGAACTCTTTGGTCATGAAAAAGGCGCCTTTACCGGCGCAACTGCTGCGCGTCAGGGCCGGTTTGAACTCGCGGACGGCGGCACGCTGTATCTGGATGACATTGATGACATTCCTCTCGATCTGCAGGTCAAACTTTTGAGAGTGCTGCAAGAGCGGAAATTTGAACGCGTCGGCGGCGGCAACGCCATTGAGGTAAATGTGCGGGTAATCAGTTCCACCAAAGCAGATCTGAGAGAATTGATCAATCAAGGCAAATTTCGTGAAGACCTGTATTACCGCCTGAATGTGTTTCCCATTCATCTGAAACCGCTGCGCGAACGCAAAAAAGACATCCCGGTTCTCATTGATTATTTCATCAACCAGAAATATCCGAGAGAGCAGATCAATATCTCGGATACAGTTATGCAGACCTTGATAAATTACAACTGGCCCGGCAACGTGCGGGAACTGAAAAATATCGTCGAACGCCTGCTGCTGCTCGCTGAAAACGGCGAGATCAAAGCATCCAGTCTGCCTGTTGAAGTCTACCAACCATCACCTGATCCACAAATCGGCAATAACTCGTTGGAGGACATGCTGCAGATCTACGAAAGTCAGCTCATTCAGGAGGCGTTGAATCAAACTGACGGAAACATGGCAAAAGCAGCCCAGCTTTTAAAGCTGCCCGCCACCACACTGCGCTCAAAAATCAGCAAACTCGGTATTAAACCCTGACACAGCCGTACCGGCTCCCCGTTTTGAATGCATCCAAAAACAGCGAAAAATCGTCCCTGTCAACGATTTTTCGTTGATTTGCATGTTTTAAAGCAGGGTCAGATTCAATGAGCACCTGATACAGGCACACCTCCAATCACTCCTTACCTGTTTAATTACAATATCTTAAAAACCCACTTATTTTCAGTAGCCTCGTTTTTCATGTTCTGGCACAAGCATTGCGTATAGTGTGAACAAAAGAGTGATATCGGCTTAATTTAACATAATGGAGCTTATATATGAAACGAATACTGATATTATCGTTTGTTTTGTTTGCTGCACTGCAAACCATTGTGACTGCGCAGAATATCAAATACCGCGCCATTGATAGCAGCGAATTATGGTTTGACGGCACGTCCACACTGCATGATTTTACCTGTCACGCCAATAAAATTGATGCAACTGTCGTGGTTTCAACCTCGCTGCTCGATGGAAAATCGGGTGAAACTCAAAAGGGCCAGGTAACCATTCCGGTTAAAAAAATCAAAAACGAGAATGACGGCCTGACAAAAAATATGTACAAAACCCTGGAACCGGACAAATGGCCGGAGATAAATTTTGCACTGGATACGATTAAACTCTCCCGGGAGGCGCAAAAAGAGGAGATAATCAACGCTGATATCCATGGCGCACTGACCATTAAAGGCGAAACCCGCGACATCAGTATGCCGGTGGAAATTACGGGTCTTGAGAATGCAGACACCCTGAAGGTGAGCGGAAGCTATCTTTTACTGTTATCCGACTTTGATATCAAACGCCCCTCCTTTTTTCTGGGCACGCTCAAGGTAGGAGATGAAATCGACATTTCATTCAACATGACATTTGTTCGTAAAAGCGACCATGAGGAACTCACACAGCGATGAAAATTGCACAGCTTGACATACTCATCATCATGTTGTTATATGCAGTGTTTACACCGGTGCAGCAGGTGCATTCCCAATCGAAAAAAATGTATAAAATCCACCCGGCGAGTGAAATCAAATTCAAGGGCAAGTCAAACATCAACAGGTTTACATTTCGTTCGGAAACTGTTGACGGCCGAGGCTGCATTGATACAACATCAGCCGCGATCGACTCGATACGATAAACCGATTGAGGATGCAGTAAACGGTTTTTTCATCGTCGATGTCAAATCATTCAAATCGGGTAATAACCGGATGAACCAGGATATGTACCAGGCGCTCAAATCGGAACGGCATCCCAATATCGAATTCAACCTGAAAGCTGTCGACTTTCGTTACCTGGATACAAACGAAGCGTTGTTCACAGTGTATGGGTATCTCCAGGTGGCCGGTGTTGAGAATCTTATATCGTTCCAGGTCAAAGTGAGCCGGGCAGGCAAAGAATTATATCGCTTGCAGGGTGACAAAGAGATTTATATGAGCGATTATGATATCGAACCGCCCGAGGCTCTGTTCGGCTTGGTCCAGACACGCGATAAATTAACAGTGGAATTTAATCTCATTGCCGGTCTGCAGTCCGGTGAATCCCTTGCATCCAGGTTGCCGTGCGACAAATTACCTGCGTATCTGCAATGGGGATTGCTTGAACAGGACATCAACAGATTTTAAATCAAATATTGTATAAATCAATCAAACACAATCAAGGAGACATTCAATGAAATATATTCTAAATCTTGGCCTCTTCATTACTCTAGTCATAGTAACCGCTTTACCGATCCAATCAGCGGAGATTCTGAATAATAAAGACACTGAACTGAATCTGGGCGGCCGGATCCAGTCTTACGGCGTCATGGAACTGATTCCTGATGAAATCAGTGATTATCCCAGAATCCTTTTATTTGTTCGGGACACCCGACTACGACTAGACGGGCGATATAACAATATGAATTATGAACTGGAAGTCATGCTGGGCGGCGAAGCGGACAACCTCATCAACCGACCCAATCGGGGTGATGCCGCCTCGCAGCCGATCACAGCGCTGCTCATGGACGCCTGGGGTGAATTCAGCCTGACGGAGAACCTGGCACTGCGAGCCGGTCAGTTCAAAGTGCCCTACAGTCGTGAAAATCTCACGGAAGGCGCTGATCTGCAGTTTACCAACCGGTCCATCAACCACAGAGCCTTGAATGTGGGCAGAGACACGGGTGTGATGCTGCACGGCAGCAAGGACAACAAGTTCGCTGCCTTTGCATTGCTGACCGGCGGCGGTATCAATCAACGTGTCCGCTATATTCCGGTAAAAATGGGGTTCCCCATGACAGTTCTGAGACTGGGATACAATACCCTGGATTCGAACCCCCTGGAAGTTAAAGAGTTTTATCCCGAAAAAGAGGGGGTGGCGGTTTACGCCAATGCCCTGTATGTCAAGGACACCAATGTGGGACACGGGTCTGTATTGAGCATGCGTCAACATGAAAGTTCCTATATCCTTTCCGGCTGGAACCCTTATCTTTCCGGCGAATACGGCGAAACCCTGACCCAGTTTGGCGCTGATGTTGCCGTACAGAAAAAAGCAAGCGGCAGCCTGCTGTCTCTGGGCGCTGAATTCAATTACGGCACCTATGAAGGGGATGCGGGCAGCACCAGTATGTCCGCCGCCACCGCAAGAGCCGGACTGATGGTCAATGACTGGCTTCAGCTGGGCGCCCGATTCAGCATGTTCACACCGGATGAAGAGATTGCATTTCTGGATAACAAAGGCGTGCAAATATTTGCACCGGCCGTCACCTGCCATTTCAATGAAAACCTGAAATTGAAAATGGACCTGCCGATCATGCTCAACGCACCGCTGGCCAAAGAAGAAGGCCTTGGATATTACAACCTAATTTACCAGACCGGTCAGACTTATTTACCGGTTGAACGCAACACCGCAATCACCGGACGCATGATTTTGCAGTTTGCATTCTAAAATCATTCGCGTTATTCTCTCAACGGGACAAATATCGATGGATGTTTGTCCCGTTTTTTTTTAAAAATAATTTTTGTCAACTCTACAACAGTTCCGTGGGGCAATCTCCTCAATTTTGCCCCCCGCGACAAACCTGATAAATATTCCGGTTTTTTTCTCTTCCCTCTGCGACTCGGTGCCATAAATTCCCGTTTGCATAATTCCTGCAAAACCATTATATTTTTCTCAATCAGCAAGGGGAAACCGTGAACCCGAACCATTTCAAGGGGAGACTCATGACCCAGACAGCCCAATCCATTCTTTATGACACATTCGGATATAATGAATTCCGGCCGTTCCAGCAGCAGATCATTGACCGGGTAACAGGCAAACAGGACACCCTGGTGGTCATGCCCACCGGCGGCGGAAAATCTTTATGCTACCAAATTCCCGCGCTTTTGTTCAACGGACTGACTCTGGTCATCTCACCGCTGATCTCACTGATGCACGATCAGGTCGAGGCGTTGCATCAGCTCGGTGTGCCGGCGGCGTTTCTAAACAGCACATTGTCGCAACGGGAATTCACTAAAACAGCAGATTCTGTGCGCGACGGCAAACTCAAACTGCTGTACATGGCGCCGGAAGGCTTGTTCACCGGCCGCGTCCAGCAGTTGCTGAACAGCTGCACTGTTGACTGTATCGCCATCGACGAAGCACATTGCATTTCAGAATGGGGCCACGATTTCCGGCCCGAGTATCGTCAGCTGATTCAGCTGCGCAGCACATTTCCAAATGCGGTGTGCATTGCACTCACCGCAACAGCCACGCCGCGCGTACAGAAAGATATTCTCGAGTCCCTGAAACTTTCAAAGGACGGTGCTATCGTGACCAGCTTTGACCGTCCGAATCTGTTTCTGCAAATCGAGGAAAAAGTCGAGCCCACAGGTCAAACCCTGCGCTTCCTGGAGCAACATCCTGAGCAATCCGGGATTATCTACTGCTTTTCCCGCAGACAGGTCGATGAACTGAGCGAGTACCTGTCTCGCATGAACTATTCCGTGCTGCCGTATCACGCCGGACTGGACAACCGCACACGCAAAACCAACCAGGAACGTTTTATTCGCGATGATGTGCCGATCATTGTCGCCACTATCGCATTCGGTATGGGTATCGACAAGCCGAATATCCGGTTTGTGATTCATTTTGATCTGCCGCAAAACATCGAATCCTATTATCAACAGATCGGACGCGCAGGACGCGACAGCCTGCGTTCGGACTGTCTGTTGCTGTTCGGATATGGTGATCTGAACAAGATCCGCTATTTTATCGATAAAAAAGAAACCGCATCGGAACGCCGCATCGCCGAACATCACCTGCAGGCGCTGGTGCAGATGGCCGAGTCGCACGTCTGCCGTCGTATCCCGCTGCTGGATTATTTCGGCGAACCGTTCAAAAAAGTGAATTGCGGCATGTGTGACAATTGTCAGGGACAAGCCCCGGACCTGCGCGACGAAACCGTGGCCGCGCAAAAATTTCTCTCCTGCGTCAAACGCACTGGTGAAAAATTCGGCGCCGGACATATCATCGATATCCTGCGCGGCTCTGAAAATCAAAAACTGTTGAGCTGGGGGCATCAGAAATTGCCAACCTGGGGGGTGGGCCGCGAATATTCCAAAGATCACTGGCAGCTGCTCAGCCGTCAGTTTATCGGCCACGGACTCGTACGCGTTGATCCCGAGTACGGAGGACTGCAGCTCACAGACAAAGCAAATGATGTATTGTTCAACGATCAAAAAGTGCAAGTAGCGATCAAACAACCGGCGCGGCAGACACAGATTCACTACGGCGATTCTGAGGATACAGCGTATGACACACAGCTCTTTCAGCTGCTGCGTGATCGTCGCAAACGCATTGCCGACACCCAGGGCGTGCCGCCGTATGTGATCTTTTCAGACAAAACGCTGATGGAAATGGCGCGCCTGTATCCGCAAAGCGCCTCGGAACTGCGCGGTATTTTCGGCGTCGGAGAGGTCAAGAACAAACGCTACGGACATCACTTTCTGGGATCTGATCAGGGACTATTGCCGCGATCACAATATCGAACGACAACCGGGCCGGGTTGCCGAAAGCAAATCCAGGCTCTAAGCGTATGGGCGCAAAAACCGAAATGATCGCCGGGGCATTTGCCGACGGTCAAAGCATCGCCGAGCTGCAGAACCGCTATCGGGTGAAGAAAGATACCATCGTCAAGCATCTGAACACCTATGTCCAAACCGGCAATATCCTGCCGGCCGACCGGCTTTATGATGAACTGGATACATCTGTGGATATTGATGCCGTGATGCAGGCCTTTGAGGACAAAGGCGCGGCTTTTTTAACCCCGGTGTATGAAAAATTGAATAAAGCGGTTTCTTATGACGAATTGAGACTGCAGCGGCTGTATTTTTTGTGCCGGGGATAAATAGTAAAGTAAAAGAGAGCAACCCAAAGGTGGGCTGAGCAGTAAAGCATCTAAAACTTTTATAAAAATAATATAAAATCAGGAAAATATCCTTGTCCTCTTGACAATTTCAACAGAGTATCTGGAATACCCCCCTTTGAGGTACAGCTGAATACTATTGTACTTTGAATCCCTATTTAAAACACTGAAAAAGCTAGTCATTCTCTAATGTAATAGCAACCAAAAAAGGACCGGCTTTAACGAGATCTGAGACAAAATCAATTTTACAAATCTCCTGGTCTGGCAGAGGATTCACCCAGCTATACTTTAAAAGATGGGTTAACATGCCCATACTGCGGGTTGCAGGATTACATCCGCGCCATACTTCTTCTGCTTCTGGCAGTTCCCCTTCTCCCGGTTTAATCCACCAATCCATTAGATTCTTGCCATAAACAATGGGTGCGGTTCGCTGCTCGCCATTTTTATAGTTTATGATATATTCTCCGATCTTTTTCCCGGTTTCTGTGCTCCAAAAACAAGCTTGAAGAAAATGCAGCTTTCGGCCTTTACGGTCGACTTTTATATTATTCACAAATTCCGGAAACACAACACCAGTCACATCAATGGATTTGCTCGATGCGAGCTGAACCAATCCACGGATATCAAAACTAGTATTTCCCAGCATCTGAACGCCTTGAGGCAGATCACGCAAATCATGTCCGGCATGACAAAACCAATTATCATCAAGAGAAGAAGTGTAATGCTCAGAGAGATCTATCATATCGGGAGTAGCTTCCGGACTACGTGGCGCGATAGGGCAAAAATCATCAATTCGGGCCATACTAAATCCTTCATAGACAGGCTCATTTGGCTCGATTGTCAAAGCAATTAAAAAGGGAGCCGCCTCAGTCATTGTTGAAACAAAATCAATGGATTCGATTTCTTCACCCGGAAACGGATTATTAGCTGTATATTTATACACCCGGACTCTACTATCTGATGCTAAAGCGTCAACAGTCTCACTTGTAAACGCAATATCAGCATCAGTAGGTAACGACTCGTCATTCTTAATCCATGTATGCATTATTTGTCTTTGATAGAGAATAGGGATATGCAGGGTCTGTCCCGCCGTATAGTGAAGAATGTATTCCCCGATCTTGACATTTTTATCGGCTTGTCCCACTGCCCCATGCAGAAAATGCAATCTTCGACCCTTGCGATTAATTTTAATTTTTTCGCCAGACTGAGAAAAATTGCCGTCCGTACTTTTCCCAGCAAGCTGCAAAATTCCGCGGACATCAAATGCAGCTTTAGCAAAAACCTGAACTCCTTTGGGCAGAAACGAGAGGTTGCGTTTTGGTTTTCCCAGCCAATCTTCATCCAAAGCAGAAGTATAATAATCCGTCAAATCAATTAAATCCTGATTGGCTTGTCGGCTTCTTGCCGGTATGCTATACTGTTGACTCATTATAACTCTCCTTGTTTAATTTTTCTCCCGCTGCAGCGCCAACGCCTTGTCCGCCACCAAAGCGAACATCAAGCCGTTCCAATAGAGTCCGCGGCGCCGAACATTTTACAGATGCTGACCTCATGCCAGGACAACAGTTGATCACGGATAGTTTCGAGGTATTCGTTGGTTACAGGCATGGTATGCCCCAAAAAAATAAAAGCTTAACTCTTCATTTTTTTGATTAGAACATTAATATTTTCAAAAAGTCTCCTGGCTTGTAAGAGCCAATGCGTAACTTGATCTCTTTCAAATTGAACAAAATCTATATAATCCGCTTCTTGACGTCTTTCAAACAAATCGTTATAAATATATGCTATTTCTTTTGGAACTTTGCCAGTTCTCACATAATATTTATTAAATAAACTGCGTAATCCTGTATGTTTGGAGGAGGATAAACCTTGACATAAAAAAAGTGCGGAGACTGCATAAAAACAAGCATAATAGAGACGATTTACACACGCATTTCAACGTTCATTATCAGCACAAACATCCGCATCCTTTAAAGTTTCATTTGCCCGCTTCATACGGTATAATACAAGATCCTGACTCCATTCAGTCACAACATTACTCCATCGCGTTGGACCTGCTGATAAAAGGGCATGTTTTGATATCGTTCACTATTCCATTCACCCCGACTGCGCACAATAGAAGTGAGGACATGGCCAGACTTCCACTCAATTTCATAAAGACAGTGTCGAATCCTGTCAATACGTGCATCATCAATAGGCCCGTCAACTAAAATTAACAAATCCCAATCGGATTCAGGCCTCGCATCGCCTCGGGAGCGTGATCCATAAAGAATTATCTGTGAACCAGGTTCAATTTTTCGTACACTTTTTGTTATTTCATGAATCAAGGTTTTGCGCTGCATAGAGAAATCTCATAGTGTAAAAACATATAGTTCATTTAGAAACATTATCATATTTTTTTAAATTAGCAAGTAATTTTTTCGAATTCTAAATAAAGAGCTAAAAAGTTATTATGATAACAGGTCGTTGATCAAAGCAAATAATCCATTTCCACCCGTTTCATACTGTTGAAAATATTTTCGCGCACGCCGGGAATCTCCTGTTCGATCTGTTTGATCAAATCTTTTGCATATTGGCGTTTGGTGTGACCGTCGGACGGACATTCCTGATCAAACACAGGCAGTCCGCGTTCCTTGACGTGTTTTTTCAGTAACTCTTCCTCGATGTACATGAGCGGCCTTAAAATCTGGAATTTGCCGTGAAACACCTCCAGTCGCGGCGGCATGGTGCTGATCTCGCGATTGTAAAACATATTCAACAGCAACGTCTCGATCATATCATCCTTGTGATGCCCCCAGGCGATTTTGTTGCAGCCAAATTTATCAGCTGTCTCGAATATGATTTTCCGCCGCCGGCGCGTGCACAGAAAACAGGGATTCTCCCGGTTGGCGTCCGAATGCGAAAACGGTCCGATTTCCGTTTTGATAACGGTTCCCTTTACATTGCAACATTCAAAAAAATTCTGCATCACGCGTTTGCGTTCCGCCGCATGCTGAAACCCCATATCCACATACACGGCAGTGAGATCAATATTTTTGATATATCGAATACGGTGTGCCAACAGGTCCAGAAGAGCCATGGAATCAGCGCCGCCGGACACAGTGATCAGGATATGATCTCCGGATTCAAACATATTGTATTCCCAGGCAGCCTTGTCAATGCGCGCTAAAAGTTCTTTATGCAGTTTGGTCATACAATTCCTTTTAACGATTAAAAAGCGAATCCGGTACGGACAGTTCCTTTACAACATCGGGAATGATGCCGCCGCTCAATTGCTGCGCCTGTTGAAACGTTTCCGCTGCGTCCTCCCCGACAGCCTGCTGCGTCCGCGCCTTGATATACAGCACCAGCGCCATTAGTTTCGGCCCGGTGTCCGCAGCCAGACTCAATGCATCATCAAAATAATCCAGGGATTCGCTGTAGCGTCCTTCAAGCGCCGCCAAAAATCCCGCCTTCGCCATGCAGCGCACCTGTCCCGCTGTATCGGACTCGCTTTCATACAAACGTAAAGCGGAATTACAGCGCGCATTGGCCTGACGCAGATCTCCCAACATGATATACAAACGGCTCAGTTGTTCGTCTGCGTGCGCCAGCTGTCCGGTCTTTCCGAGAATTTCGTAATAATCCGCAGCCGACCAGTAAAATTCCACGGCTTCCCGGATATTGCCATCTCTGGCTTGTGTGCGCGCCAATTGCAAATACGCACGTGCGATATCCGTGTCACTGGACAAACGCAGCGCAGCATCCAGATAGCGCTGCAGCGCCCGCCGGGATGTATCGTATTGCTCCATGTCGCGCATCAATTCGCCGATTTCACGATCAGACCGCGCCGCACCCAGGGTATCCCCGGCCAGCAGCAGTTGTTGTTTGCGCGCCTCATAGTCCGCCCACAGCTGAAGCGGATCATTGCCTTCATTGGAAATATCGGCAAGCCGAAAATAATAGCGGGCCGCACGTTTATGATCACGACGTTCTTCCGCAACATCCGCCGCGCGTTCGTAAAAGAGCCGGGCCCGGTCCGGGAAACCGGTTGTCAGCAACGTTTCCCCCTGCAACGCCAGTACAATCTGCAGCCCGAATGCCTGTTGACGTGCGGTGAACAGCGTTTCAGCATTTTCCAGCAGAGTCAGGGCACGTTCATACTGTCCGGTCTGCATCAAATATCCGCCGTAATTGGCATACGTCCAGCCGTTCTCCGGAGCAGTGAGCAATGTTTGATAACACTGGTCCAAAACCGGTATGGTTTCATCACCGGCCGAGTCCGGCCCGGACAATTCTATGGATGCCAGCCAGGCCAGTCCGCGGTGACAGTCGGTAACAGGTGACGTTGAAAGGGCCTGCTGAACTTTGCCCAAAGCCTTTTCACCGTAAAAGGCAAAAAGCAAAGCCTCAGTCAGAAAAGAGTCCGGGGCGCAGTCCAGTCTGCGAAAAGCATGCTGTTGCGGCCAGTAGGGAAGCCGATCCCGGTCCTGCGGGGGTGAAACAGCAAGCGTGAGGGTAGAATCAAATAAATTCACCAACACATCGGCGTTCATCGCGCTGCACAAAGAATCCGTTCGTCCGGGGGTCAGACCGGGATTCTCTGTCAGGGTTAGCTGAACACGCATTTTCTGCGACTGGTACCGGTTCAGAACCTGCTGGGCCACGGACGCGCCGTGTAACGCCGACTGCAGAGATTTGGATTGCCGCGATGGCGACAGAAACAGTATCGAGTGTTCATCCACCACAAACGGAAATCCGTACTGGCTTTTTTGCGTCCGGATATCGTCAACAAATTCTTGAAACTGCCGCGTCAAAGATTCAGTATCGTGAGCCGGATCAAATGTCCGGCTGGTCACCGGCAAACCGGAAGGAAACGCGCGCGTTTCGATCCGAAACTTTAAAGATTTTCGTTCGACATCGGCATAGCAGAAACACAACACATCCAGTTCATATTCAGCGTCCAAAACCTCAAGCCGGCCGCGCGCATAACTGTCAAAATCCCTTAGTAACACATCGCCAAAGGAGAACTGCAGGCTGTCTATGGATACATATTGTAGGTCCGCTGTCTCCTGCATGTAGGTCTGTAACTGATTGAACAGCTGTTCAGCCTGCCGCACTTGTTCCTGATTCTCATGCGACAACACCCACATGGAGCGCAGACTCAGATGCAAAGGTTCAGCAGACAACAAATTTGTCAGTAAAAATACCACAATGATATAACGAAACTTCATACTCTAACCTGTGCAGCGTTCTTGATCCGGATTTCGGTTCGCAGTTCGAACGGGCATTGGGCGTTCAAACGGACCACAATAACCGGCAGATCCTGCCTGTTGCCGAAACTCGGCGAGTGCGGCTGTTTCTGAATATCAATACAAAAAGCTTGCTCACATTCGAATTTAAATTCCACCTGGAATCCATCAAAAGCACATATTACCTGCTGATCTTCCAGTACCGGTTCCGTGGTCATATGATAAAACGCTTCCATCTCATGCAGTCCATTGCCGTGCACGGTGTCGGTCAGAATCCAGGTGCTGTGTTTATCAAACTCGACGCTCCGGTGTACAGTTCCCGTCTGTTTTCGATAGCCGTTATGTTTTGCATTCAGGATGATGCGGGCATCATCTTCAAAGACATGTTCGAATCCGGCTTGGGCGCGTCGCCCCCATTGAAAAGGTCCCAGGGGGACGGACTGGTCCTGTCCGTCAATAATCAGTGTATTATGCGCAGCAGTGCCGCGAAAAGTGTCGCGTTCCTGTCCGGCGCCCAGATACAGCCAGGTTCCGCTGTCCACAAGCACCGGCTGACCGCTCACATTCAGAAACACACTCAGGGCATCCGCATGACCGTGAGCCGCCAGTTTTCCGAATCCCAGCGGCCCGGCATCCATAACCATATGCTGCTGGAACGGCTGATTTTGACGGATGACGGCGTAACCGCTGTCCGGCAGATACGTCAATGCGGATTGCGGCATGGTGATCTGCAGAGCATCCCATGCCTGCAAGCCCCCGGAGCCGTTGAGCCAGAAAACAGCTTCCGGGCTGCCGGATTGTTTGTATTGACCGGATTCAAATCGGACCGCGCAACTGTTGAGCACGTCGTGATACAGAGGCCGGTCCGAACTTGAAAACGGAAACGCAGAACCATCATCGGCGTCCCCGATGTTCGGTACCCGGCCATTGGCATCCTGTAGAGCCAGACAGGCATCCGTCATACGGCGCAGACCCTGTGGTAACCGTTCGGGTACGGATTTACCGGTGATCCCGGCACAGCGCAGGCCCAGCAGTCCGAATTCCAGCACATAGCGCTGATAGCCGGCGCTCTGCTCTTTGGTCATGCCGTCACTATGAACCTGCGCAGGCAGTTCTTCAAATAACAGCTTGAATCCATTTTTTCTCCATCGCTCTTCATTCAGCAGACCCGGATAACAAACACCGGCCACCATTAATGCAGCAGCCTCACCCAGCAGGTGGTTATTGGCGGATGAAAATCGGGAGGGGTGTTCCGCGATAAATTCCGCATGCTGCTCCACGGAATGCAGCACCCGGCTGAAAAATGATTTGGAAACCGGCGCTGGTTTGATGAGTGCAAGCGCGTAGGTCCAATTGATCAGCCGAAAGCCAACCTCAAGGGCGCTAATCCAGTTGATGCCGAAATACAGCGGATTGGTTTCGATCCAGTGCAGCCACTGTGCCTGCAGTTCATTTAGATAGCGCGTGTCCCCGGTCAGACTCCAGGCCAGCGCCAGAGTAAAAAAATGGGCGTGACGGTTGAATTCCCAGGTGTATTTGACTTCCGTAATCGAGCGGTCGGCATACAAATCATAGTGACTGCGGGGACGCACGGGAATGGATTGCCCGGACAGCCAGTCGAGATGCCAGTCGATTGTGTGTGCAAATGTATGCTCTGAACCGAAAATCGAGAATCGATGTTTTAAACAGTCATCGGCCTGATTTAACCGTATTGCTTGTTCTTTCGAAAAACGCTCCCGATAAACGTCCGAAATGGCACCGGCTGCAAAATCCGGCAGCAGACGATCAGCATGAATAAAAGAAACCGCCTGACCCGGTTCGATATCATAGCGCACTGTAAAATCACGGTGATCCTCCACCCGACGGCGGATCTCCCGGCGGTCACGAATTCGACACACGGAACGCCACAACAGTTCCAGGGGCGACATGGCGCGCAGACGCATGATGATATAGCGGAGATTCGGCATCAGTCGCGGATCCATTTTTCCGGGTGTTTGTCGTCAATCAGACTGGCGCGCGTGATTGACGTTTCACCGAATTTTTCGCGCACCGTGTCCAGCACATCGTCAAGTTTGCTGGTGTTCTGTGTCTGATCGGCAAACATATCCAGTTGACCCGGCGATGATTCCAGTTTGGACACACCAACACCCAGCAGCCGCAGTTTACCGGACAAATTCAGCCGTACAAACAAATCCAGAGCATGCGGGTACAGATCGTCAAAATGCTGCATGGACTGCTCGAGAGTGCGGGAACGGGTAAACGTGCTAAAGTTCTGCTGCCGCACTTTAATGCTGATGGTGCGGCCCCATATTTTTTTGCGGCGCATGTCGCGGCTCAGTTCATTGCAAAGATACAGCAGGGTCCTGCGGTGCGTTTCTGCGTCATCCACATCCTGGTCATATGTGATTTCGCGACTGATGGATTTGCGTTCCTCATCCGTACAGACCAGCCGGTCGTCAATCCCGCGCGCCAGATTATAGAGCTTGACGCCCATTTTTCCAAACCGGCTTTGCAGAAAATCCAGAGAATACTGCATCAGATCACCGATCGTATGAATCCCCATATCTTTGAGAAGCGGCAGGGTCTTGCGTCCCACACCCCAGAGACGAGAAATGTCCAGAGGATGCAGAAAACATTCCACCTCATCCGCCTGAACCACAACCATGCCGTCCGGTTTGTCCAGGTCAGAAGCAATCTTGGCGAGAAACTTGTTGGGGGCAATCCCGACCGAGGCTGTTAAATGAACTTCATTCTGAATGCATTGTTTCAGATGTTCACCCAGCTGCCGCGGCGTTTTGTGTAACTTGTAGGTGGAGGTAATATCCAGAAACGCTTCATCAATACTCAGAGGTTCCAGATCCGGGGAATACCGTTGCAGAATCTGCATCACCCGACGCGACACCTCGGCGTAGCGTTTTCCGCGCGGCTTGACAAAAACGGCATGCGGACACTGTTTCCAGGCACGCGAGATAGGCATGGCGGAATGTATGCCATAGGTGCGCGCCTCGTAGCTGCAGGTGGACACCACCCCGCGCCCCTCCCCGCCTTTGGGATCCGCGCCCACAACGACGGGTTTACCGCGCAGCTCGGGAAAATCCAGCTGCTCGATGGCGGCAAAAAACGCATCCATATCCATATGTAAAATAATTGAACTCATGACAATAGATCGAGAAAATCATCCACAGTCCGCTGCCAGTCAGAGCATTTTTCATATCGCACCACTCGCAGGCTGGGATGCCGGTTTCCGGTGATCATTTTGGTGAGAAACACCTCGTTATGCACCAGACACAGCACCGGTTTGTCCTGCTGCAATGCCGTGGCGATCTCGATCCCGACACCCAGAGACGGATTCGACACTTCGGCAATCAGGGCATCGCTCTGCCGCAGCCAGGCCATATCGCGTTCGAAAATTTCAATATCCGTGTATTGATTTTCATGCTCTACCACATCCGGTTTAATAATATGCTCAGTGAGCACAACATGTTCCTTGTTCTGCAAAAAGGTCACCATATCGACATAAGTCGATAAAAACGCCCGTCCCCCGGAAATCGATCCGGCAAAATACAAATTCAAACGGTCCTCCCAAAACGGCAATTGCTGTTTTCTTTTTACTGTTTACTATATACTTGTTTTCACTTGAAACTTATTTTGCACTCTAATAAACGTCCTCACCCCCTCTTTGACAAACTTGAGCAGCACTTTATCCAGCCCGCAGACGGTGCAGCATTGATATATAAACACCTGAAAATTCTGAAAAAACGCTTCATTGACCGCGGCAAATTGGGGTGAATGGAACAAGCGGTTGATTCGGCGTCCCAATAATAACAATGCGGCCGGAATCTTCGCCGCGTATTTGACATCTTTTTCAAAGGTACCGCTTTCAAGCACCGTCAGACCGGCTTTGGATGCCATTGTTTCCAGTTCCTCGGGACGATACGCTGTGTGAAAATACTGCCCGTTTTCCCATTCGCTGCGCACGCCGTAATCGCGCATCACGCCGATGGACAGCCATTGCGGGCGCTTGCCGCGGGCATTGGGCGTGGTAATCAGCGCTTCGCCGCCCGGCGCCAGTATATGTGCCATACCGTTCATAATGTCCTGCGGATGCAGACAGTGTTCGATCACCTCGCTGCACAGTACATGATCCAGACTCGCCTTTTTGAAACAATACAGCCGTTCCGCATCAGCGACCAGATAATGCACGGGTTTGGCGCGCGCTGCCTGTTTCAGAGCGGTCAGACTCAGATCCGCTCCGCACCCGCAATCCGCCGTTATAGCGCTGCAGATACATGCCGCGATTGGTGCCGATCTCCAGCAGTGAACCGCTTCGGGATTGCAGCCAGTCCAGCACAAACCGCTTGCGCAGCATACCTCGCAAGGTGTGATAGACGTTTTCTTCTTCGGGATAGTTTGCACCGACACTGTCATAAAAGCGTTTCATGGTTTGTGAATCAGAACTCATGAATCGCCTCCGTTTTTCCGCTGTAGCACGCCTTTGATCAGATCCAGCTCATCGCGCTGAAAAAATCCGCTGATATAAAGAGCTGCGGGATAAAGCAGGAAAATGCCGGCTTTGAGCAAAGTATTGGCATACACCGG
The DNA here is from genome assembly GCA_034521575.1 of candidate division KSB1 bacterium. NCBI lineage: Bacteria > Pseudomonadati > Candidatus Zhuqueibacterota bacterium. The sequence continues at coordinate 867,083 of JAXHMJ010000005.1, forward strand.
CTGCCAACGCATCAAAACGAAAAACACAGCGACCACAGCCGCCAGTTTGATGATCCGGCCCCATTCATAACGCACGTAATAGAGTTTTCGCGTCACCCAATACAAGGTAAACGACATGACCATATACGCCGCGAGCCGCGCCCAGGCCGCGCCCATCATCCCCAGAACCGGGATCAGAGTGATGTTGGTGATCACATTGGCGGACATGCCGGCAAAGGTGATCCAGGGCAGGTACTTTGTCTTTTTATGCACATAAATGCCGATGAGAAAATTCAAATACGCGGCATAGAAAATATAAGCCAGAAAAATAAGCGGCACCACCTGAGTGGCGCTCCAGAACTCTTTTCCCAGAATGGTGATATCGCCGATGCGCAGATGCACAATCTCTTCAATGAACGCAGAAAAGAACAAAAACACCACGGTGCAGGCGGTAATCACATAAGTAAACACCTTTTGAAAGATCTGTTTGGCATTTTCCTGTTTCAGGGTGGAAAGAAAAAACGGGTGCCAGGCGAAGCGAAACGCCGTGACAAACAGCGCCATGAACATGCCGAGTTTGTGTCCCTGACTGAATACGCCGACCGCCTCCACATCGGCCAGACGTTCCAGTAAAATCCGGTCCACCGTATCCATGAGCGCCACACACATAGTGGACGGCAAATACGGGATACCGAACGCAAACAGCTCTTTGAGCATGGACCGGGAAAAATTCATGGTCAGCCGCCGCAGTCCGATGGGCAGCAAGGCGAGAAAAGTCACACCCGAGGCAATGAGATTGGCATAGAAAATGGCTTCCACTCCCGATGTCCATGCCGATAATGAAAATGAAATTAAATCCCAGATTGACGGATACATTGAGAAATTTGAACAGAATAAACGATGTGGAACGCTCTTCGGCGCGCAGGATGAGAAACGGCATAAAACACAGCGCATCAAACATTAATATTCCGGCCACCACCCGGACCATCATCACCAGATCGATGGTCAGTTCCTGAACATTACCACTAAAAATATGACCTGCAATCCATTCGGCATTAAAAATAATCAAGGCGCTGAAAAGAATCGATGTACCGATCATGGTGAGAAAGGCGGTAGTGAACACCTGGTTTTTTTGTTTGTCCGTATCGCCCATAATGTAAAAGCGAAAAAACGCGGTATCCAGACCATAGGCATAGACAATGGTAAAAATTCCAAGATAGGTAAAGATGAGTCCGGCCACACCCATATCCGCTTTGGGGAAAATATTGGTGTGCAGGGGCATGAGCAGAAATATAATAGCGCGGGTCAGAATATGCCCGACCCCGTACACAGCGGAATGTTTGACCAGACGCAATATGGAGCGAAATATGGACATACAGGATTCCCGGAAGCTAAAGTGAATGGATTGTTCGATTAAAAAGTAATGTAATAGTTTTGGGAAAAAATTGCTAATGCTTTTTTAAAGAGTAAATAAAGTGTTAAAGAAAAGCAGAGGCAAACGGATAAATCGGCTAAAAATGGTTTGTCGGTTTATAAATTGAACCGTTTTGAAACGTTTACAGGCATGACCGCCCCGGATGGACAAAATGAATATCCGGGGCGGTTCTGAACAGGGATATTCATCGGGGGCAATAGACTTTAATTGCGAAACTCACGTTTGCCGAGGGGATTGACAACAAGATAAGAATGGATGCAAAACCAAATTAAAGGCATAACAAAACCCGAACCGCAAAATCTGGTTGCCAAATTGCATTTGGCAACCAGATTGGTGAACGAAACTTTTTCGTGTCAATCCCCCTAAACGTAATGCCAAAACAAGCCCGCAACGCACCGGACAGAAACACCGCACTCAAAATAAATCTGTTTCCTTTATGATATTCCTTGCTGGCTACACTCTTTAATAGGAAAAATTTCATCAATTAGAGAATGGTTTTCTGCTATATATTGCCGAAATTAATAAATACCGAGAGCAACGCTAATTGTTTTAGCCGGATCAGTCAGCTTTTTGAGGATTACATGATTCCACTCTGGATTTGTAATCAGAGGCTTTATAATTCAGATTTGGTCTGCAGAAACGGCCAGATTTTGTGACAAAATATGTAATACCTAAATTGATCGATTTATAAGGGCACCAAATAAAACCGGCGCAAAATGTTGCCGGTGCCGTCTTTTTCTATTTGTTTTCATCTGAAATAACTTCTTATTACGCAATCAACCTTGCTTTTTGAACTGATTTTTCATTAAAGTCAGAGAATTATCAGTGTAACGGCATACTTCTCCCATTGTTTAGCTCTTTAATACGATTAATTTTTATTATGTTTTACGTCACAAATGCGGGTTCATACTCCTCAATGAATGACCATAATTTTAAAATCTTCAGGGAATCATAGACTGTCTGTGTTACCCTTAGTATAATTTTTCCGCCTGTTGTCACAATTTTGGCTGCAAAATCAATCATGATCCGACGAAAGGAATTGGGGTAAGCGGTAACTGGTACTGCTTCACAGGGGATGTCCCTTTTATATGCTTCAAAAAGAAAATGGCTGATGATCATCAAATAGTAAAAAACTCTATTCATACCGAAACGCTTAAATGGTAACTGTTCTCTTCCAGCAAATTCTTTCTGTGATCGGTGTACTAATTCAGCTCTACCTCGACTGTGGTTTAACTCGATAATCTTTTCGGCCTTGAGATAATTGCCACTACCAGCATTGATTAGTTTTTCATCCAGCTCACTGTTTCGGCCTATATTGGTATAGATTACTGAATCCGGTTGTGCAAAATCAAATAAGAGTTGACCATTTTCCTCAGCTTTCTGAGAGGTAAAAATACAACGGCGAAATGTCTTCCATGATTTGAGGCGATTAGCAAATTCGACAAAAGTCCATGTCTGTCTATAAGAACGAAAAGCATCATAACTAAGATTGTTAACATATTGTTTAATATCGTTATATATTTTCCCGGCACAAACATAATGAATACCAAGGCGTTGTTCAAAGAACCGAAAGTTCTGGTCATCCATAAAACCACTGTCTGTTAGCAGAATGATTGGAACATCTTTATAGCGACGTCGAATAGCTTTGACCAGACGCCCCACTGACTTTATAAAGTCGCTGCCATGATTACAATGAACATCTCCGGCTCGGAACAGCGCATCAACAACATAAGGCCCCCAACTAATTTGCATAGGCTGGAATCCTTTTTTATTTTTATAGGTCACATTTGAGCCTTCACGCTTTTTAGCGCCGTCATTGTCGAAAACTACGCTGTCACCAAAAGAATAACTTCTTTGGGTTGTTCAATAATAAGTCGCCAAATAAACATCTCCAACAAAAGAGACCGAAATATCATTTGCCCAACAAAACTGAACTTGCGAAACATCCTTTTGATTTGATGGGATGTTGCCATTTGTTCCGGGTGATTTTCGAGCACGGCAGCATAGGCTTCATCGTTTTTTCGACGATCAAAAGAACAGATTGACATATCCGTACCATCAATAAACCAAGCAAAAAGCTGTTTGACAAACTGACGGTATCCCAGTCCTTTAGAAGAGCCTTTTAAAAAGCTAAAAACGTTTTCAAATAGAGAATAGAATCGAATTTGGTCAATATATCTAAGAAAAAACAACAGACCACCACGACCGCTAATTTTATCTTTTGTGATCTCAATTTTTGATATTTTAGGTTGCGTTGTATCGGTTTTTTTCTGCATATTATGGCTACCTTTTGGGTTTTGTTGTTATTCTTTTTATTGGTTACACAACTAAAAATAATAACAAACTATTATAAACCCAAAAAGGTTTTTTATTTTTTTAAAAACCGCTCAATTTAGGTAATATATACTATTTCTGTTTATTACAAATCGATCGACACATACCTTCACCAGAAAGGAACACGCAGTCATGGAAAAGTGTCTTTAACAAGCTATTCGTTTTTTGAGCCTGGAAATTTATGATTAATATTCATCAAATTGGAATCAATTTCATGAAAATGCAGTATTTCCGTATTCAGACCGCTTCGTTCAACACCGGAGACTCTTAACGACGTCTTGGAAGAAGGAGGCAGTTTGTCCTTTATTTGGTTTTTTTTCAATATCTTCAAGTACTCGGAATCGGACAATTTCTTTAACGCTTCCACCTTGCCAAACGATGAAAAAGAGATGATCAACATGGTCACATTATTTTCAGTCGGAAATTTCGCAACGACGGTATAATCGTCATGAAATCCGTAACGGTAATAGGATTCCAGTGAATAAGTTTCAGTTGTATCCGTATAAAAAGGGGTATAATACACCTGATGCGGAAAAAGATTCACCTCTGAACCGTAACTGATTAAAAAATATTTTCATTTGCCGCAATGTTTTGACACTGCCAACAAAAATAATATTGTTCTGCAGCATATCCTGCCAGGCCAAATCTGACGCTAATTTTATATTCAGCTTGTTCTTATGTCCATTATAGATATTATCCAGGATCGAAACCACATAAGGAACTTCCATCCCCAAATACGTCAAAGGGGTTTCGGTAATTTCCATTTTCCTGAGGATGATCTCCCCAGAGAAAACTTTCAGAATCCTCTTTTGAATTGATTTCCACATCCCGGATAAACCGTTCACGCTCATTGGTTTCAAGCGGCTGTTGAAGGACATAGTAATCACCTATCACCAGGAGTGTCGGCAGAGAAGATTCTATAAAGTCAGACCAAATTGGATTCTCATGATGATTGTACTGATTTCCATGAACTTGTTTTTCCAGAGAATAACTTTTTTGAAAATAATAGATGGACAACGCAATAAATAGTAAAAGGACTGCAGCAAATACAGCATATGCATTCTTTTTAATCTTTTTTGAGGGGACTTGATTTTGAGTGGCAACACATTCCACCTTGTACTGACCTTTGGGCAAAACCAATTTTTTCTTATCTTCTTTCCCCTCTGTCAAATAGTACGTTTGCAGTTTTTTCCGCAGAGAATACATATGAGACCGAACGATCGAGTCCAAAGAGGAGAATGGGGATACGTCAGTTCTCCCGAAAAATTCCATGGCAATATCTATTTCTTTAAGTGTTCTGTGATTAACAGAGGCGTCAATAAGATATTTCAGGAACTTGCGATCAATTTCGGAATTAAAGTATGAACTCTCAATGAGAGTTGTATATATTGTATATGCGGTTTCTTTGTCAATCATAGGATATTACCTGACAATCTATTGGTTAAATTAAAATTTGACAATGTTACACTCCAGCTAATATTATCACACGTTAACTGTCAAATTATTCAGACCTTATTCACAAATCTAATATATGAATTATCCGTGCATTTGCAAATACTTTGTTTTTGACATGTTTATAACAAGTTTTTCACTGGCAATGTATTGCAATTATTAGTATATACCAAAGCAGATTGTTCATTTGTTTCCATAAAAATACAATGAGCATTGGTTATGAACAAAATATAGAGAATTATACAGAATTGGAATGCATTCTTTTTATAAAGGCATCAAGAACTCAATACCAAATGTGTTTACAATTGATTCCGGGATTGTAAAGCTGTAACTATTATTGATTTGGAGGTTAACATGCAAAAAAAATTATACAGCTTGTTGCTTTTGCTTTTATTTGCTGTTAGTGTGTTTTCTGCAACAACAGGCAAAATCACAGGTAAAGTTATGGATGCGGAAACCGGCGAGCCCCTGCCGGGTACTAACGTCACCATTGCAGGCACAAAGATGGGGGCTCCGACGGATTGGAGGATCTTGTTTTTATCATTAATGTCTCTCCGGGCATCTATACCGTTTCAGCAAAAATGATGGGCTATAAAACATTGAAAAACATCAGGTAAACATTGACCGCACCACGACCGTCAATTTTTCATTAACGATGACTACCATAGAAGGCGAAGAAGTTGCCATTGTCGCTGAACGGGAGAAAATCCAAAAGGATGTTTCATTTTCACAGATGGCATTGACGGCCCGGGAAATCAACTCGATGCCGACAGGTGTGGATTTACGCGAGTCCATTGCCATGGGCGTCGGAATCGAACGGAACTTGTACGGGCACCTCAGTATCCGCGGCGGAGAAATTGATGAAATCGGCTACTTTGTAGATGATTTATCGCGCAACGACAGACGTGTCGGTATGCCGGTGATTAAAGTCCCGCAGTCCGCTGTAAAGGAAATCCAGGTATTAACCGGCGGCTTTAGCGCGGAATATGGGCAAGCCAGATCAGGTATGATCAATGTGGTGACAAAGGACGGCGGTCCCAATTATACCTTTAGTCTGGATTACAGAACAAGTCCGGCTGCCAGAAAGCATTTCGAACCCAATATTATTCTCTCCGGAAAACTGGTGGGACGTCGGCCGCTATTTATATCTGGAGCCCTCTCCGGACCGGGATGGTGACGGCACACCGGATTTCGAAGGATGGAACTCGTATATGGAACGAAACGGCGGTGAAAAAACAGTACCCGGTCCTTATGGGAATGCCGGTGTAGCCAAAAGTCCGGAAGAAATGCTGGAAATCTGGAAATATCAGCACAGACCGCAGGATTATGCCAATGAACCGGACCACTATATTGAATCCACGTTCGGCGGACCTGTTCCCTTTACCAATGATAAACTGCATTTTTTCTACAGCGGATATTTTGACAGAACACTGTTTGCATTCCGGTTTTCAAGACCCGCTTTCGTGGACCAGACGCATTCATTAAAATTGAATTAAACTGAATAACAATTTAAAGCTTCGGTACACGGGTAATTATGGTGAGACCAGATCGGTAACCTATGACGCAGAGCCGGGCAGGTATGTGGATGCCCATTACTGGGGAAACGTTAAAGATGCCATGGATGGAACCGCTGCGGGGCATCTCTTTAATTCTGACACCCGAATGGTGCATGCCAACGTATGGCGGACACTTCACGGCCTGGAGTTGGAACATGTGATCAATCCTCGGTCCTTTTATAAAGTCAGATTTCAATATGACAGAACAAAATACCGGGCCCATCCCGGCGAGATGCGGGATACCACAACCGTCAAAATGGTCGGAGATGTAAGGCTCGATGAAACCCCGCTAAACTTTGCTCCGAATCAATGCCGAAGATGTACTGAACATTCACCGTATGGGCGAGGATAAAGGCTGGCGGGATTATACCTGGTATGATGCCTTCCAGCTGCGCGGTGATTATACCAATCAGATAACCAACCGGCATCAGCTCAAATCCGGATTCAAAGCTACATTAAATAAGATGCATCTCGATTACGGCCGCCACCGCTGGAGCGACCACCGTATAGATCAGCCGCCGGAATATTGGACTGAACGCAATGTCTCTTACCTGGAAGTGGGCGCCTATATCCAAGACAAGATAGAATTTGAAGGCATGGTCATGAACATTGGTGTACGCATGGATGGCTTTAAATCATTCGAAGGTGCGTTCACCGATCCCTGGTCCTATTATTATACAAAAGGCGTCAATTATGACAGTCTGTATTATGCGCCCAGTAAAGTTCCGCCCATGAAAGTGGTTGTGAGTCCGCGGCTGGGCGTATCACATCCCATCACAGACAATGCCAAACTGTTTTTTAATTACGGATATTTCTTTCAGCGTGCTACCGTGGAAGATCTTTATACTGATATTCGCGAACAAACAAGCAGTCTGGAAATGATGGGAAATGCAAGATATGAATTTCCGCAAAACCATTTCTTACGAACTGGGTGTTGAACATAATGTTGCCGACATCTTTACCTACAAATTAACCGGCTATTACAAGGATGCATCCAATGAAATAGGAACCATTGCATTTCTGGGTGATACGTATCCGGGTTCCTATTATAGAAGAATGAACAACCGGTATCGGGATATTCGCGGATTTGAATTTGAGTTGTTTCTGCCTTATAACAAATATCTGGCGGAAGAGCTAACAAGTTATGATTACAGGTTGTCAAACAGAGGATGGTATGGATACCAGGCTTATTTTGAAGATCTATTCCGAAATATATGCAATCGCCCAAATCGAAGCAAACCGCGTCCACGCCCCAGGTTCAGGGCAAACCTGACCTTTCGAACCCCGGAATCCTTAAAACAGCCGGTTATGAACACGCTCTTTTCCGATGTTCAAATCACCACCTATTTACGCTGGGAAGCAGGCAATTGGCTGACCTATCATTCCGAAACGTATCCGGGTGAAGAAGAAAATAATATCCAGTGGACGTCCTGGCATAACATCGATCTGCATCTATCAAAAGGATTCAGGCTGTTTGGGATTTACACGGAATTGTATACAGAAATCCAAAACCTGTTAAATTCCAAATTTCTGGACGGCGACGGTAGTTTCTGGAACCAGTCACTCATCAGTCAGCAGCAGTATTTGGAACTTGTGGCTGAAAAGGGTATGAAACCGGGTGAATATGACGATCCCGATGTTCAAAAACTTTTGGATAAAGGAATGTATTATCTGCTGTATGGTCCGACACGCGATATCTGGCTCGGCATCAGGATGAGTTTCTAATTTTCCAATTCGACATGTACTATAAATGGAGATTTCAAAATGACGGTAGATAGATTTTTTAACTATTTTCCAATTTTGATATTAATATTTCGCATTTTCCAGGGTTCAGCGAAATTACTGGATTCTGATTGGGAAGATTTCAAATGGATGTTAATGATGACGGCTCGTATGAATTTTGTATCCGGCTGATTTGATGAAGAAGATGGTTGGGAATGCAGAAGAGTACAATCTCTTTTATGGCAAAAAACTGGACAGATCCCAACGGAACACTGTATGAATATCAGGTGGGAGGCATTTATCCTCACTCTTCCATAAATATATTCGATACGCTCCTACGAACATTATTGTGGACGGCGGAGATGTTCTGAAAATTTGAGCAGTATTGAAAGTATTTAGACGAAAATCTGACAGCCAATCGCAGAATGATCAAACACGTGTATATTTCAAGTATGGGATTACGTATCGTAGCAAGAACCTACGGGTTCAGTCATGAAGATTATCAGGATTTCGCTCTCACCCATTATATGTTTATCAATACGGGTGAAGCCAATGAAGTTGAAGATGGATTTACCGGATCAGGATTTAACAGACCTTTACTTGATACTGGACCGTTGGAAATCATGGCCTGACCAGCATTTGTCAGACCGTCACCATCCCGGCGTGAGTTCTCATTTTATGGATTATTACGGAGATGATCCGGAAGACTCGCTGCGGGAGTGTGCTTTACCGCTTGGGACGACAATGATCCGAGCAATGGCGAGTATGAAGATGAGGGCAATCCAGCCTATGCTACGGACTGGGAATTTCTGACATCTTATCGCGGAGATACAGCTTGTACATGCCGACCAAAGCAACAGGAATGCCACTAATGATCAAACAAAAGTTGTGTCGGTTTTGCGCGGCGCCAATTATGATCTAAGCAATTGGACCGAAGACGAGTTTTATTCATATTTAACAACACCCGGAAATTATCCTCCTCCCATAGATCCGGATACTCCCGGTATCGATCCTAAAAATGAACAGCAGCCCAGAGTATACATGTCAGTCGGTCCGTATGACCTGGCGTTTGCGAGATACCGTGAATATCGTTTTGTTTATGGGGGTTGGCGCCCGCAGTACCGAAGAATGCCGGGAATGGGGAACAAAGTATAAAAATGGTGAAATTACCGATACCCAGAAAAATGAGTTTCTGCGCTGGGGTAAAACGGATTTGCTGAACAAATTGAGCAGATCAAAAAAACTGTGGCGGGATGATTTACAGCTACCCGCCGGTATGAATCCTGAACCGCCTGCTGCCATAACCATTGAAAGCGGCCCGGGATATATAGATTTAAACTGGGAAGCGGTTCCGGATGCTGAATACTATAATATTTACAGAGCGCTCGGTGTGCAGGATTCAGTTATTTATCCTCTGGTCATGGAGGGTATAACAGAAACATCTATAAGAGATGACAGTGTTAAAAGAGGATTTGATTATTATTGCGTATTAACGGCCATGAACAGCAAAGATGCGGAAAGCAGCAAATACTGGGCTCGGACTTCGAGAAAATCTGCAGTTCCCAGAACAGCCCTGGGAGCGGAAGATTTAAAAGATGTCAGAGTGGTTCCGAATCCGTTTGTTTATGACAGATCCGGTCAGGGAAATTATACCGGTCAAAAAGACAAAATAATCTTTGCGGGCTTGCCGGGACCCTGTACAATCACCATCTTCACACAATCCGGCGACATTGTGGATGAAATCAATCATGATTCCGATGAGGGGACACACGATTGGTTCCAGGTTACCCAATATAACCAGTTTATATCGAGCGGTATCTATGTTTATCACGTCAAAAGTACAGAAGGTAAGGGCAGCATGATGGGCAAATTTATTATTATTCGATAGCGCTCTCTGTCCAATTTTTTTCAATAAAAGGAGTTGACAATGGAAAAATACTCTTTCAAAATATTAATAACAATGATCATTGTTTTGTCTGTTCCCAATATCATTTTTTCACAAATTCGTGAAGACTTTCCGGAATTTGAAAATGTTAAAAAAGTCGCTCAAACCGGATACCAATTTTTAAAAATCGGATCCAGTGCACGCAGCGCTGCCATGGGCGGAGCGGTGGTCACCCTGGAGGGAGATGCATCAACGGTATTTTCCAATACCTGCTGGTCTTGCTTCGATCAAAAGGAATTGGCTTTTGCCCAGTATTCCGATCCGGTTCGCAGAGATGAAACGTCAGGCCGTGTCTGCCGCATTCAATTTGGGCAGCTATGGATTCCTGGGTATCAATGCGGTGAACCTTGATAATGGTGACATTAAAGGTACCCGAATCAGCAATTCTAATCTGGGATATGAAGATACCGGTAATTTGAACGTCACAGAAATGGCCATCGGTCTCACTTATGCGCAGCGGTTCACAAACAGTTTCGGCGCCGGTATTACGGTCAAATATTGTGAACAGGATCTGATCGCCGAGAAATCTTCTGTATTGGCCTTTGATATCGGAACCCTGTACAATACCGGATGGAATGCCGTGAAAGTGGCGGTTTCTGTCCAGCATTTCTCAAAAGAGATAAAATATATCGATGAAAACTTTGTACTGCCTTTGACATTCCGAGTGGGTTTTTCGGGTGATGTTTTGCAAATGGTCAATGTGGATTCAGAACAGCATAAACTCATGCTTGCCCTGGAAGGTGTAAATCCCCGGGATTATTCAGAAAGGGTTCATATCGGCAGCGAATACGTGTACAATGATTTTTTGGCCATACGCGGCGGATATAAATTCAATTATGATGTGGAAAGTTTTTCCCTGGGTGTCGGATTCAGACACAAAGGCTTTCAATTCGATTATTCCTATTCCGAGTTCGGCTCCATACTCGGTATGGTAGACAGATTTTCTCTTGTTGTGGATTTTTAACCAGAAAATGCATGGTATTGGAAATACATTCATGTGGAGGAGGTGATTATCAGATAAATTGTTTCATTAATTCATAATAATTACACTCAAATAATTGGAGGAAGTCATGAAAAGGCAAATGATACAATTCATTTTAGTTGCAGTACTGGTCCTGGGATTCGGCACTGCTTTCGGTCAATGGGTTGTCTATGATTGCTCGGATCTGCCGGAAAACACATTTATGGGAGATTCGGCTTGGGTCGAACAGGACAATACGGATTTTATTACGGATAATGGTGTATCCGATTTGTTTTTCCGTGATTGAAGACCCGGATATCGAGGGCAATCATTTAATTCAGGTTGAAGAGTTAATCGGCGACCGCAAGGAATCGTTTATCAACAACTGGAATATTGAGGATCCATCTGTAGGCGTAACCTGTGTGTTCCGGACCAAACCCTCCCAGGGCATTCTGGATGCACAGGCTGATGATGACAATGATTACCGGTATTGCTATGTATCGCTACGCAATGGCCAATGGCGGGAAGAATTCCGTCTTGATTACCCGGGCGTAATCGACATTAATTATATTGATCAGGTTGTCGAGTTTCCAGAGGTAGTCGATTGGCATATATATCGATTTACCTTAAAAGGGAATGAAGTCAATATCTATGTGGATGAAAATCCGGAACCGCTTATTACCGGCATTACAGACAAATCCGTGGATCAAAATTACATCAAAATCGGCGATTCCAGTACCGGCGGCATGCATGGCTGTTTGTTCGACTGGGTTATCTGGGACAAAAGCGGCGCTTATGCACCGGGAGAAGGTATGGCTCTGCCCAGTGAACTGACAGGTCTGGAAACAGGCGTTGCCGCAAAAGGCACAAGCGCTCCTTCCAGTCTACAGCTGTTGCAGAATTATCCGAATCCATTCAATCCCGTAACCATGATCGATTATAAGCTTTCAACCGCATCCAATGTCACACTTGAAGTCTACAACACAATAGGACATAAAGTGCGGTCACTGGTGAATGCAGCACAAACAGCCGGTGATTACCGGGTGAACTGGAACGGTCAGGACGATGCCGGCAATCAATTGCCCAGCGGTATCTATTTTTACCGTCTGCAGGCAGGTCAGCAGGTTGAGATGAAAAAAATGACCATGATGAAATAGATTCATTGACAAAATCACAAAAGTGCCATGTATGTATTCTCACTGCATGGCACTTTTAGTAAAGGTGCATGACTACGGCTAAAGAAACAGATCTGGTGTATCCGGAGGGATATACGGTTAAAAAGTTAATTTCGATGCTGGTATTTTCGACGCAGACCGGGATTTGGGTAAAACTCGTCAGGAAAAAAGATGAAAAAAGCATTTAATCGTTATGTATTTTTATTGGCAGGTATTCTTTGTATTGTTTTGAACAGTTATGCCAAAGATGGATACAATCTTTGGCTGCAATATGAGCGTGTGAAAAATCCTCAATTGCTTCAACAATATAAACAGAATGTTACCGAGATTGTTGTTCCAGGCAATGGCAAAACATTTCAAATCATAAAAAATGAACTTTCCAGGGGATTGGCAAATCTTTTACAAAAAGATATGCAACAGTCCTCTCATATCACCCGCGATGGCGCTGTTGCGGTCGGATCGGTAAAAAGTTCTGCATGGATTGCATCATTAGGATGGGAAAAAGAACTCGGGAAATTAGGCGATGAGGGATATATCATCCGGTCTGCCGTTGTACAGGGAAAAAAAATCACCGTAATCGCTTCAGACGATAAAATCGGGGCTTTATACGGTTCCTTTCATTTTTTGAGATTGCTGCAAACCCGTAAACCCATCAACGCATTAAATATCATTCAGTCTCCAAAAATTCAGCGACGGTTTTTAAATCACTGGGATAATATTTATTCTACCCGCTTTGGCACGATAGAACGCGGTTATGCCGGAAAAACCCTGTGGAAGTGGGAGGACTTGCCGGATGAGATTGATCATCGATACCGGGATTACGCCCGAGCCAACGCATCAATCGGCATAAACAGTGTTGTCCTGAACAATGTGAATGCTGAGCCGCATATTTTAAAAAACGAATATCTAAAAAAAGCAGCAGCTTTGTCCGATATTTTCAGGCCGTACGGAATTACCGTATATTTAACCGCCAATTATAATGCCCCGATGAAGCCTTCAGAGACGCCGTTTGCATTTAAAAAATGGGGAGGAATCGGAAATTTGCATACAGCCGATCCTCTGGATCCCGATGTGATTCAATGGTGGACAAATAAAGTCGATACAATTTATAAATATATACCGGATTTCGGCGGATTTCTTGTAAAGGCCAATTCAGAAGGCATGCCGGGGCCTCAGGATTACGGACGCACTCATGCCGAGGGCGCCAATATGCTGGCCAAGGCTCTAAAACCGCATAACGGCATTGTCATGTGGCGAGCTTTTGTCTATAATTCCGATATTGATTCAGACCGTGCAAAACGCGCGTATAAAGAATTTGTTCCTCTGGATGGACAATTTGAATCGAATGTTTTTATTCAGCCGAAAAACGGACCGCTGGATTTTCAACCGCGCGAACCGGTTCATCCGTTATTCGGGGCCATGCCTCAAACTCCCCTGTTAATGGAATTCCAGATCACCCAGGAATATCTTGGTGAATCTACATATCTTGTCTATCTGGACTCCGATGTGGAAAGAAATTCTGAATTTTGACACCTATGCCAAAGGTAAAACTCATTTGTCGCAACCGTTATCGACGGATCTCTGGATAATCATTCTATGACCGGTATTGCAGGCGTTGCCAATACGGGTTCGGACCGAAACTGGTGCGGGCATCACTTTGCCCAGGCAAACTGGTATGCTTTCGGACGTTTGGCCTGGGACTATTCACTGTCTTCAGATGAAATCTCTGAAGAATGGATCAGAATGACATGGGGAAACGATGACAGAATTGTCAGTACAATAAAATCGATCATGTCGGGATCATGGGAAGCGGTTGTTAACTATATGACCCCCCTTGGACTGATTTTTACCATGGATGGACAGCATTATGAGCCCGGTCATGAAAAGCGCAATAACAGGTACTGGTTTGCCGACAGTCAGGGATTGGGCTATGAGCGTACCCGCAGCGGCACAGGCGCTGTAGACCAGTATTTTAGCCCCATAAATGATCGATTTAATAATATTAAAACAGCGCCGGAAAAATACATAAGCTATTTTCACAAAGTTGATTGGGATCATCAAATGAAATCCGGCAATACATTTTGGCAGGAACTCTGTCTCAAATATGATAAAGGTCTGGACTATGTCAACACAATGATATCATTGTGGGAGTCGTTAAAACCCCTGATTGATGATGAACGATATCAGCATGTTTTGAATAAGCTTGAAGAACAGCAACAGCACGCAGAAAAATGGCACAATAAAAGCACACAATTTTTTCGCAAATTCAGCGACTATCCGTGTGACATGAGATCTGCATCGTCTTCAGCCGAGTAAAGATTCAATTAATTTTAAAAACTGGAATGACACAAAAAATGAATATATGGAAGGCATATCAATGAAAATTATCAACAATCTATCGAGTTTCTTGATCCTCGCTTGCTCCTTATTTTTTCTAAATTGTACATTGATATCTCCTGATAACAATAAAAACAAAACAGACACAGACAAATTATTTTATGTATCCGATTTTGGCACAAAAGCAGATGGACAAAGCAATGATGCAGCTGCAATCAATGCGGCAATCACGGCATGCTCTGATTCAGGCGGCGGCGTTGTTCGTTTTTCAAAAGGAATCTATGCCACAGGTTCGATTCATCTGAAAAGCAATGTCACAATCAAGCTGGATTCCGGAGCCATTGTCAAGGCACTGACCGGCGTCATGGATCACTGGGAACCCAATGAACACGATCAGGGTTTAATGGATGCTGCGTATTACCACTGGGAAGCCTCTCTGATATGGGGCAAAAATCTCGAAAACATTAAAATATTAGGCCCCGGCACCCTGGATGGATCAGCATTAACCCGCAGCAGCGATGTTCCCAAAGGTACAGGAGACAAGGGCATCGCTCTTAAATTATGCAAAGACATTGAGATCAGGGATCTGAATATAGTACAAGGCGGACATTATGCCATACTGGCAACAGGCTGTTCGGATCTGACTGTTAACAATGTCAACATTAACACCAGCCGCGATGGAATTAATTTATCCCAATGCAGCAACGTCATAATAAGCGATTGTTATATTGATGCGGTTCGCTATGAGAACGGGGTTCCGGCCGGAGGTGATGATGCAATCAAACTCGGCAGCGATCTCTCATTAGGTGAAGCCCTGCCGAGCACAAATATCCGGGTAGTCAATTGTACGCTTGCAAGCGGCTGCAATCCCCTTCAATTCGGAACCGAAACAATCGGTACGTTTCAGAACATCCGTTTCGAGAACATTCGGATTAAAAATGCCGGCAAAGCCGGAATCAGCATTGACATCCAATGACGGCAGTGTGATCGACGGCGTAACGTATAAAAATATAAGCATGGAAAAAACATTTGTCCCCATTTTCCTCAAAATTTCGGATGTAGCGCGCGTACCCGCGGGTACATACAGCCGCGGTGTCATTCGTAATATTGATTTTGAAAATATTACGGCAACAGATTGTTTCAGTTATATAAAAAACAGAGAAATGCCTTCGGTGATTTGGGGCAAACCCGGCACCCCCATTGAAAATGTTACATTCAAAGATGTAAACATCCGGGCAAAAGGCGGACATCCGCTTTCTGAAGCGTCTATTCAACCATCAGAAAATGACGAAAGATTCCCGAGAAAAGTCGGCGCTATCCCTTCTTATGCCTGGTACCTCAGACATGTGAAAAATATCAGTTTCAGGGAATGTGAGTTCGGCTTTGAGCAAAATGACGACAGACCCGCATTTGTGATTGATGAGGGTTCCAGTGTGGAACTGTCCGACACTTTCCTGCAGAAAGGGTCCGGTATAGAATACCGCATCGAATTAAGAGAAAGGGTGCATGATTTCAAAATCCATAATTGTGACGGACTTGACGACGTCAATGAAAGCGCAACGAATAAAAGGTACTAAAAGCCTGTCTTGGTTTAAAAGTGTGAAAGGTAAAATATGAAATTTTTCAGAATCATAACGGCAACACAGGTAATTGTCATGCTCTTGTCCGTATCATTCTGCATGGCAAAAGACAAAAATACCGCCGCTCCGGTCGGTAGATGGGATTTCCCTGCAGGCACAGGGCAGGATGGTTCCGCTTATAACAATCCCGCTGATTTGGGGGATGCCATGGCTTATCCCCTTGGTAATGACCAGTTTTGCATGAAAGTGATGCCTGACGGCAAACCGATTACCATAAAAACAAATGCTGATTCCAAACTCGCTATCAAAGCCGGTACCATCAGTTTATGGGTCAATTCAAGTTATGTGCATAATTATAATCTGGTCGACTATGACAATGGTGCATTTACTCTGCGAAGTTATAGGGGCTATCTGCAAGCAAGATTCAAAGGCGAGACCAGCTTTAAATTTTCCGGCACTGTCATGAATGATAAATGGCACAAGTATGTAATGCGAGAGGACGCATTTTATCCTCATGACAATGCCATGATCAGCAATAATGTCTGGCATCATTTTGCCGTCACATTTGACTATGTAAATAAAAGGTTTATTGGGTGGCGTGACGGAGAACTGATAGCAGTCATTGATCTGTCCGAATCTGATGTGGAAGCGTTAAAAACACAAGATCTCGGCAAAATTGTAATCGCAGAAGAGTTTACAGGATTTATCGATGACATTCGAATCTATGATGAAATTTTTGAAATAGCGGATGTGCAAAGAATATACAACGCGACCACATCTATTTACAAGTCAAGACAGGATATCATCAAACCACCAAAAGACCTCTATGTCTATTCCTTCAATGAATCCGATAAAGAATTATATGATGCCTGGTTGAGAGAAAAGCCGGACAATACAGTAAATCCGTTCAAATTTAAACATATCGTGATCCAGGGACAGAACTCAACCATTTATACAGCAGGCCAAGAATTGACCGCTGCTATTCATCAAAAGCCAGAACTTGAAGTTATTTCATCGCCGGCTAAAGAGGGGAACATTATCCTCGGAACACCTTCTGAATCGAAAATTATAAGTGAAATGGCTGCGGTTCTCGAATTGGATAAAATTGTTCATGATGGATATGTTATTAAAACTGTAGATTATCATGGTAGTCTCTGCATCTTTGTTGCCGCTAATAAACCCGCCGGTGTTGTATTCGGCGCCTTTGATTTAATCAGAAAGATCAATTTTGAAAAAGACTTGGACAAACTGGATATCCTTTCAAATCCCAAAGTGGAAATACGCTTAATAGGGCATTGGGACTGGTTTCGCGGATTTGCAAGTGACGGTTGGCATGCAAAGGAAATCAATTCCTTTAAATGGGAGAGCAATCGCTATAATTCTATTTACAGCTGGGAGGATTTGCGCACAGGAAATACCAAATTAATAAAAGACTGGGCCCGGTTACTGGCATCTGCAGGCTGGAATGCCGTGTGTCCGACCGAAATCAACTGGCAATTTCAGAATAATTTTTTAGAACACCTGGATGAGGTGGAATTATTAGCTGAAATATTCCGCAATTACGGGATCACCCTGTATTGGACGCCCAATTATCTGTTGGCCCTGGAAAAAGCTACAGCTGATACGCTGTATGCCCATGTTCCGGACTTTGGCGGTTATCTGCTGAAACTGGGCTCCGAAGGTCAATTGGGCAATCCCTTCCCTCCCATGGTCAATCAAATTGCTGATAATTTACTGCCGTACGGCGGCCAGGCTCTGGTGCGCGGTTTTGTTTATGGCAAACACCGATACAAACACCTGACCCCGGTGTATCGAAACACTATGCAGTACGATATCTATGTCCCCAATGACGGCACATACCGCGAAAACGTGACCATTGTCGGCAAGGCCAACCCCCTGGACTGGGACCTGTCTGCTCCGATCTCACCATTGGACGGCGCGCTGCGGGAAACTGCGTACGGTACAGAGATGGTCGTGGCAAAAAGTTGGCCGGCATCCTGGATTGAAAAATGGAAATGGTGGATGGATTACGATAATTATCGCAATGGTCCTGGCAGTTATAACAAAAATGAAATAAAATGTCTGCTGGGTGTGTCAATGATCAGCCCGTCCCCCGCCTGGACATCCAATCCATTGAATATGGCAAACTATTACGGATTGGGCCGACTCGGATGGAATCCCGACATTTCAGTGGATCAAATATACGACGAATGGATAAAATTAACGTTTAATAAAGACCCAAAGGTCGCTAAAACCGTCAAAGATATATTGTACCTCTCGGATAATGTATTAAAGAACCTTTATCTGTATCGCGGATACAGAGGCGTCTGGTTCGACACCTCTGAAGACAACCTGGTCGAGAGCAAGACTCCTCATATTCTCAACAAAAAGGGCTTTGGAATAGTGAATACCAAAGCCCAAAAGAAAGAACTTGAGCAATATGCTCCGCAACTGCGCTCCGTATTTGCTGACCCCGTAAAAACTGAAGCGTTTCTGCCGTACTTTCATTTTGTCGAATATGATTACAAACTCACAAACGGCAGGACTCTGATCGAGGACATGTATGCCAATCTGGATGACGCCGTCGCGGGAACAAAGCAGATGCTGAAATTGTGGAATCAACTGGATGGTCATATCAATCAGAGACAGTTCGATTATACCCGAAATCATTTAAAAGATTATATTGACATTGCCGAGAGCAGGCGGCGGCAAATGAACGAAATATTTGAACACTTGACCGGATACGAATATAGTGATGTAATCGACTGATTTTGTAGTTGAAATTAGACACTTAAACCTGAACTCCGCACCTGAAAGTTTAGACCAGAACGAGCTGTCCTGCTGCAAGTTCAGGACAGCTCACCCATAGTCCGAAAACCCGCAGAACCTGTTAAAGGCAGATTTTGTGTTAAAGAAAAAAACCGGAATTATCTGGATATTGCTTCTCATTACCCTCTCCTATGCCCCGGGTGTGATATATGGCCTGGATCAGGTGAGCGGACACCGCTACAATATTGATGACTTCTTAAAATGCAATGGCGCATGAACAATAAAAGCCGGGCCAAACGCAAAGACGAACAAATCCTTGAGCGTACCCGCCGGAAAATGCAGGTGAGAACAAATCAAATGGCACCAGGAATATTTTTTCCTTTGCCTTTTTATCAAATCAAATATTTAGCTATAGGACACGGAGATGATTGAAAGATCGGGATTTAAAGTTCCATTTACCCATAGAGTAATCCGCATTGTGATTGCCTTTCTTTTTAGCCTGGTATGTATTTCTGCTGCCGAGAATGGCCCCCCATACCAGGCCTCAGGAGTGAAAATCGGCGAAGTGGATCAGACGTCAGCGATTGTGTGGTGCCGACTGACTAAAAACGCCGATCGGCAAGATACAGGATTTGTAATACGTGAACAGGATATTTTCAATGATTCAACACCTGTGAAAAAATATTACCCGGATATAGATCTCGAATTGATGCATGGTGCAGTGCCCGGTATGCCGGGTGAGGTGAGGTTATGCTATTCCAAACAGGAAGATGCCGCTGATATGGTTTGTACGCCGTGGGCAGCAGTTGACGGAACACGGGATTATACGCATAAATTTAAAATAAATGGTTTGGAACCAAACACAAAATATTCATTCAGCACAGAATGCCGGGCTTCAGAGGCTTCACCGCCGGGTCAGACTGTGCAGGGAAATTTCTGCACAGCCCCTCCCGTTCTGTACCCCGCTAAAGTGATGTTTACGGTTGTGACCGGTCAGAAATATAGAAACCGCGACCGTGAAAACGGTCACCACATATTCACAGTGATGGATGAAATGAACCCGGATTTTTTTGTGCACACCGGTGACTTTGTTTATCTGGACCGTGAATGGGTCGCATCCGGAAAACAGGAAAATGCCGTTGACCGCGCCCGTCTGCAGTACCATCGCATCCACGGCCTGGAACCGCAAAAAGAGTTCTATCGTTCCGTTCCATGCTTTATGATAAAAGATGATCATGACATCGGCAGAAATGACGCCTATCCCGGAAAGGACATTATCGGGTTTACTTTTGAACAGGGCATCAAGCTATTTAATGAGCAAATGCCGACCGGAGATATGCCGCACCGGACACGCCGTTGGGGAAAAGATCTACAGATTTGGATGGTAGAGGGCAGAGATTTTCGCAGTCCGAATAACATACCCGATGGACCCGAAAAAACCATCTGGGGCCGGGAACAATTTGAATGGCTGAAACAATCGGTCAAGCAATCTGACGCAACTTTTAAAATTCTGATCAGTCCGACACCGATAGTCGGTCCTGACCGGGCAACAAAAGGCGATAACCATTCAAACCATAATTTCGCTTACGAAGGCAACCGGGTCAGACAGTGGATACATGATCAAGCGCCTGAATTGTACGTCATTTGCGGCGACCGGCACTGGCAGTATGTATCCGTACATCCGACAACCGGAGTTCGCGAGTACAGCTGCGGCGCCACCACCGACAAACACGCAGGAGGATGGAAAGATGGTTTTATCGAAGAATATCACCGTTATTTCAATGTGATCGGCGGTTTCCTTTCCGTTACAGTCGAGCGGATCGATAATACACCCAACATCGTGTTCCGGCATTTTGATGTAAACGGACTGCTGCGCTATGCGGAACGTCATGTGAATGAGTAATAGATCTTTGTATAGAGGGAGCCTCACAGTGAGGGTTCTGACATCCGCATGCTATCATGGACACGGCAGCACCTGGATCAATCAAACAGCATCTATCAGGAATTTAGCTGCGGGGCAGCTTTTATAAACTTTCCGCAACGCGATTATTCCTGAGTCATGCAGCTTTTTGAGGATCAAATGGTTCAACATGGGACTCGTGATTGGAGGCGTTCCATAAATCAAGTTTGGCCTGCAGAAACAGCCAGCTTTCCGGTATTGTCCCCGTTGCTTTGCTGATTCGTATGGCTATATCCGGACTCAGAGAGGATCTACAATTCAATAGCGCCGATAAGGTCTTGCGTGTAACGCTGAGCTTTTTCGCAGCATCCGTTACATTATCCCGAGCGAGTTTATGATATCTTTTCTTGTGATTTCACCCGGATGCGTTGGTTTCCTACTCATGGTTTTATCAAAAACAGTCCTTGCTGTATTTATGGTCAGAACATTTGGGGGCTAAAGCCCCCTTAGGGTGTTGGAGGGATACTGAGTTCCACGCGCTAAAGCGCGTGGCTATGAAATGGGTATTACTCAAGTTGTTTGGATATTTAATAATTGTATCTCTTGGATTATAAAATTCTCAACCACAAACCAGGCTACACACAACCCAGTCGGTCTGTATCCATACCAGTATATTTCATCATTGCAAAATAAAATGCAAACTAGAATCCCAGTGTCAATAATCGGTTCAAGGCAACAGCACATAACACCAGCACCAGCATAGACGTAATGATTTTAGATTTGATTTCTGATCCCGTTTCGTACCGGTTGGGCGCTTTCAATATCGCGGGAAACGAAACCATAATGGCAAACGAACTGGTCGCCGGATAAACCACACTCAACATGACAACCACGGGAAATGATGTCACCACATTGACCGCGCTGCCGATGATAATCGGGAAAAACATGAGATGATAGACATATTTTGTTTGCATAGCCTCATCCACCCGGCCGGGAATGAAATTGGCAAAATTTTTACCCACCGTAAAGACCAAACCCATCAGAAAAAGCAGTCCGGCTGCTGCAATGAGCCATTGGATGCCAAAGCTGAGGTGCAAAAGCTCGGCAACTTTGCCGGTGTCGCCCATGGAACTCAAAGGCGTCATGGCCAGATAGCCGAAAAAATTGACAAATCCCAACAGCGCCAGCCAGAGAAACAACAAATGGCCGACCGTGTTTTGTTTTCTTCTGGTGACGATAAATGCGAACAGCATACCCTGGATCAAACTGAAAACCGGTCCGCCCATGGATGTGATGATTTTTGCACCTGTCGCCAAGTTCCGAGCATTTGCCTGAACATAGTTATGAAAAAGCGTCGGATCGGCCCCGAACCAAACATAGGCCAGATAGTGCCCCGATTCGTGAAAAACAGTGGTCAAAATAAAGGCTGATATGAATGCCAGAGTTGAATTGATCAGGATATTCCGATACGGTTTTTTCATCGTATACCTGCCTCCCGCTTTTAGTTAATAGGGTGCGCAAACGGCGGTCTGGTGAATGAGCGTGAAAAATGCAAACGTAAATCACGGTATC
The DNA here is from genome assembly GCA_034521575.1 of candidate division KSB1 bacterium. Lineage (NCBI taxonomy): Bacteria > Pseudomonadati > Candidatus Zhuqueibacterota bacterium. The sequence goes on from JAXHMJ010000005.1 coordinate 889,800, forward strand.
CGTTCCGGGTTTAAAAATTCCTGATCGATTCGATCACCATTTTTCCGGTAATCAGACACATCAAAAATCCGCTCCTTGAAATAACAGGCACGATCTTTATCCGTTACTTTCCGCAATACCCGGCACGGCACGCCGGCGGCAATGACGTCCGCAGGGATGTCCCGGGTGACAACCGCTCCCGCGCCGATCACAGAATTGTCCCCGATGCTGACACCGGGATTGATGACGCAATGGCTGCCGAGCCAGACATTGTCCCCGATGCTGACGGAAATCCCGTACTCGTATCCGGAATTTCTGGATTCAGAATGCACCGGATGTCCGCGGTAACGATGCTTACATTCGGACCGCACTGAACACAGTCGCCGATGCGGACCTGAGCGGGATCCAGAACAATCAGATTGTAATTTGCGAAAAAATGATCCCCGACCTCGATATTATACCCATAATCGCAGTGAAAGGGCGCTTCAATGGTCAGATTTTCTCCGGCGTTTGCCAGAATACGCCTGATCAACCGGTCTTTTCTGCGCATATGCTGCGGTCTGCAGTGGTTATATCGGTAAAGCAGTTTTTTTGTACGCAGCCGGTCTCTGGGCAGTCCATCCAGCCAGGCTTTGTAGGGCAATTCTGCAAGCATGCGTTCTTTCTGGTTAAGATTTTGACTGCTCATACGAATGGCACACGTTTTATATCATTCATCACTCAATTTTTTAATCGGCGTCAATGTTAATGTCCTGAACTCGACTTCCGAACCTTCTGCCTGCAGAGCGATCTGTCCGCTCTGTGCGCTACAGTCGTATCCGAAATTCACCCGATCATCGTTCACCCACACTTTGATCGAATCCTCATGACACTCAATCACCATTTGATTCCATTCACCCAGGGGATTCTCGGAATCATTGGTCAGATTGAGAATACGCCGCTTTTTACCTTCAGTGATACCCCATTCCTCTTTCGGACCGCGCCGTTCGACCATATCCGGCACAGTAATATCCTCGACGATGCACCAGAATGGCCGGCATGGCCGTGCTGCCGCCTGCACTTCAAGGGATTTCGGAAACATGTCGTACAGCGCCCGCGGGGTTGACGCATGTACCAGCACCCCGCAGTTGCCCGGTTCGCCCGGAAAGCGGTATTCCACCTCCAGCCGATAGTCCGAATAGCTGGAATCCGTGATGAGATGGCTTTTGGGCGTACCCAGACTCACCAGCAGACTGTCGCGCACCACAAACGGGCCCGGCAAATCGGGATTCTCGTCCATTTTCGGCACGTCCATATGCCAGCCGGACAAATCGCGGCCGTTGAAAAGATTCACGGTTTGTATCTGCGGCTGCGAGGTACAGGATAACATCAGAATAACAGTCAAAAATGCGATGATGAGTGTTTTCATACTTGGCCTGTTCTGTTTAATGATTAAACGAAAAGTTGAAATTGATTTTATGGACTTGATTACATATTGAATTTAGTTGTAGTACAGGATTTTAGCGATTTAAGATTAAAGATGCAAGCGAAAAAAGAAATAGAGAATAGAGAATAGTGAATTGCGAATAGTAAATTCACAATTTGCATCCCACCGAAAAACATGTTATATTCATCCTGAATGAGCTTTTAATAATCAGCCCAGTTCTCCACCTATCATCAAGGGTAGTCAATGCTTTTTTTGTTCATGACAGAGTCCAAAACCAATCGGCAGAAACCCGACGCGGAATCCTGGGTGGACGAGCACGGCGATGCTCTGTACCGCTATGCCCTGTCGCGCATCAGTGATGCAACGATGGCCGAGGATCTGGTGCAGGAGACCTTTCTGGCGGCGCTGCGGACGTTTCACAGCTTTGACGCCAAAAGCAGCGAACGCACCTGGTTTATCAGCATATTAAAGCACAAAATCATTGATCATTACCGGAAACAATCACGCCGTTCGGATCTGTTCAGCGATGACGCTGCGCCGGAAGAAAAAGATTATCAGGAGGACGGATTCTGGAACATGCAGCGCGCGCCGTCCGACTGGGGCAGTCAGCCCGAAGAAGAGCTGCAGCGTCAGGAGTTTATGGCAGTGCTGCGGCGGTGCATGGAACAGCTGCCAAAAACCTTTGCCGCTGTGTTTTCGCTGCGCGAACTGGAAGGGCTGTCGTCCAAAGCCATTTGTAAGGAACTGGACATTACGTCGTCTAATCTATGGGTGCTGCTGCACCGGGCGCGACACCGGCTGCGACGCTGCCTGGAGGATACCTGGTTTAAAGTCAATGCATAGAATAAATATATGAAAACGCTCGCCAAAAAATTCAATATGATGATCATGATGATGATTGTCAAACTCACCCCCAGCTGCGAAACGATCAGTAAACAGATTTCCGAATCCCTGGACCACCGACTGTCCGTGCGCAAACGGCTGACCATTCGTCTGCACACCTGGCAGTGTGTGCTCTGCGACCGTTACCGGCGTCAACTCCTGGCTATTCATAACATGCTAAAAACCTATTCCGATGCAGTGGATTCACCCCTGTATCAGAAAGACAGCCTCACCCCGGATATGCGCAAGCGCATCAAAGATACGCTACGGCAAAAAAACAATCACACTCGTTAGGTTCTTACACACTGACGCTCAAACGCCAGGCGACACCCGCTCCTCTCTCTTTATCCGGTCAATTCGATATTTTTTTACATCAGGAGATGGAAAACAAGCAGAGCCGGTCTATGCTCAGCAAAACCGGCTCCGCTTGTCTGCTAACCTATATTCGATAGTTGTTGAACATTTTGGCCATTTTATCAGGTTCATTATTTACAATAAAAATGATTCCTTAATCCGGTATAATGAAAACTTTTCTTGTCAATATTAAATTAAACGTCAAAGTTTGGTATCCGGATAAAACGCCGCCCAGGCAAACCAGTACGCCACATACGAGTCTGTTGACGTCAGCAACTCATCGGCATGATCACCGTCAACCGCCTGCCCGAACACCGACCAGGTTGATCCGCTGCCGTCCGTCATCACAACCGGCAAGGCCTTATCCGCCGCCGGTTCAAACTCGAGAACCTCACCGTTTACCCGTCGCTCATAAGCAACCGCAAAATTGTGCGTACTGCTGCCGACAATGACCACAGGCTGACCTCCGATCATATCATTCAGCACATCAAGATCACCGAATGAATTAATCGGATACGCCTTTGACTCACCGGACACCGTTACGCCAAGTACACGAGTTTTACCCGGCAGGCGTTGATCGGTGTGAGATACGGGAAACAGCAGTTTGCTCTGATTGGTCTTGTAATCGCCGTACGGATAACGCCCGTAGGCGCGGTCATAGCCCGTATTTTCAGACACCACCTGCGTCTGCGGCGCCATTTGTTTCCAGGTCCCCCATTCCGTTTCGATCACCGGACAGGTGTTCACGCGCGCCCCGGAAAGCGTGCCTTCCACGGCCTGCAATTTCATCTGCGACCAGTTGCTGTCGGTTGCCCGGTCATAGGGGATCAGATTGCTGTTGTACAACAGTCCGGAAACACCAAATGTGGTGACCGTACCTCTGATCCTGCGGTTCCAGCCGATCCCGGACCCGGTCAACGGACAATATGTGATTGCCAACGATCGCCCGCCGATCTCGTCATTGATAATTTCATGCCAGTCCAGAATAACGTGCGGATAGGCTTTGTACGACTCTCCGACCCGCACCCCGATGACCAGATCCCGGTCAGTCAGGTAGGACGCAGACAATCCCGTTGTCATATCAGGTTCTGTAAGCGCCGGGATGCCGTCCTTGCCCGGGCCGCCGTCATAGATTTCGTTTTCGGAAATCAGCCAGTCACCGGATCCGCCGCCCGACGCATCCGATCCGCTCCGGGCCGTGGATTCGTTCGGCGAATTGCATGTCAGTGTCAAAAAAGCTACAATAGCTGTTAAAAATAATTTATTCATGATCTACCTCCTGTTCATCATGTTAAAACGCAATCGAATAAAACAGAGAAACCTGCCAGCGGTAACGGATGGTCAACTAAGTGCCGGTCACAGTTCTGCACAGCCGACCGGAGCGAAATATGAACGGTCAGTTTGATATTCACGCCCGGTACGGCATTCAGCCACCGGCCTCCGGTATTTCCGAACACCTGAATTGATCCGGCGCCAAGACCCGGTATTTGAATGAAAAAATATAATCAAACAGTGTATCCGTACAGTAGCTGGTGCTAAAACGACCATCCTGTTGATCGCGTCTCCTCATATTCACAGAATTAGTCGTTTTAAAAACAGTATGCTTACATAGGAATCTGGGGAAAAACAGAAAGGAATATTAAAACTTGCATAGACGGGATGCCGAAAGGAACTGATATTGTCTGCAACGAGAAATAAGAAAGACGGTTTTTATATCGTTTACCCGTCCCCTTGCAGGATGGAATCAAAAATCGGAAACATCAAAAACCCGATCCTTGAAATAATAGGGACGCTCCTGCTCCGTGATGGTTCGCAGAACGCTGCACGGCACCCCCGCCGCTATGACATTGTCCGGCATATCCCGGGTGACGACAGCCCCGGCGCCGATCACACTGTTGTCCCCGATGCGCACGCCGGGATTGATAACACAGTTGCTGCCAAGCCAGACATTATTGCCGATCGTGACCGGAATTCCGTACTCGTATCCGGAATTTCTGGATTTATAATGCACCGGATGTCCGGCGGTAATGATGGAAACATGCGGACCGCACTGAACATGAGAACCGATCCGGACCCGGGCAACGTCTAAAATAACCAGATTGAAATTTGCAAAAAAATCATCACCGATTTCAATATTATATCCGTAATCACAGTAAAACGGTGCTTCTATGGTCACCGGTTCGCCTGCTTTCCCCAGAATACGCCTGACAAGCTTTTTCTTTTTTCGCATCTGCTGCGGTTTGCAGTGATTATACTTGTAAATTTTTCTATTTGTCCGCAGCCGTTCTTCCGCCAGTCCATCCAGCCAGGCTTTGTACGGCAGTTCCGCCAGCATCCGCTCTTTCTGGGTCATGCTTTGACTCCCTGAATCGGAAACTAATCCAAACCGCTATACTCCCAGCACATTGATCGTGCAGGAGCCCCCCTGTCACACTGCATAAACGAGAGTTCCGCCCTCTGTCTTTTCATTATTTCAGCAAGATCATCTTCTTAACATCTTTAGTGCCGCCGGCCTTTAGGGTATAAATATAAACACCGCTGGCCAGATTCTGTCCATCAAAAGTCACCTGATGACTGCCGGCGTTTTGCGCCTCATCAACAAGGGTGGTCACGTGCCGGCCGACAATATCGTAAATCTCGATGCGGACGCGCGAACTCTGAGGCAGATCATAACGGATTTTAGTTTCCGGATTGAACGGATTGGGGAAATTATGAAACAGCTGATAGTCGCCGGGAGTATTTGTCATGGCCTCTGTCGGAGTCTGCACACCGGTTGAAGTGGTATCTTTTTCAAAATAAATATCATCAATGTACACGGCAATGTCACCGGGATTCACACCCAGGGTTTTGAACGAAACACCGAAGGACTGTACTTTTGAATGATCCACATGATCCGGAATCGCCAGAGTCAACGCGCGTCCAGCCGTCCCCGGCCAGGTCTGCCATACTGACCCATTCACTCTCCCACTGCCAACCGTTATGCATCAGATACACCTGAAGTCCGCCGACCCGGGTGCTGTCGCGCTCGTACACCGCAAGCGAGGAATCCACCAGCACCTGCGGCACCCAAACATGATAAGCCAGTGTTGAAACACCGGGGTCCAGGTTGCTGTCCCGGCGCAGGGCGTGTTCCGATTCGGCGCTGAAATTTCCGGCAATTTTTAAGCTGAACGCGCCGCCGTGAACCACTTCGGTGCTGTGACTGGCGATCGGAGCGCCGCCCGTACCTGAAAAATTTTCCGCATACCAGTCATCAAACTGGGCGGCGGTTTCAAAATCATAATCCGCGGGTTTGACAGCAGCCTGATAGGTGACATCATCCACATAGACACTGCCTTCGCCTATGGAAGCACCCTGCAGTGTAAAAACCAGACCGGTTTCCTGGATCTCGGAATTGACCACATCATCCGGAATCGTCAAAGAGATGCGGTTCCAGGCATCGCCCTGCAAATCCGGAATGCTGTACCACTGATCCACCCAGGTCCAGCCCGAGTGCATCAGATAGTTCTGCACGCCGCCGCCGGTCCCCTCTTCGGCCGCGGTCGCCGAGTCCACCAGAGCCTGGGGAATCCAGACATAATAGATGATGGTTTCAACATCCTCATCCAGAGCGCCGCTTTTTTTTAAAAGATTTTGCGAATTGGCCACAAAATTTCCGCTAATTTTGGCGCTTTGGGTTCCGTTTCTGGCCTGTTCCGAAGAGAGAGCGGCGGTGGGTACGCCGCCCTCTCCCCAGTTATCAAGCAGCCAGTCGTCCAGCTGACCCGTGGTTTCAAAATCATAGTCCGCTTCTTCGTCGGACACCTGGGACAGTATCTGAATCTTGACCGTATCCGATGCGGTTTCAGAAGCGGCATTCTCAATATCCAGAACAATCTCATAGCTGCCGGTATCCAGCTGCACTGTTGCTGTCATACCCGTAGCGATTACACTGTCCCCCAGACTCCAGGAATAATCGGTGATCTCACTGGCGCTGGAATAACTGGCGGTTGCGTCCAGCTGCACGCTTTCCACCCCGTTTCCGTCCTCGTCAACAATACGCTGATCCGGCCCGGCATCCGCAATCAATGCCGGAGTAATGGCGCCGCCGCTTTTGGACAGGCTGTACAGATAGGCGTAATTCAGCATCTTGCCGCGCATGGTCTGGCGCGGTGTAAATTCCGAATGCGCCCAGATGTGCCGGGTGTCGATAAATCTCTCAGCATGCGGCCAGTTGTTATAGTCCGGATAATATTTCTGCAGCACTTTTTTCGGATTGCTGCCGACCATATTGCCGCCCCAGCCTTCAATATTCAGATACGGCGTATGCCCGGGATGCAGTCCCGGCGATCCGTCATTGCGTCCTGACGTATAGCAATTGACCACACTGCGCTTGTCGCCCAGTTCCGTGGTGGCAGTGGTCATCTGGATCATGTTCAGCGGATTGCGTCCCAGTCCCCAGTCCGCTTCCAGCAGCAGAGCGTCCAGAAACGCCAGCTGATCCGTGGGATTGTCCGATACCGCGTGCGCGAGAACAGTTCGCGGCATGTCCTGACTGGTCTGCCACCAGGCGTTCTCGCTGCTGTAACCGCGCCGGGACGGGCGCTTGCGCACGTTATCCGCTTCCCGGCTTTTCGCTTTGGCGATAATGGCGGTTTTCATGTCAGCCTGCAGGCCGGGATAATTCACCGGCTGCTGCGTCAGCAGATACGCCGCCGTTCCCCACAATTGATGATAAGAGCCCTGCTGCAATATGGCAGAATTGGATGTCGTGACCATACTCTCGGCTTTGACAATATCTTCATAGCCGGTATCGCCGGTCAAATTGTACAAAAACGCCGCCGTCATCATTTTAAAATCCACGCCGCGTATGCCTTCCATCTGGGTGTTCAGCATGGGATCGGCCAGCGCATTCGCATAATTGTAAGCGGCAAGCGCCGAATCCAGATAGGCCTGCCTGAGATCCGTGTGTCCGGAGATCTGAAAACAATACGCCAGCATGGCGCTGTTCAGCGCATTCGCCCAGGCCGCCATCGGTGTATTGTCCGCCTGGAACAAATGATTGTTGTCATCCGGATTGGTCAGACCGTGCGAATACCCGCCCTGGTAACGCAAATTCAGCCAGAAATCAACTTCATTGCGCGCCTCGTCGAGAATATCCGGTATACCGTTGCCGCTTTCAGCGATTCGCAGGTCATCATCATCCAGCACGCCGTTGCTGACGATATAAGCCAGACACAGATCATAGATATTGACCACATGCCCCAGATGCCGGTCCCAGTCCAGCGCGTCGCTGTGTCCGCCGACGGCATCAGGATTGGTGGGACTGCCCGCCTTTTTATAAGCAACCCAGCTTTCCGGCCGGTCCCATTTGTCGCCGCTGGCAAAACTGCTCCAGTCAGGATGATAAGGGTCCATATCCGTGACGTAAATTTTGCAGTCCGGCGGATCCTGATTTTGAATATACAGCGGCCGGCGCGGCACCGGAGTCATGTCCAGGTTGTCCTGACCGATGCGCATGTAAAAATATCCGAGCACCCCCAGTTTATAGGGATCGTGATAAATATCATCAGCAATCTCAAAATTCTGACTGCAGCCCACGCCTTCAATCGCAAGCCGATAAGTGCCGGGCTGACTGAATCCGGTGAAATCCGCGGTCCACACATCCGAGCCGGTAAGATTCCAGTGCAGCTCTGTCTGGTTCTGCATCCAGAATTCCACGGACCCAACGGTCTGCGATTCCTCAGTGTCCACGTTATAGATATACACGTCATTGCCGACAAATCCCGAATAATCGCGGTTGCCGCCGTCACCCATGAAATGATACAGATCCGCGGATTTGACGCGTGAGCTGCTCATATAACCGACCAGATTGGTATGCACCGCCTCGGAGGGACAGTTGAAAATATCAAAAGTCATGGTCACGGCTGTTGTATCGGCGTTGATATCCGCCGGGATCTCGACCGTGTACTGTTTGTCCTGCTGCAGCGAATGCGGCAGCTGCAGATAAATAAAATGTTCGTGCGTATAATCAAAGCCGTGATCACTGTTAATGGGATCCCATCCGGTATAGGACATGCCGTTCACGCGCGACTTGCGGTACACGGCCGTCGGTGCAGCGCCGGCATCGCTGTAATTGGCGTCGTCAGCGGATTTAATCGTCCAGTTGCCCGCCTGCGCTGCTGCGGTCTTGTCCAGAGCATCTCCGTACGTGACCACGTAGCTGTTATCCGCTTCGGAATGATGTCCGTGATGCGCATCCGGTCCGGTGCCGTCGTCCACATACTCGACCTCGCTGTCCTGGAACCACAGCATTACAACATCCTGGTCCAACACCTTGAACTCGTAAAGTCGGGATGCATTCAGCGCCTGAAACATGCCGACCAGGCAAAACACAAGCCCTGCAATGGTTAATGTTCGCATGGTTCTCTCCTTTTTATGTTTGCAATCATGCCCCTTGTCCACCCTTTTAAGATACTATACTGTTATATACTGGTATGAATATAAATGATTTTTAGAATAGTGTCAAGACAAGTTTTAACCGCAAAGGTTTAAGTTTTGAGCAGAACAGTAAAAAGTAAGAAGAAAAAAGTAGAAAGCAGTCAATAGAAAAAACTGTCAGCTTTTATTCAGGACGATGCAACAACGGGATGCGGGGGCTTGACTGAATACCAAGTCAGGGATGATCTGTTTAATTGTTGAAGTTGAATCGTTTATTTAAAAAACCGGATTCTCCGGATCGTGCAGGGGCTCTGCCCCTGTCACGTCCTATAACCGAGGGCTCTGCCCTCTGTCCCGCTCAAAACAGCTCGCGCTGGCAAACACCGCTCAGTCCACAGCTGAATTCTCCTTGACAAAATCGACCACCTCGTCCACGCTGCAGAACGCCAGTCCGGTCACCGTATCGGCGGCGCCGTAATAGATGGCAATGCGGCCGGTCTCTGCATCCGTCAGCGCTGCACAGGGAAACACCACGTTGGGCACATCGCCCACGCATTCATAAGTCTCTCTCGGATTCAGCAGATAGGGTTCGCCGCGGTACAATACCTTCCAGGGTTCATCCAGATCCAAAAGCGCGGCGCCAAAACTGTAGACAAACCCGTTGCAGCTGGTCATTACACCGTGATAGAACAGCAGCCAGCCTTCAGAGGTCTCGATGGGCACCGGTCCGGGACCGATTTTGGTGCATTCCCAGGTGAGTTTATCCTGTTTCGGCGACATGACATGCCGGTGACAGCCCCAGTGAACCATATCCGGACTCTGACTAACAAAAATATCCCCGAACGGCGTATGCCCGGTGTCACTGGGCCGACTGAGCATGTAATACTTGCCGTTGATTTTGCGCGGAAACAGCACGCCGTTGCGGTTAAAGGGCAGAAATGCATTTTCCATTTGATAAAAGGTCTTGAAATCATCCGTATATCCCACCCCGATGGTATAGCCGTGGTAATTGTTGCACCAGTTGATATAGTAGCGGTCCTCGATCTTGATCACACGCGGATCATAGGCTTCGACAAACTGCCGGATCTCGTCATTCTCGCTGACCCATTGAATGGGACCGGGATCGATCTCGAACTGAAATCCGTCCTTGCTGCGGCCGTTGTGAATGCGCATATGCCGGCAGGTCTGTCCGCCCGAAACACCCCGGCAAACTCACCGTTGAACGGCACCACCGCGCTGTTGAAAATGCTGTTCAGCGCCCGGAAACAGATCACGCGGGATCACCGGATTCTGGTCATAACGCCACACCACATCGCTGCTTCCCGCGGGTCGGTCCTGCCAGGGAATATTAGCCAGAGAATCACCGATTATGTTTACCTTGTTCATATTTGTCCTTTCTGCACTCTAGTTTATGGCCGCACTCCGCCCTGCTTTGCGGCTGTCGTGAGGCTGCCTGGATTCGCATAAAGTGGATCGACAGCATACTGTTACATACCGGTATGAATATAACAGAATTTATCAACAGGATCAAGGACAAGTTGATCGGTTGAACAGAAAAATAGTAAAAAATCAAGCGGGAGCGTTGATTGTTATACGTAATCAAACGGCTGTTTTATACATTATCCAGGTGCCGGACAGCGTTGTAATCCCCGACGATGATGAATGTTTTACCGTTGAGAGCCGTATGCCGTTCATCGCGCAGGTTTTGACGTCTTTAGCAGATAAATGCATGTTTCCGCATGTGGCTTACCGTACTTTGAATTGCACGTGCCGCAGCCCTTGTTTCAGGTTAGAAACAGCATTGTTTTGACGTATCCATTCGAATTGAAAACATTAATCGCTAAATACAAGCTTGTGACAGTATTTTTGCGTCAATGTGTTATCGCTTTGTTGAAAATAATGATATCATCTCTGGCGAATTCAGGTATTTTACATCTCGGTATGCTTTGGAAGCTCCTTATGAATTTTGAGGAAATCCTGTTCTTGCCCAAAATGCGCCCTTTTGTGGCAGTTAGGGCACAAAGCAGCAGCATTTTCAATCGTATCTTCTCCACCTTCGGATAAGGTTATCCAATGATGAACTTCTAAATATGGTTTTCCGTCAGATTTTTTATCAAAAGATGCATCACATCCACATAATTCACATTTGCCTTTGGATCGTTTGAGTACAAAGGCTATTACATCAGGATTTCGCCTAAAACCAGACGATATGATTTGTACTTTTTCCGGGATCATTTCGGCTTTTGCTAGACGTTTCTCTAAAAAGTCTTCTTTTTTCTGTAAAGAGACAGACACTTTTTTCCCCAGTTCTGCATCCAAACGATCATTTATATAAGAATTTTCAAGCTTTAGAAATGGAGGTGCGAATACATAACTCCACCCTCCAGATCTGGATCGCTTTTTAAGAGGTTCGCCATTACTTTCCTTGACAAGATGTAAAGTAGAAAGCTGATTGGGCAGCTCGACCAGATTTCTGATTGAAATCAGGTTAACACACTTTTTACCCTTCATTTCAAAATAAATTTCGTTTTCTTTTGGCTGAAACCGTTTAATGTGATCATTCAAAAAAGCCAGTCTTTCATTCGAAATTTGATTCTTGTCTTCCCATCCGATTATATCCGCTGAATAACAGATTTGATTGAGTTGAGCTGTTGTTGAAATATAAAGAGGCAATGGCGATTCTGGCGCGGGAGGATTCTGCTTTAATCTCTTTATGGTAGATTCTGCATAGGGCTGCAAATAAAAGGTCTTGCCAGGATTTGCATTTTGAGATCGCATAATCTCATCAAGCACATCTTTAAAAACACCATTAATAAATAATGCTTTTTCCATCATGTCTCCCTGGCTCTAATGTTTTTCAGAAACGTGCAAGCTCGATTATTTATTTTAAAACTGAAAAAGAAAAGTGCACGTCTTTAATTTATACAGATTATCCGCGCCCTCAAATTGATACTTTTAATTTAAAATTTTAGTATTCCATCTTCACCTATTTTGGCATCAGAAGAATTTTCGACTTCAGATACAAGCTCTTTGCCAAATATTTCTTTTATTTTTGCATGTGATTCAAAGTCATTGCCGTTTGCAGTCTCTATAATCTGAAATGTTTTTCTATCCAGATTCAAACCAACAAGAATCTGGATTTTTTCTATGGTTTCGAACGATTTATATAATCGAAAAAACCCGCTCGAACGAAAATATCCCACCAGTATATCAAAATATTTTACATCTTTTAGTATTTGGGTGAACCTGTCAAGCAGTGTGGAATCAGGTTCATTGGTGAAAAAGGTTAAATCAGTTTTCAAGTTTTGTTCTGTCATAATATTCCAATCACGGAATTTGAATTTGCAAATGTGTATGAAAGAATTTAATAAAATAATCAAAAATGTAAAACCATATATATAGAAATTTCAAGAGTCCAACGATGCACAATGACAATAAAATACTATTCACGTATTTAAATACTCGTTTTTTGAAATAGACAAAAAAATGCATTCTTTGTCAAAAACATACGAATTCAGATTGACTCGCATCAATAACACCCTGTATCATTTCAAAGAAAGATTTTGACCACCCGATTAAACCTGTGTCCGGCATGACGTCCCCGTTGGCACAGATCACTGTTGAATAATATATATTTATGGAATGAAATGCCAGGGAAAGTTTTAAGTGTTAAGGAAGGCAAGCTGAAAAGTTGAAGCGTTGAAGCGTTGAGATTGAGGATCACAGAATCCGTTCAACTCTCAACAATCTCCATTTTGACCCGTTTGCCGAGCGCTCTGGCATAGTTCTCAAGCGTCGATAATCTGATATCTTCGGAGTGGTTCTCAATCCGGGATATGGACGATTTCTTTGTGTTCATTTTATGTGCAATTTGCTCCTGTGTCATCCCGGATTCGATGCGCGCCTGACGCAAAAGCACACCAATCTTAAAATTTTTATAACCCTTTTCAAAATTCTCACGAAAATCCGGATCCGTTTTTTTTCTATTATGAATATAATTTTCCAGGTCACTCATTTTCGTTTCTCCTTAAAAAGTCCTTTTTCCGTTGTTCAGCTGTTTCTATTTCTTTTTTGGGAGTTTTTTGTGATTTTTTCAAAAAAGCATGGTTCAACACAATGAGGTTATCTTTGTAAAAAAAGCCGAGTATTCTAACATTGTTTTTACCTGCTTTTACTCTTACCTCCCAGAGTTCAGATGTCCCTTTTAATTTCTTAAAATATTGTATGGGAACAACATATAAATCCTCGATCAGTTTCAATACCCAGACAACTTTTTGTGCCTGCTTGCCGTTAAGCGAATCCAAAAATTCTTCTACCGGACAAAAACCGGAATCGGTTCTGTAAAAAGAAACTTTCCAAGTTAACATAATTGTGAACACAAATCAAGAATTATTTTTTATCCTTTTATAAATCTAAAAGTGCGTTTTTATTTCGTTTGTCATACATTTATTCCTGCTATTCCTGTAAATCCTTTTTGAGATAAATCATATCAAAAAGTTGTATATCTCCCTCGAAAATAGGGTGGTCGTAATTGTCTGTAAAAAAATTCTTTACTCGATGTGACGTTTCAAATCCACAACTTTTAAAACCAAAGACCGTGCAAAACAAAACATCGGCAAATCAAATCTTGACTTTATTGCAGAAAATGATTATGATAAACAAATGTTTCTGTTCCGATTATCGCTGTCCGAACCGAATATTTGCCTCTGACGGTTGAATGACCGCCGGGCCGCATCAGGATCCCTTCTCAGCATTAAAAGAGACATTTGAACAGACAAGGCTGCCGAATGTCAGCATTTCAACTGTTTTACGAACAGGCGTCTCGCTATTTATAGAATCAACCGGTTTTAAGCAGATTATTGACGCAGGTCATCACTTTTTTTCAGGAGGCACCCATGAAACCCATCATAAAAACAGGCCTGTTGCCGCTGCTATTTCTCTTTATCGCGTGCTCGGATTCAGGCGGCCCCACAGCGCCAAGTCCGGTGTTCGACGGAAAGATCACCACTGAGTCTTCCGTTGAGGTGACCCGGCAGGAGGTGTCTGCCGCCGGGGGATCCGTGATTATTGATGATCCGTCTGACCCGTTGCACGGCTTTGAACTCACCCTACCGCCGGACGGATTCGGGCAGTCTGAGGAGTTTGTCATCTCCCGGGCTGAAATTACGGCCCACGAGCGCGGCGCGCATTTCAATCCGGTTTCCCCCATGATCAGCATCCGCGGCCCGGCCGGTTACTCGGCCGATCCCCTGACTGTCAAAGTGCCTGTCAGTATACCCGAGGATCATTTTGCCATGGGCTTTTTCTACAATGAAGCCACCGGAACCCTTGAACCCATCCCGGTCGAACAGCTCAGCACGGATTTTGTCACGTTGAGCACCCGGCATCTGTCGCCGGAGGGCATAACCTCGCTGTCCAAACGCTCGCTCCGAAGCGGCGTCCCCGCGGTGGGTAATCTGGTGATCAGCTCGATCCAGCAAACAGTCCTGGACGGACAGCCCGTGCTGTCCAGCGGATTCAAACCCGGAGAAGACGACTGGGAGTTTCCCAATTACGGCTCCTTTGTCTGTCCCGGCGGTCACTGTGCCGGACAGTCCATGGCGGCCATGTGGTATTATTATGAACAGAAACTGAACGGCAAAGAAAACCTCTATGCAGCGTACGACAGCCTGAACGATCCTTCTGACCCGTCCTCTCTCTGGGAGGATAATCCGCGCGGCTACCGCTTTTGTTCCACGCTGCAGAAAGATCAGAATTTCGATCACTGGGTGGAGAATGTCAAATGGGCGTCCATGCGGCCCCGCTTGACCTATTATTCGTTTATTACCGCCATGCTGCTGACCGGCGAACCCCAGTACGTGCTGATCCATAACAGTACGGCCGGCGGGGGACATGCGATGATCGTGTATCAGGTCACACCGTCCACCGGCACGCTTCATATCGCGGACCCCAATTTCCCCAACAACCAGACCCGCCGCATTCAATACGAGAACGGCGTACTGCAGCCCTATTCCAGCGCCGCGGTTGCCGGGGGCGAAGGCAAAGCATACGACGAAATCGGCTATGCGGCCAAATCCACGCATATCGACTGGCAAACCATCCCGCAGCGCTGGGCCGAGTTTGAGAACGGCATAATCGGCGATGACCGGTTCCCGGACTATGCATTGCGGGTGAGAAACGGCGGCGGATTTGATGTGACCGGAGATTTTACCACCTTTCTGGACACGCTTGAACTGCACTGCCGGTCGACTGAAATGCCTTTTTATTTGACGGGCACAGACCGTTATCAGGTGTTCTATGTCTATGATGACCAGGGAAACTATCTGGGAGGCGGACGCCCCGCCAATCACGGCGTGTTCAAACTACCGGTCAAAAAAGGAAAAAACACATTCGGTTTCAGCATCAGAGGTGCCGTATCTACTTCATCCGTGGAAGAGTATGTGGATTTCAAATGGATCACCATTGACCGCACCGAGGATGTCGATTATTCCAGTGTCAAAGAGATTATCATCGGACTCCTGGCGGTGACCACCCACTGGGAAAAAGAGAACGGGGATCAAAAAAATTACGGATTTTCCCCGACAGCCGGCGCGGATGTCACGTTCGACGGCTCGGTGTTCACCGGTACCTCCTCAATCGATGGAGACAGTGTGTGGGTCAAGGTGGCGGGATTTTCGATCGAATTCTTTTGCAAGACACGCGAATCGCTGGGAAGTCCCGGAAACCGGGATGTTAGTTTCAGCGGCACCTTGAATACCATCACCGAGGTCAATGACCGGGGATTCGGTTTCTCCGCAACCGGGACCGCGGTCGCTTCGGCTCTGTCCACTCTGGAAATCGATCCGCCGAACGGGTATACCTACCTCGGGTATACCGCGGAATCCAATACCAGCCTGGGCGTTTTATTCAGGTACTGAGCAGGCATACAGTCGATCCCCGCTGCAGGGACAAGTTCTGATTCCCGCCCGCTTCAGCGGGTAAAACCGTTTCTCCGTTTTGAGTAAGCGAACCCATATCTTTCAGTCCGCTGGCAGCATTTTGGGTTGCGGCTACATGATGTCATTCGCGGCTATTGACATCAGAGTCCAACACCACCCTCACCGGCTTTGCCGACGCCGAAATCCGCCTGACTGCCGAACAGCGACACACCGAAATCGCTTTTCTGACCGCCGAATTCGGCGTCCACCAGACCAATTCCGTCCCACCCGTGATCGTCCGCTGCTCCGGTCTGAGTGATTTTCAAAAACCCAAAGCGCCTTCCAGATGGGGTAAAGCGCAAATATCCGCAATATCTCAATGTATGAAATAAACCATTGCATTTAATTGTTCTATTCATTACTACATTGATAATATTTATCATATTAAAAGGAGAACCGTTGAAATTTTCAAAAAAAAGTGAATACGCCATCTATGCGCTCATTGACCTCAGTCGGCAAGAAAAAGAAAAAGCCGTGCCGTTATCCGAGATCAGCGCACGCCAGAATATCCCCATGCCGTTCCTCGAACAAATTATGCTGACTTTGAAAAGCGGCGGGATTGTCAGCTCACGACGCGGCAGCGGCGGTGGCTTTATACTGAGCCGACATCCAAAGCAAATTACTTTGGGTGAAATTATTAAACTGACCGAAGGTCCTCTTGGTCTGGATACGGATTCTGCCAAAGAGTATTCGTCTGCGGAAAGACAGGTTTTCTTCGAAATTTGGCAGCAGGTCTCCACCACCGTTCAAAAGGCAATCGGGCGCATAACCCTCACCGATATGAATCAACGAATTATAGAAATCAATGAATCCCGGGAATACAGTTACGTTATTTAGAAAGGAGATTTTATGAGCCATAAAATAGAGACCCTGGCTCTGCACGCCGGACACACACCGGACAGCGACACGCTTTCTCGTGCGGTGCCTTTGCACCGAACCAGCTCTTATCTATTCAAGAGCAGCGAACACGCTAAAAATCTATTCAATCTTAAAGAGCAAGGCAATATTTACACACGACTCGGCAACCCCACTCAGGACGTACTGGAACAGCGCGTTGCAGCCATGGAAGGTGGCGGCGCCGCCCTGGCCCTGGCCTCCGGCACCGCGGCCGTCCAGTATTCGATCATGAACATTTGTTCCGCCGGAGATGAATTTGTCACCGCCAACAATCTATACGGCGGCACGTATACCATGTTTAACGATATTTTACCGCAATTCGGCATCAAGGCGCATTTTGTCAATCCTGATGATATGGACGCCTGGGAACAGGCGATCACTGAAAAGACCAGGCTGCTTTATGTGGAAACGATCGGCAATCCGACCCTAAGCGTAACGGACCTAAAGGCGGTCGCCCGCATTGCAGAAAAGCATCATCTTCCTCTTGTGGTCGATTCCACGTTTACCACCCCCTACCTCCTGCGTCCCATTGAACACGGCGCGCATATCGTTATCCACTCTCTCACCAAGTGGATGGGCGGACACGGCGCAGGAATCGGCGGGATTGTGGTGGACAGCGGTAAATTTGACTGGACTGATTCCAAATTCCCGCTCTACAATGAACCGGATAACAGCTATCACGGCATCCGTTACGCTCATGATCTGGGCGATCTGAATCCCCTGGCGTTTATCATGCGCATGCGCCTGGTGCCATTGCGCAACCTGGGTGCCTGTATCTCGCCGGATAACGCCTGGCTGTTTCTTCAGGGCATTGAAACCCTGGCGCTGAGAATGCAGCGCCACTGCGATAACGCCATGCAGACCGCCAAATTTTTGAAAAAACATAAAAAAGTCGAATGGGTGCGCTATCCCGGACTGTACAGCGATCCGTCACATAAAATTGCCAAACAGGTTCTTGAGAATGGATACGGCGGTATGGTCGTCTTTGGAATCAAAGGCGGACGCCGGGCCGGAGAAGCTTTTATTGAAAATCTGCATTTGTTTTCGCATCTGGCCAATGTAGGTGATGCCAAAAGTCTGGCCATTCATCCGGCCGGAACCACCCATTCACAGATGAGCGCAGAACAGCAAAAAGCCGCCGGACTGCCGCCGGAACTGGTGCGGTTATCCATCGGCATTGAAAATATCGATGACATTTTATCTGACATTGAGCAGGCGCTTGAACATATATAGTGAATTTATTAACGAGGTGTTTTATGAATATATACAAAGACAACAGTTATTCCATCGGACGCACACCGTTGGTGCAGTTGAATAAAATTGCAAAAAACAGCAAGGCGACCATACTCGCTAAAATCGAAGGCCGCAATCCAGCCTATTCCGTCAAATGCCGGATCGGCGCCAACATGATCTGGGATGCTGAAAAACGCGGAATTTTAAATCCCGCTAAAACCATTGTGGAACCGACGAGCGGCAACACCGGCATCGCTCTTGCGTTTACCGGAGCCGCTCGCGGTTATCAGGTTATCCTCACCATGCCGGAATCCGCCAGCATTGAACGTCGAAAAGTCATGAAAGCCCTGGGCGCGCAGCTCATTTTAACACCGGCTGAGGACGGCATGAAAGGCGCCATTGCCAAGGCGCAGGAAATCCTGAACAATGATCCAACCCGTTATATTTTCCTGAATCAGTTCGAGAATCCCGCAAATCCTGCGATTCACGAATCCACCACCGGCCCGGAAATCTGGCAGGATACCGACGGCAATATCGATATATTTGTCGCGGGTGTCGGCACCGGCGGAACATTCTCCGGTGTCTCCCGATTTTTCAAGTCCAAAAAAGCTGTAAAAACCATTGCCGTCGAACCGACGACCAGTCCGGTTATCACTCAGACGTTGAATGGTGAATCCCTGCAGCCGGGCAGCCACAAAATTCAGGGTATCGGAGCCGGGTTCGTGCCTCATAATCTGGATCTTGACCTCGTCGACGCGGTCGAACAGGTGAGCAGCGAAAAAGCCATCGAGTATTCACAGCGGCTGGCGCGTGAAGAGGGCATTCTTTCCGGCATTTCGTGCGGCGCTGCGGCAGCTGCAGCTGTCAAAATCGGGGCGCGCGAAGAAAACAGCGGCAAGACAATCGTCACCATACTGCCGGATGCCGGAGAACGCTATTTATCGACCCCGCTGTTTGAAGGACTGTTTGATCCGCAAACCGGCGCTTAATTCTGTTTTGAAAAACTCTCTGCTTTTTGTATATTATCTCTTTGCAATCAATGGAAACACTTTATCAAATGGAGAGATAGTATGGCAAAAGCAGAGAGTACTATAATGGATAAACTGATATCGATGTCCAAACGCCGCGGCTATATCTTTCAGTCCAGTGAAATATACGGCGGACTGGCCAGTTGTTATGATTACGGCCCCCTCGGTGTAGAGCTGAAAAACAATATAAAAAAATTCTGGTGGAAATGGATGGTCCAGAATCGCGAGAATATCGTCGGCCTGGATTCCGCCATTCTCATGTCCCCGCGAATCTGGGAGGCGTCCGGTCATGTGGAAGGTTTCACGGATCCGCTGGTGGATTGTAAAAAATGTAAACACCGTTTCCGCCAGGACGTGCTTGAAAATCCGTCAACGTGTCCGGACTGCGGCGGAGAATTGACCGATCCCCGCCAGTTCAACCTGATGTTTAAGACGCATATGGGCCCTATTGAAGACAGCGGACATATTGTGTACCTGCGTCCTGAAACCGCTCAGGGCATCTATGTCAATTTTTTAAACGTGATTAATTCATCCCGTCAAAAAGTGCCGTTCGGCATTGCACAGATCGGTAAAGCTTTTCGCAACGAGATTACCACGGAAAACTTTATATTTCGCACCCGCGAATTTGAACAAATGGAAATGCAGTTTTTTGTAAAACCGGGCGAAGACATGGAATGGTTTGAGCACTGGAAACAGGATCGCATTCATTACTATAAAGAACTGGGTATCCGGGAAGAAAAACTGCGGTTCCACCAGCATGGTGATGATGAGCTGGCACATTACGCAGCCGCCGCGTTTGACATTGAATACGAATTCCCGTTCGGCTGGAAAGAGCTTGAAGGAATTCATAACCGCACGGATTTTGATCTCAAACGCCATCAGGAGCATTCCGGCAAAGATATGAGCTATTATAACAATGAAACCAAAGAGCGGTTCCTACCCTATATCGTGGAAACGTCCGCCGGCGCTGACCGTACGGTCTTGACCGTACTGGCCGACGCTTATGAAGAACAGGAACTTGAAAAAGACACACGTACGGTTCTGCATCTGCATCCGGCGCTTGCCCCGATTAAAGCCGGTGTGTTTCCATTGGTAAAAAAAGGCGGATTGGCGGAATTGGCTCAGAAAATCCATACGGACTTGAAAAAACATTTCAATGTATTTTATGATCAGGGAGGCGCGGTCGGCAGACGTTATCGCCGCCAGGATGAAATCGGCACCCCCTATTGTATTACCGTTGACTTTGACACGCTGGAAGATGACACTGTAACCCTCCGGGATCGCGATTCAATGGAACAGCAGCGTATCAAAATCGATGCGCTATTTGATACGCTTTATTGTAAAATAAATGGCATGTAAAACGGTGTAAAACGCAGGGCGGTTATCCCGCGTCTTTTCGGAATAACAGCTCTGCGTTTACGGATTAGTATCTTTTTCCCTTTCCTCTTGCAAGCGCTCGCGCAGTTCTTTTAGCATCTTTTCTTTTTCTTCCCGTTCCTGCAGCAAAAGCTCCTGATAGGTTTCTATAAACTCGCGTTCTGACACATCGTCATGCCGGAGTTTTTCCAGAAAACGCTCCCGATCAAACTGCAAATCGGTTTCGGATGTATCAACCGGCGGAGAAGCGCCCAGCGCGTCCCGCAAATCATCTCCCCTATTGCGTGATTCACCGGCGTCCAGGGTCACTCCCAATCCCGCCCGAATCCGCCAGGCGGGCAAATTGGGCGCTTTGGCCCAAAACGGATCCGCATAACTATACATATAATCCGTACGATCAGTCCCGCCTCTCAGCAGGACAGTCAGCGAGACATTGAGATTCAGCCAGGCCATCGGTTCGAGTGTGAATCCACTATTCATAATCAAACTGTTTTCCCGGGTATAGGCGGATATCGGCGGACGCTGGACAAATTGACGCCCGTACAATTCGACATAAAAAGCCATAGCCTTGTAATGACTCTGAGCGGACATCCCGTATACAATTTCCTTTGTACTTTTTTCAACGGTTAAATTGTCCTTTTCATCCGTCGTCAGGTTCAAGCCGCGGTCATTGTGGTCCAAAAGCTGTGTGTTAAAATCGAGCTGCACATCAAAACATTCTTCCCGCAGAACAATCCAGCTTGCCAGCCCTCCAACGCCAAAGCGAACGTGACGGGTCGCATAATAACTCAGAGGTGGATTTGTATACGTATCAAGCGGAACCCGGGAAGAAAATCGAACAGCCATAAAGAATGTAGAATCATTCAGCGGCCGGGTTCCCCAGGTGGCCCACAAATCCACATGCGCAGGAGAACTCCATGTTTGGCCGGGACGGTGATTGCTTTTTAACAGCATCACCAACCCTCCAAAGCCCAAACCTGAATAAGGCGAATAAAAAACTCCGCTCTCGAATTGCTTGTCGCTTATTTGTTCGGTTCGATCCGGGCTATACTCGACCGGAGAGGATCGAAAAGTTGCAAACTGTAAAAGCGTGTAAACATGCCCTCTGGGCGGCATGACCGCGCTTTGTACCATTCTGGAATAGCTGACGGAATGGTTGGTTTGTGCCGAGACAATCCATATCCCAGGGAATCCCGCCAATAGCAATAAAACAACACTGCGTTTCATGTTCTTTTTCATTTTCAACACCAATAAAATCCTGGTCTATTCCCGCTCACAGTCTACATATTTTATAAAGCAAAAACAACAAAAAAATAAACCTGCAAACAATCAAAACTGTATAAACAGTTTGCACATAATCTTCATTCCGGTGAAGATGCGAAAAGTTGGAACACAATGAGTAATTTTTCACCAAGTGGGGGATTTTACCCACTTTCCCGCAACGAAAAAAAGTCCTAAATTTACCTCGATCATAAAAATGCCCTATATCATTAAATAACAACACTCTATTAATCCATTTAATATAGGTTTTTTATCGGTTTTGGCATATTGCTTGCATGTAGAAATTCAGAGTATGGAAACGTTGGATGCAATTATTAAAGAGAGGAGAGCTATGGGAGAGGTTCAATTGGATGCAGAGTTTATTTATCCTCAAATCCAAATAATCAGTGAAGAACATTCGGAATCCCGACTCAAAAGCCTCGCCGAGGTTGAACTAGAGCACATCATTCATGTTTTGGAAAAAGTTGGAGGCAATAAATCCAAGGCATCACGAATATTGGGGATATCGAGAAAAACACTTCGAGAAAAACTCAAACAATCCGAATTTGTTCTTGCGTGAAAATGTATGAATCAGAGTATGCCCCTGGGTAAACGTTGCTGTTGTGGGAAAAAGGGGGGATACTCTGATTTTTCTATTAAAACATCAAACCAATTCCGATCGACGGCAAGATTCCGATCCCACCGCTGCTTTCAATCCTTTGCTCAAATGAATCATAGCGGGGGATGGTATTGAATGTATAATTGTATGCATTCTGTACATCGAGATAGGTGATCAGCATCAGCCGGTCAAAATACCATCGACGCTCAATCCGGATGTCCAGGGCATGATTCGGAGCAATCCGTTTTGAATTATAAAAATCAGATGACTTGCTAAAATCGGGATTGAACGGCGTATAGGGTCGACCGGTATATACGCGAAATTTGGCATTAAATTCCCATTTTTCTTCGTAAAGATACCCCGCACTGATATTAAAAATCCACCGCTGGTCATAACTTCCAGGCCGGGTTTCGCCATCCAGGGCAGTAAATTCGGTTTGACTAAAAGTTGCGCTCACAATTCCGTAAAGAGGTTTTTGCTTTTTCTGCACAAGCACTTCTATACCGCGTGAGCGGCCTGTCCCCTCACTCACCAGCGGATCAACTCCAAAGGACTGAAACCCGTTTTGAGAACCGCCGAACCCGACACCGGTATTTGCCATAATCAGATATGGGCGCGTCTCGCTAACCGGATAATGATTGTACTGTTTATTGTAAAGCTCTATGCTCAATTTCGTATCCTCACGCAGCAAATACTCATATCCGGCGATAACCTGCTGTGCCTGAATGTAATTCAGGTTTCGATTTTGAGGCCGGGACATGACCCAAATCAAAGACGGAGACTGATGGTACAACCCGGCGCTGGCTTTGATACTTGATGTTTCGTTTAATGAATATTTCAGGGACAACCTGGGGGAGAGTGACAGTGAATTCTTTATCAGGTTAAAATAGTTTGCCCTCACCCCAAAAATGACCTTGAGTTGCGGGAAAAAATGCGAAACCTGCGCCCAGGCCGCGCTCTTGACAGTTAATGTATCATAAGACGCATTTAGAGAAAACCGATTGCCGAAATAATCCTGAAATTCCGGGAGCAGAATATCCGCATCAAACCGAATCAAATTGGCCTGCGCCCCGACTGTAAATTCTGTATTGGATGAAAAATTATAAACCAGATTCTCAATCAGTCCGATTTCCTGTTCAAATGAATTGTTTTGAAATACGGGCTGATTTAACGTATCTGTCTGTTCGAAACGATAATCAACAGCAGTCTGGCTGAGTGTTAAACGGGAAAATCCATTTCGGAACACGTGCCGCCAGGTCAGACCTGCGATCGCCTGATTTTGAGAATTGCCGAGGATCTGTGAGTTGTTCAGTCTGTTTTCACGTGTGTCATTGAAAAAAGTGGTCTTGTCCAGGGCCGCTATTCCCAATACCGTAATTTTGTTATTGGTATTGATATTGTAGACTCCTTTGCCAAAAAATCCCAATACTCCGGGACAAACCCGAAACCATTGGCTTTGAAAATAAAATCCAGATAACTGCGCCGGGCTGAGAAAATAAAATTTCCGTTCCGACTCAGCGGTCCTTCCAGGTCCAGGCCAAATTGCGTGGCGGATAATGTCAACTCTCCGCCGATCCGATCCTCCCGGCCTTCTTTCAGATCAATACTCAAAACCGATGACAATTTATCGCCATAGCGCACACCAAATCCGCCTGTGGCAAATTCGGTTTGCTGTACATAATCCAGATTGATAAAGCTCTGCGGACCGCCGCTTGCCCCCTGGGTGCCAAAATGATTAATATTGTTCACCGCGATACCGTCGACCACATACAGATTCTCTGAAGGTGCTCCGCCGCGAACAATGAGATCATTTCGGCCGGCCTGTGCCTGCGCCACTCCGGGAAGTATGGAAACCGCTCGCACAACATCCTCAAAATTTCCGGGCAAGCGGCGAATTTCTTCACTGGTCTGAATTTGAGTGGACACCGGTTTGTCATTGGATTCAGAGAAAAAATCCGGACGCACGGTAATATCTCCGAATTCAAGCACCGTCTGCCGCAGCTCAAAATTCACGGTCACCGGCCTGACCGGTGTCACCACAACATCCGTTTTGGTGACCGCCGTATAGCCGATCACATCTGCTCGTAACGAATAGATACCGGGCGGCACATCTTCAATACGGTAACTGCCGTCCGTGGCGGCCGCTGCGCCGTAATTCGTACCCAGGATAATAATATTGGCGGCCGGCATGGGCTGATTCGTCGTTACA
Organism: candidate division KSB1 bacterium; assembly: GCA_034521575.1. Lineage (NCBI taxonomy): Bacteria > Pseudomonadati > Candidatus Zhuqueibacterota bacterium. The sequence continues at coordinate 914,461 of JAXHMJ010000005.1, forward strand.
TCAGTCACAGTGCCGACTATATCAGCCGCGCTTATGGAACCGGCGAATAGACAGATCAAAAAAAGTATGTAAATGATTTTCATCATAATATTCCTTTACCTGTAGCATTCAAATTGCAGTATAAAACCATACAACGAAAAGGAATATTCCAGGCGCTGAAAATCAAACGCGGTGTCCGGGAAATGCTATTGACGATTTTGAACAGCTCTTAACCCTGCAGTCTATCGATTGTGATCCAGTATATCCCGCAATTTTTCCGCCAGAGATGCCGGTGAAAAGGGTTTCTGGATGAAATTAATATTCTCCGTTAAAACCCCTTCTTTACCGATTGTGTCATCGGTGTAACCGGACATAAAAATAATGACCAGATCCGGCTGTTTTACAGCCAATTGGTCGGCCAATTCCTTGCCGCTCACATTCGGCATCACAACATCGGTGAGCAGAACATCAATTTTCTGCGCTGCGTTTGCATAGACAGACAGGGCTTCTTCCGCATCAGCGGCTGTCAATGTGGTATAACCAAACTTTTGCAAAGATGATTTGGCAATATTGCGTATGGCTTGCTCATCTTCCACAATGAGAATGGTCTCATCCCCTTTCAGACAATGTTCTTCATGACTCATACAACCAATCTCCCACTCCTTTATTGTTCGGGATTCCGGCAAAATTGGCATAAAAATCGGATCAGCACAATTTTTACCCGCCATCTCCCCGGCGCCCCGATTTTGCAATTTTTCCTACACGGGCAACCCCAGCCCGTTCATCTATACACTCAATCCCGCAAAAACGGCATTCGATTCCGAATGCTTTATATAAAAATTAATAAAAAAATAGCAAAATTGCAAACAATTTATGTTTTACTGAACGCCGGATAAAATCGGGCTCCAGACTGTAGTTCAGCTGTTCCGAACCAGGCCAACCGCACAGTTGAAACCATTCCTCATTGCCAGAAGCCCAACTCAAAACTGCTGAAACAAAATTCGTCTCACCGGGATGGTCTCCAACCAGATCAAATCGACCTCCACGCACAATCCGATATACATGCCGGGTTCCACAAAAGTCATTCAAAATGCGCAGTTAATTCACTGTTGCAGTCATTGGCCTGCACCAAAAGCGGAACAAAAAAGACAAACAGCCAGATTCTAGTCATCAGACTTTTCCTGTTTTCGTGAAAATGATATTGCCCTTTTCGACAGTGATCCAGACATTCACCGCACATCAGACACTCCTGACAGTTCATCTCGATATCCACACCAATAGCCAGCATTTTACATTGCCGTGAACAGGCTTTGCAAGCCGTGCAATCGGCTCCGGCAGCCAGCCGCAGAGCGCCGGGTAATTTGCCAATCCAGCCCAGAACCAATCCGACCGGACAGGCGCCGCGGCAAAATGGCCGGTATATGAACAATGAGGTGATCAGCAAAAGCGCAAGCAGTACAAGACTGATGGTGTTGCCGGCCATCAGATTAAAGATGACTTTGAACGGGTCATAATGAATAAATTCGTTGGTTCGGGTGATGATCAACTGTGTAACCAGGGCGGCAAACAAAACAATTTGTGCAATTTTTAGCGAGCGCTGAATGCGCGAGGACTGAAACCGCTTGACTCCGGGCGCCCGATATAAAAATTCCTGCACGGCGCCGAGATGGCATACCCATCCGCACCAGACCCGGCCAAAAACATAGGTCAATGGAATCAGACCTAAAAACCACAACGGCTGATACCAGCGAACCGTTTCCCCCAGCCCGGCAAGCACGCTGTTTTGAAAGCTGGAAATCATACAGGGACAACCGCCGTTGAGAAAACCGAAAAAAATCACTGCGCCCAATAAGAACAACGGGCGCAGTGTCCGCAGCGCTGAAAATCGGACAGCAACACCGGCTGCAGCGGTCAAACCCAGCGCTATCAATGTATATCGCAGTCCGCGCGGAATCCCCGCATCATGCGCGCAATCCCCTGCACACCCGGCGGTAGACGTATCAACCTGCTGCTCAAAATCCCCAAACTCTGCATCCGACAACTCTTGAAATTCATCGGCAAACGCTGTCTGCATCCCTCCCAGGACAAAGCCCACGATCAGCGCCGGAATCCACGGCCGACCTCTCCGTATCATGTCATCCTCTTATTTGATTTGTATTTCACCGCTGCCGGCGGCGCCGCCTTTATCACAGCTGCGTACCGCTTTCAGGACAGCTTTGCTATCAGCATTTTTTTGCACTTTGGCTTTGACCAACCGCACATAATCATATTCAGACACTTTTTTCCAGGGTGTGGCGCCCAGCAGTTCCAGACCGTCGCCGGTGAATTGGGTGGCTTTAATTCCATGCGGACAATTCCGGTGTGTCAGATGAACATCCACCTTGAAAATTACTTCATCACCGGTATGATAGTCTTTTTTGGATTCCCCGTGGACGCTTATTTTGATATCACAAGCGGCTGCGGCTTGTATCAGCATAAATATAACCACAAAAACAACATATTTTTTCATCATGTTCCTCTCTGTTTTTTGATCACAAACAGACAAAAGTTGCGCCAAAACAATTATATTGTTTTTTAATCACTTACCAAATCAACCTTCGACGAAACAGTCGAATATTTGCGTCTGTTTCGTCGAAATCAAATAAATTTACACAATCCTCTGTTAAAAACAAACAATTTGACTTTATCAGCAAAATAAGCTATATTGACAGGTTTGCTGAAAAATGAGTGAAAGGATGAACTATGCGTACAGCAAAATTTTGGGTTATCATTATGATTATTTCACTGCTTGGGGGATGTTCTCAAGGTCCTTTTCCCAACCGTAAAACGGTTTCTTATGTAGAAGGAGAACTGGCCAAACTGGCTCCTGTTCAGATCAACAGCGACCTGTCCGGTTTATCAGACGGAGATGTTGAGGCGCTGAAACAGCTGCTGCAGGCCTCTCATCTCATTGATTCCCTGTTTTTACTGCAGGTCGATCCTGAAAATCCGGGTCTGCGGGCGGAACTGGTGGATGCCGGTTATCAGAAGCATCTGGAACTTTTTGACATCATGTTTGGACGCTGGAACCGGCTTGTTAATGACGAACCGTTTCTGGATCACCATGAAAAACCGTTGGGCGCCGGATTCTATCCGACGGACATGAGCAAAAAAGAATTTGAAACCTACATTCAAAATCACCCGGACCAGGAAGAAGCATTTACCAGCGAATTCACCCTGATCCGGCGGGACAGCAGCGGCCTGAAAGCCGTGCCCTATCACGTTGCTTTTCCTAAAGTCCGACGTATCGCCGATCATCTCAAAAATGCCGCAAACGCCACAGATGATCCGAGTTTATCCCGCTTTCTCAATTTAAGAGCGGATGCTTTTTTGACCGATGATTATTATGAAAGCGATATGGCCTGGATGGACCTGAGCGGTGATCTTGAAATCGTGATCTCGCCCTACGAGGTGTACGAAGACGCATTGTTCAATTACAAAGCCGCTTACGAAGCGTTCCTCTGCCGGGTGGATCATGAAGAAAGCCAAAAGCTAAAGAATGTTGCACAGTACCTCAATGATATGGAACGGCATTTGCCCATACCGGAAAAACATAAAAATTACGACCGCGGTTCATCATCGCCGATCAAAGTGGTTCAGGAACTGTACGCCGCCGGTGACACCAAAGCCGGAATTCAAACCACGGCGTTCAATCTCCCCAATGACGAACGTGTACGCAAAGCCAAAGGCTCGAAAAAAGTGATGCTGAAAAACATCGCTCGCGCTAAATTTGATAAATGCTGGATTCCGATCGTCAACACCATATTGGCGGAAGAACCGCTACAGAATGTTTCGTTTGAGGCGTATTTTAATCACGTGCTCATGCACGAGATGAGCCACGGCATCGGTCCCGGGCTTATTACGCTCGGGAATGGCAAAGAAACCTCTGTAGCCAAAGAATTGAAAGAACTGTATTCCACCATAGAAGAATGCAAAGCCGATGTACTCGGAATCTATAATGTAAAATATATGCTGGATATGGGCGTCTTTCCGCCGGATCTGCAGAACTCCATGTACGCCAGTTACCTGGGCGGTATGTTTCGTTCCATCCGGTTCGGCATTGACGAAGCCCACGGCGGCGGTGTGGCCATTCAGTTCAATTTTTTCATGGAAAAGGGCGCCTTTTTCGTCAATGAAAACGGAAAACTGGACCTGAATGCTGAAAAACTGTATCCCGCCATTGTGAAGCTGGCTGAAAAGGTTCTGATGATCGAGGCCACCGGGGATTACAAGGCCGCCCGGGACTTTATCAAGGAATACAGAGTTATGACACCCGTCATGCAGGGATATATTGATGAATTGCAGGACGTACCGGTTGATATCCGTCCGTCTTTTGATCTGGCGGAAATACTCGGAATGGCTGAGAACAAGTAAAGGAGAACTCATGAAAACACTAACGGGAATTGCAATGATACTATCTGTATTATGTATGTCACAAAACTTGTCCGCACAAACCAGAGAACGCAAAGACATTGATAAAGCCTATACCTGGAATCTTACCGATATCTATGAAAGCGATGCAGCCTGGCAGGACGCCAAACAGGAACTGGCGGCTGAGATGGATAAAATCACCAAATTTGAGGGCAAACTCTCTTCTTCCGCACAAACGCTTTTGCAATGTCTTGAATTCAGCAGCAAACTGGATAAAGACCTGACCCGACTGTATGTCTATGCCATGCAGAAATCCGATCTCGACACCCGCGTATCCGAATACCAGGCTATGAAACAGGAACTCGAACAACTGGCAACGCAAATGGGATCCATGGCCTCGTATATCGAACCCGAAATCCTCAAAATGGATTCATCCCAAATACTCAACTTTATCAATCAGAAAAAAAAATTAAAAGTTTACGCCTTTTACCTGAAAGACCTGCTGCGCAAAAAAGAACATCGTTTGTCTCAAAAAGAAGAAAAAATAATGGCGGAAGCGGGACTGTTGACCGGCGGCCCGCAGCATATCTACAGTATTCTGTCCAACGCCGATCTCCCCTATCCAACCGTCACGCTGAGTGACGGCACGGAAGCCAAACTGAATGCAGCCGGCTATGCCAGATACCGCTCCTCGAAAAACCGCAGCGACCGGGAACTGGTGTTTAATTCCTTTTTTACAGCCATGAAGGATTTCAGCAGCACATTCGGCGCCTCTCTGGCCGGCAATATTAAAACCGATCTGTTCAACATGCGCGCCCGCAATTACGAATCCTGTCTGCAGGCCGCTCTGGACCGCAACAACATTCCGACCGAGGTGTATACCAGCCTGATCAACAATGTCACGGCCAATCTGGAATCTTTTCACCGTTATCTGGATATCAAACGGCGGATGCTCGGCGTAGACACCCTAAAGTACAGCGATCTGTATGCCCCGACTGTCAAGAACGTTGATCTGGAATACTCGTATGACAAAGGCAGGGAAATCGTCCTGGAATCCCTGGCTCCGCTCGGAGATGAGTATCTGTCCACGGTTCGTCAGGCCATGGACGAGCGCTGGATCGATGTATACCCGACTCCCGGAAAACGCTCGGGCGCCTATTCCAGCGGCAATGCCTATGACGTTCACCCTTTTATTCTCTTGAATTACAATGATCAGTACAGCGACGTCAGCACGCTGACGCACGAACTGGGTCATACCATGCACAGCTTTTACTCGAACAAAACCCAGCCGTATCCGTTAGCCGATTACTCTATTTTTGTCGCCGAAGTCGCCTCAACTTTTAATGAAGCTCTCCTGACAGAGTATATGCTGGACAAAATCAAGGACGACGACACGCGCCTGTCCCTGCTCATGGAATATCTGGACGGTCTCAAAGGCACCGTGTTCCGCCAGACTCAGTTTGCAGAATTTGAACTCAAAATTCACGAACAGGCTGAAAACGGTCAGGCCTTGACGGGTGAATCCCTGACCCAACTGTATGCAGATATTGTACGGAACTATTACGGCCATGACAAGGGTGTTTGTAACGTCAAAGACCTTTACACCTATGAATGGGCTTATATCCCGCATTTCTATTATAACTTTTATGTTTACCAGTATTCAACATCTTTTTGCGCCTCCACAGCGCTGTCGGAAAAAGTACTGGCGGAAGAACAAGGCGCGCTTTCCAAATACATCCAGTTCATCTCATCCGGCGGTTCGGATTATCCCATCGAACTGCTGAAAGCAGCCGGCGTGGACATGACCACGTCGGAACCGTTTGACAAAACCATGCAAAAGATGAACCGGGTCATGGACGAAATCGAGTCCATTCTGGAGAAAAAAGGAATATAAAAATCACGGCTCACGTTTCCAGCCCCGATTCTTGACGATCGGGGCTTTTTTTTAAATGTAGCCGTTTCTTGATTACCGCAATATTCTTTTCGAGTCCTTTTTCTTGATTTTTTACTGATATTTCATATATTATACCGGTGATCTATTAAAACATGCTGGGTTGATCGGCTAAATCAAAGGGGCAGACATGAATGGCCAACATAAAACGCGTAACAGGGATGAATCAAAATTGTTTCAGGATAACATCATTGATCACAGCCCCATAGCCATGTGGGTGTCGGATGCAGAGGGAACGGTTGTTCGCACCAACCAGTCGCTTTGTGAGATTACTAATCTTTCAAAAGAAAGCATTGTGGGAAAGTACAATGTGTTCAAAGACAAAAACCTGGCAACCGAAGAACTACTGCCAAAGATCAAAGATGTATTTGAAAAACAAAAAACTACACATTCAGGTGGATATTGAGGTGTTGAAAAAAACAGCGCCTGCGTACAGATCGCGTCCCCCCTTTATCATCAATGTTGCAAAAAAACGATTGAAAACCGTTGCCACTTTGCTCGGAAGTCTGGTTCAGCACAGAAAAATGGACAAAGAAATAAAGCAGCGGTTGCAGGAACTGGAAATTTTCAACAATGCAGCGGTGGACCGGGAACTGTTGATCAATGAACACCGCAAAGAGATCAACAACCTGCTGCAACAACTTGGAAGGCCACCCAAATATGATATTGTTGAATGATAAAAAAGAAATCAATGTTGCAACAGGTCAGGTCAAAACAGGGACAACATCCTGCGTTTTGGTCTCAAGCGCCATCGGGTCCTGCGTGGTGATTACGGCCTATAATGCAGAACATCGAATCGGCGCTTTGGCTCATATTATGCTGCCCGGCCGCGCCCCTGAAACCAGCTTTTTACCGAAAACACGATATGCGGCTGATGCCATTGAATCCATGCTGCAGCTATTGCGGCAATCCGGCGCTGACCTATCAGCACTGGATATTTGTTTGATCGGCGGCGGCAATGTCCTGCAGCGCAAAAATGATCAGATTTGCAAGGCCAATCTGGATTCGGTGCACCGTATACTGAACGAAAAACAGCTGCCCATCCGGGCCAAAGCAATAGGGGGTGTTGAACGCCGTACTGTCCGTTTTGACCTCAAAAACGGCAAGGTGTTTTACACTCAGGCAGAGTCCGACCCGAAATTATTGTGGGATCCGGGCGTTTAAATCATAAACCGTGACAAGGAATGAGCACGATGCAAAAATCTCCGGACAAAAAAACAAAAGAAGCGCGACGCGACAAGCGGCAACTTTGGGACAGGGAAGAACAACTTGCCAAAGTGCAACAACAATTGCAGGACAAGGATCAATATATCGAACACCTGAACAACATCCTGTCTGCGATCCACCGCATCAATCGTCTGATTACCCGCACAGATGATTCGGACCGGATGCTGAGCCGCGTTTGCGATATCTTGACGGAAAACCGTGGTTATTACAATGCCTGGATTTTATTGCTGAACTCAAAACAAACATTCAAGAGTGTTTATGATTCCGGATTCAATGGCGAATTTGATGTCGTGCGTGAAAAACTGCAGCACAACCAATTCACGGACTGCGCATGCAAGGCGCTGCAGCAGCCTGGGCCCGTCGTCATTGACAATCCCGCAAAAATCTGCAAAAACTGTCCCTTAGCACCCCATTATAGCAATCGCAGCGCCATATCCGTGCGTATTGCAGACACTGAACGGATTTATGGGCTGCTCACGGTGTCCATCTCCCGAATAATTTTACAAAATTCGGACGAATGCGACCTGCTTGAAGATATCGCTGCTGATTTGAGTTTGGCGCTGCAGAGCATTGACGCCAGACTGGAACGCCGCCGCTCGAATACCATCGTCAACACGTTGCCTCAGCCTATGGCATTTGTCTCCACGGATTATCGTTACCTGACAGTTAATGAGGCGTACGCGGATTTTTACAACGCACCGGTGCAGCAAATTATTGGACGCCGGGTTGAGGATTTTCTCAGGAATTCCCAGTTCAAAACCATTAAACCCAACCTGGACCGATGCCTGAAAGGAGAGACCATACACTATGACATCCAGATTGATTTTGGGCACAAGGGCCGGCGCTGGATGTCCATGCAGTATCATCCCTATTTTGACAAAAATGGCCGGATTAACGGGATCATCTCGCATGGGCTGGACATCACTGACCGCAAAAACATGGAACTGAACCTCAAAACCGGCAATCAACAATTGTCTGCCAGCGAGCAGCAATTGCGGGCCACTAATCAACAGCTGCGTGCCGGCGAACAGCAATTGGCCGCCGCCAATCAGCAGTTAGCGGCCAACAATCAACAGCTGCGCGCCAGTGAACAGCAATTGCGGGCAAATGAACGGCAGCTCAAAGCCAAATCAGCCGAGATGCAAAAGCTGTTGGAAAAAAGCGAAAAACAACGCCTCGCCAATCTAATTGTGCTCAAAGACCTGACTGAAACCAGCAACAGGTTGAAAAAAGAAATCAAGGAACGCCACCAGGCACAGAAAAGTCTGTTTGAAAGCGAAAAACGGTTTCGCCGGATGTACGAACATATGGAAGTGGGTATTGCCTTTGTTTCACTGGAATTCAAAATCGAGGCCGCAAATCAGGCTTATTGTAAAATGCTCGGTTATAAAGAGAACGAACTCGTCGGTAAAACACTAAACGATATCACACATCCGGATACCTTGAAAGCGAATCTTGAAAAACAAAGGCAGCTCCGCCGGGGCGAGATTGACTTTTTTAGACTGGAAAAATGCTTCATTCACAAAGACGGGCATACGGTCTATGGTATTCTGGATGCCAATCTTGTCCGCAATGCGGAAGGAAATCCGCATTACTTTTTGGGAAGTGTATTGGACATCACAGACCGCAAACTCAAGGAACAGGAAATCCTGCGCCAGAGGGACATGATTACCATGAACAATCGCATTGCCAATGTGTTTCTAAAACCGTCGCAAGAATCCATTTACGCGGACATTCTTGATATTATCCTGGATGTAATGCAGAGCCAATATGGCTTTTTTGGCTATATCAATGATCAAGGCGATCTGGTTTGTCCGTCCATGACACGGGATATCTGGGCGCAATGTCAGGTTGAAGACAAAAGCATTATTTTCCCCCAGGATCAGTGGAACGGATTGTGGGGGCGTTCATTGAGAAAGAAGCAGGTGCTGGTGAGCAACACCGGACTGAAACTGCCGGAAGGACATGTGCCCCTGAATAATGCGCTCGCGGTTCCGATCCTGCATCAGGATGAACTGATCGGTCAATTTGTCGTGGCCAATAAAAGCGGCGGATACACACAACAGCACTGTGAGTTGCTCGAAAGTGCGGCAGCGCAAACCGCTCCGATTCTGCGGGCCCGGCTTGAAGAAACCCGGCACAAACAGGAAACAGCCAAGCTGGAGGAACAATACCGTCAGGCACAGAAAATGGAGTCCGTGGGACGTCTCGCCGGCGGCGTGGCGCATGATTTCAACAACATGCTCAGCGTCATCCTGGGCTACTCGGAAATGGCAATGAGCGACCTTGATCCCCAGGATGAACTTTACGCACAATTACAGGAAATCGACAAAGCCGCCAATCGATCCGCCGAACTCACGGCGCAATTGCTGGCCTTTGCGCGCAAGCAAACCATCAATCCGCAAATCCTGGATTTGAACGAAACCGTCAGTCATATGCTCAACATGCTGCAGCGATTGATCGGTGAAGATATCGAGCTGATCTGGAAACCCGGCGCTGAACTGTGGGCCGTCAAACTTGATCCGGCCCAGATCAATCAGATTCTGGCCAATCTGTGCGTCAATGCCCGCGACGCCATCAGCAATATCGGCGATATCACTCTAGAAACGGAAAATATCAATATTGATTCGGTGTTTCACGGTCCGGAGACCGATGCGCAACCCGGTGATTATGTGATGCTGGCGGTGATGGACAGCGGCTGCGGCATGGACGCGGATATTGCTGAACAGATTTTTGATCCGTTTTTCACCACCAAAGAGCAAGGCCAGGGAACCGGTTTGGGTTTGTCAACTGTTTACGGTGCGGTTCAACAAAATAATGGGTTTTTAAAGGTCTGCAGCGAACCCGGTCAGGGCACCACATTCAAGCTGTTTTTTCCGCGACACACCGGGGATATCAAGACAAATTCAACAACACAAATAAAGAAAATCCCGCGCGGACATCATGAACAGATCCTGCTGGTGGAAGATGAAACTGCGATCCTGAATATGACTCAAAACATGCTAAAATCACTCGGATATCGCGTTCAGACAGCCTCAAGTCCGGCCGAAGCTTTGAATTGGGCGCAAACGCAACAACCTGCCATCGACCTGTTAATTACCGATGTGGTTATGCCTGAAATGAACGGGCGTGAACTGGCCGAGCAGTTCAGAACTCTGTATCCGGATTTGAATGTTCTGTTCATGTCCGGATACACGGAAGATGCTATTGAGCACCGCGGAGTGCTGGAAGAACATGTTTTTCTTATGCAAAAGCCGTTTAACAAGGAGACACTGGCGGTCAAGGTGAGGAAAGCAATGAAAAGTTAAAACAATCTCCACACGCACCCCGGCAGGAGGCCTGTAGCCCCCAATGACAAGCCTCATCACATGCTCTACGTTCCTCTTTATTCCCCCACTCTACAGAAGAATGCAGAGGTGACACTCTGTATCGCGAGATCTTTTTGACAAGAGTTCACCAAACAACCAATTACTTGAGGCCAGAGCCCCCCATATCTTTCGCCGGATAACTGGTGGGGAATTTCAATATCGCACCTGCATGCGCGTAAAAAACTCTCGCCCGATATAAGGACCATATAAATCATTTGTATAATCATTCACATTATTCACTCCGGCGCGCAACTCAATACGGGATGTGAAACTGAATCCCAGCGACAGATCAAGCATATGGTACGCTTCTTTGGTCTGCGCGCTGATGGCGCCGCCGCGGCCCACGACGGAAACATCCTGTTCACTGTAGACCTGGTCGCGCACAGACAGGGTTAAACGCTCTTTGAACCAGGCTCCGGTGAGTTCAACCGATCCCGCATGCGGGGCGGTGCGTCCGCCGGTGTAGCCCTGGCTTTTTTCTATATCCGTGTAAATATAACTGACTGCCGGCTGCAGCGGACCGATTTTGTATGCAGTACGGACTTCAAAGCCTTTAAAAACAGCATGTTCAACATTGTGATAGCTGTACACCAGTGAAGACTGTTGGAAATCAACAATCATATCATTGAGTTCATTTCGAAAAGCAGACACGCTGATATTCATCCGGTCGGAAACGAGAAAATCCAGTCCGAGTCCGGTTCCGTTGGATGTCTCGGGCTGCAAATGCGGATTGCCTTTGACCTGCAGCGGCATACCGGGAATGGGCATCATAAAATCAGAATACATTTCAATGAACGACGGCGCGCGAAATCCCAGGCCCCAATGCGCGCGCAGACTCAGATTCGAGGACACATCGATTAACGTGCTCACTCGCGGACTCCAGTGCGCCTCCAGATTGCTGATTTTATCAAACCGGCCGCCAACCGACAAGCGCACCGGCTCCAGAGCCTGCCACTGCGCCTGGGCAAACACGCCCAGCTCATCCCGTTCCGCCTTACTGCTCAGACGTTTGTTGTCATAGTTGTGGCGGGACACGTCCACGCCCATATCCAGATCCAGCGTTTGCGTCACGCTCCAGGCAATATCAGACCGGACCCCGTAAATCTGATCCTCTGTGGTATCCACAGACGCAGCCGGCGCCATAAAGCTTTCAGTTGAATACTCGCGATGGTGCCCGGAATAATATCCTTTGATGCGGGTCTGTAATAAAGTGCCAAACTCCCGCTTCCAGTCCAGGGTACTGTGCCAGGTTTGTACATCGAGTTCATTGTCGGACGCCTGGCCCATAAACTGTGTTTCTGAATCCATCTCGTCCCGGCGCAGATCGGTTTTAATCGTAAAATCGCCAAGCCGCTTGTTTGTATAATCCATTGTCAAACCGGCGCGCATAGCCTGCGATTCATCCACCTGAATTTCACCAACGGACTGCCGCGCCCCCTGTTTCTGAACATCCAAAGTCACACGGGTATGCACCGCTCCCAGACGCCGGGACAGATTGAAATTGCCTCCGACGGTTTCATAAGAGCCGTAACGCAGGTTTGCGGCAATCGTCTCGTTTGAAACAGAGCGGGTAATCACATTGATCACCCCGCCCATGGCATCACTGCCGTACAATGCAGAGCCGGGGCCCTTGACAATTTCAATACGATCAACCTGATCCGCATCGATATGCGCCAGATTCACTTTATCGTTCAGGCGCGCGGAAAACGGCACGCCGTCCACCAGCACCAATACACGTTTGCCGTCAATGCCGTTCAGAGTCACATTTTTTTCACCGCTGGTGCCGCGCTGAATAACAATGCCGGGACGCGTCTTGAGCGCATCCGCCACATCCAGGGCGCCGCGCGCCTCGATTTCACGGCGCTGAACAACGCGGGTCGGTACCGCAACATTTTTGTAAATCTGCGGCGAACGCGATGCGGTCACCACCACATCGGACAGGCGAAACACATCGCGGGTCAGGGCAATCTCCAGATTCACGGTATCTTGTTCAGATACAGTCAGAGCAAGACTATACGGTTCATACCCCATATGGTTCACCTGAACCTGATACCTGCCGGGCACAATGCCGGGCACGATAAAACGGCCGTTCTGATCCGCCACCGCTCCCGTTTGTGTGTCCTTGAGCAGTACATTGGCGTTCGGCAGCGCTTCACCGGACATCTCATCCGTCACTCGTCCTTTGATTACCGAAGCATCCGTATTTGACAAACAGTATAAAACGGATAATAAAATGATTAAATAATATTTCATAACAACCTCAATTATTTAAATTTTTTATACAAAAAACAGTTCCGCCTTGGTTCCACATGGTTCAACGCTCTCTTTTAAACGCTTGAATCAGAGCAGACTAAAATTTCAGACGCAGACTGTCTCTGAAAACACCCTGAGCGCCGAAACTTTCTTTAAAGCGGGCCAGGCCCCAGTTCGGCTCCTCATTAACCGTAAAAATTCCAAAATCCAGAAAGCCGTAACCGTTTTTAATGCCCCAGTCCACAATATCATGAAACAGACAATTGACACCGCGGTATTGCTGATAGTCATCATCATGACTGATATAAAACGCCAGAACCACGCGTGGATTACAGACAAACATGACCACACCCGCCACCATCACATTCTCAGGCGTAAAGGCGGCAAACAATTTGATACGTTCCGGAAACATGCCTTTCAGCATCAACAATTCATCCAGACTGTGTGTGGGGGTTACATTATGCCGCAATTTAAGATTCTTTTCCAGTATATCGTAAAACCGTTGATAATGCGCATGCTCCCCGGTTTCGCGCACGCTTACTCTGAGTTTTTTGCCCCGCCGCACCGCACGGCGCGAGCCCTCGTTAAACGTCTGCAATATGTCATCGCTTGCAAAATCCAAAGGGATGACACTGGAAATTTCGCGTTTGCGATAGATGAATCCATTCTGCAGCATGGCAAAATCAAGATAATTGCTCGGTCGGCGCAGATAAATCTGCGGCGGCGGCGTGACATCCACAGCCTCAAATCCGTGCTGACGTGCATATGCGATCAAACCGGTGACCAGATCAAAGGCTTCACGGATCGACAGGGTATCGCACACCACAAATCCACCATAAGACGCGCCGCGGTGCGAAATCAGCATCCGCTTGCCATCCAGTTCACAATCCACTGCCGGCAGCAGTGCCAATATTTTGCCTTTTTTACTGAAAATCAGCGAGTGATCGGTAAAGCGTTCCGGCGGATGGTAGGATAAAAACCGCCGCAAATGAAACATATTGCCGTTATTGGCGGTTTTTACAAATGCGTCCCAGTCCGATGCCTGGTCCGGCTGAAATACTGTAATATCCACAATTCGTCCTCTGCATGTTTGTTCGTATCAATATAAAAAAAACAAGCGCCACATTCAAGACTTGCTGAGAGGATCAGGCTTTTTCAACACTATTTTTATCCTGAACTCAATTCTTTTAATATTCCATCAGCCGCACGGATACCGCTGGCCCAGGCTGCCGTGATTCCCCGGCTGGTCCCGGCGCCATCACCGATCAGATACATACGGCGAGCTGTTTGAAAATACGCATCGGAAAATTCGGGGCGATTGGCGTACAATTTGATCTCCGGGTAATACATGATAGTTCCGGGATGCAGCACGCCCGGAATAATCGTATCCAGATATTTTAACGATTTCCAAATCGCGCGCAGGATACGCGCGGGCATGGACAGGCTGATATCTCCGGCGGTACAGTTTTTCAACGTGGGTTCAAAATCAAACAAATCGGAATTAAAAGACTCGGTTTTGGAGCGTTTGCCCAGACGGAAATCGCCGACCCGCTGCATCAGGGGACGACCGCCGCCCATGAGCATTGCCATTTTTCCCAGCATTTCCGCATACGCCTGTCCGCTGGCCAGAGGTTGAGTCAGGGATACGGTTTTCAATAACGCAAAATTCACCAGTCCGTTGGCCTTGTGCGCGGAGGAAAACGCGTGTCCGTTGACGCTGAAATAAGATTCATCATGCAGTCCTTTGTATTTTTCCCGCACCACAAACGCAGCCCCGCTGTTGGTGCAGAATGTGCGCACCTTGTCCGGGAAATAAAACTTGGGATCATAATAATCGCGTACAATGGGGTAATTTTCAACCCGCGTTTCCACACGTATGCCGATATCCACCACATTGTCAATATAATCAATTTTGTTTTCGTTCATCACGGTTTGCAGAAAACGAAACCCGCTGCGGCCCGGGGCCACAATGACCCGGCCAAATTCCAATTCACGTTCTTTTGTTGTCAAAATACGTTTTTCTGCGTCAATACCGGTTACGGTTTCCCCCAGAGCAAATTCAACGCCCCATTGTTCCAGTTCACCCGTAAGCTGCTTGATCAGCTTTTTGCCACCGTCCGTTCCCAAATGCGACTGCCGTACTTCAAGAAGCTGCACGCCCAGACGGTTGGCGCGTTTTTCATAGACCTGCAGATTTTCCCGATTGAGAATATCAGGCGTCAAATGCTGTTCCACTTTGCCCAGGTAGTATTCACCCTGTTCCCGGTTCCAGCAGCCGTGCGGAAACCCCACCGGATAGGTAAAATTCATCTTGCAGTCGTTGCGCAGTCCACCGGTGCTGGCCCTGGCTTTATCGATCATCAGCAAAGTCAGGCCGGGCTGTTCCTGCTTGAGCCGAAAGGCGGCGCCAAGGCCGGCAGGCCCGGTGCCGACAATGATACAGTCATAACGCGTCATATGCTTTATCCTGTTGTCCCGTTGAATGGTGCCGGTTACGCAGAATTACGGGATATGCCTGTTTAACCCTACAAAAACATCTTGAATTAATCAACAATTATTGCAATTTTATCCTATGGTATCACTAAAAGACATTCAAATCGATAACCGCTCCGGCGCCTCCGAGCTTTTGACAAAAGCCGCTCAATTCCTGAAACCGCAAATCCAGCGCTTGCGGGATGCAGAGGATCGCCGCCGCATCTGCATGGATCTGGTTGTAGCACAGCCGCGTATGGCGCCGATGATCCACCTGGCCAACAGGGTCATTCACAGCAACGGCGACCGAGCCGAGCTACTGCAAAGTATTGATCATTTTTTAGAATCGCGCAAACAGTCCATGAAAACCATACAAAATCATGCGGCGGCGCTGATAAGGCCGAATAGTCGTGTGGGGATTTACAGCCGCAGCAGTCTGGTTATGCAGTGCCTGAAAGCCTGCGCCGAACACGTGACATTTTCGGTTGCCGTTTGCGAGTCAAGACCGATGCTGGAAGGCCGCACCGCCGCGCAGGAATTGACCCATGCCGGCGTGCCGGTTACCATGATGATAGACGCTGCCTTTTCCGTGTTGACGCGCAATTCAGATATTATTTTGATCGGAGCGGACAGTATCTCACCGGCCGCTGTGACCAATAAAATAGGCAGTCGGCCGTTATGTCTGATCGCTAAAGCCGATGATACACCGGTTTACTGTATCATCACACCGGATAAATTTATTCCGGATAACCTGCAGCAGCCACCGGAACCGGCGCACAATCCCGCTGAAATCTGGGAGACTGATCTCTCCCTGAACTTTGAAACCCCGTACTTTGAATCGTTCCCGCCCGAGCTTTTAACCGGACTGGTGACCGATGCCGGTGTAATCACAGCCTCTGACATCCAAAAACACATACCCGACATTCACCCTGACCTGAAACTGGCCCTGGCCAATCTCAATTCACATCAATAATCAGCGCATTCTCGTCACAGTCCGGAAATTTAGGACAGTTAATACAGTCCTTCCAGACCTTGTGCGGCAGGTATTTTTTATCAATCGGACTAAAACCGAGTTTTTGAAAAAATTCCGGTTTGTAGGTCAGGGTAAACACGCGGGGTATTTCCAGCTCTTTGGCTTCGTCCAGCAAATAAGACACAATCTCTCTACCGATTCCCTGTCCGATGGCTTCCGGCTTTAGCGCCAGCGAGCGCACTTCGGCCAAATCCCCCCAGATAATCACCAGAGCGCCGACGCCAATCACTTTTTCATCTTGTTCCACCACCACAAAACTGCGCAGCTGACTGAACACCTGTGACTGGGCCACCGGCAACATTTCTCCCTGATCGGACCAAACTTTGATCAGCTGTACAATTTGCGGCACATCATGTATTTTGGCTCTGCGAATCATAGTTCTTCCGTACTTGTTTCCAATGCGTTCTCAAATTTTTCAACGGCTGTATTGATCTGTTCCTGATCAATGATCAAAGGCGGCAAGAACCGGATCGCCTGTCCGCCGGTTTTACAGATTAACAATCCCTGCTGCAGACACGCGTCAATCAACGTTTTCGGTTCAATATGGATCTCGACACCAATCATCAATCCGCGGCCGCGTACCTGGACAATTTCGCTGCGACGGCTCTGCAGTTCGCGCAGCCGTTCCTGAAAATAAGCGCCGTTTTCCCGGACCTGCTGTAAAAACCCCGGTGCTGCAATGCGCTCAAGCACATCCCTGGCCACAGCCGACACCAGCGGACCGCCGCCGAATGTGGTACCGTGGTCTCCCGGCTCAATCGGATCCGCCACATCCTGGCTCATCAATACAGCGCCCAGAGGCAGACCGTTGGCAATAGGCTTGGCTGCAGTCAGAATGTCCGGGACAGTATTGTACGATTCATAGGCGGTGAACGTTCCGGTGCGGCCGAATCCGCACTGAATTTCATCAAAAATTAGCAACATGCCGCGTTCGTCGCACAACTTGCGTAGCGCCCGGATGAACAGCTCATCTGCGGGATAAATGCCGCCCTCGCCCTGAACCGGCTCGACGATCACGGCGCAGGTGTTGTCGTCGGCGGCCAGCGCCACCGTGTCGGCATTGTCAAAATCAGCAAAGCGGAATCCCGGACACATGGGCTCAAAATCTTTCTGCAGAGCCGCCTTGCCAGTCGCGGACAGGGCGCCCAGGGTGCGTCCGTGAAATCCCCGACGCATACAGACAATATTGGGTGATCCGATATGCTTTTTCACTCTCCCCCATTTTCTCGCGAATTTGATCGCTGCTTCCACCGCCTCGGTGCCGCTGTTGCAGAAAAACACCTTGTCGGCAAACGTGTGATGCACCATAAATTCAGCCAGCTCCACCTGAGGCTGTGTATGATATAAATTCGAACAGTGCCACAATTGTTCGGACTGCTCGCGCAGCACCTGACACGAGCGTTCATCCGCATGCCCAAACGCGCAGACCGCAATACCGGCCACACAGTCCAGATATTCACGTCCGTCGCTGTCGTACAAATACACACCGTTTCCATGTGTAAATACGACCTCCGGCCTTGAATACGTATGCAGCAGCGCCTCGTTTTCCCTTTGAATCAGCGCATGTTTATCCATGAGAATTCCCGTAAATGGTTGTTTTCAATTCCAGCTCATTGTTCAGCAGTTTTTTCAGCGTTCCGGTTCCCTGCCAGCGGGTAATGTGCACACGTCCGGCGCCGTACCCCAGGGCGTCAAACGCGGATTCCATCTTGGCGATCATGCCGCCGTGAATGACGCCGTCCGCGATCAGGGTCTGCACCTGCTCCGCCGACAATTCATTGATCACCTGCTCGTCCTGTATTACACCGGCCACATCGGAAAAATACACAATATCCCGCGCCCCCACCGCTCCGGCAATGGCGCCGGCCGCTGTGTCCGCATTGATATTGTAGGTATCGCCGTTCGCGTCCGCTGAAATCGGCGACACCACCGGCGTTCGGTTGCGCGCCCACGCCGACACCAATACCGCGGGGTCCACTTTGGCTACGCGTCCCACATAACCGATATCCTGGCCGTTGCGGATCATGCGTTCCGCCGTGATCAGCTGCCCGGATTTGCCGGACAAACGCTTGACCGGCACACCCTGTTTTTTTAGATGCGCCGCAATGGCTTTGTTCACCTGCCGGGACAATACTTTATCAACGATTTTAATATCTTTTTTCCAGGTCACCCGAATACCGTCAATGAACACGCTTTCACGATTGGCTTTTTTCAAAGCGTCCGAGATCTGCACGCCGCCGCCGTGCACCAGGGCAATGTCTTTGTCCTTGCAGGTCAAAATGTCCTGCGCCAGCTCCGCGAAAGCGGCAGCCTGTTCAAACGCCCGGCCGCCGATTTTGATCAGCACGCGCGGCTTCATAACAACGCCTCGGTTTCATCAAATCCGAGCATCAAATTCATATTCTGAACCGCCTGCGAGGCTGCGCCTTTGCCCAGATTGTCAATAGCGGAACAAAGCAGCAATTGCGGCGTCTCTTCCACCTGTTTGAATCCGATAAAACAGTGATTGCTGTGCTGAACCATCTGAAGATTCGGCCAGCCGTCAATCACATGAACAAACGGTTCATCCGCGTAATACTCATCATACACCTCACCCGCCTGATCCGGCGTGCTGCCGTCGGTCAGCGTGCAATATAGGGTCGACATCATGCCGCGTGTCACCGGCAACAAGTGCGGTGTGAACGTCATCAGAGCCGAAACACCGGATATCAGCGCCGCCTGTCGCTCCATTTCTCCCACATGCCGGTGCATGCGTCCGGCATTATAAGCAGTGATATTCTCATTCACCGTTGTAAACTGGCTGGTTGCCTTCAATTTGCGTCCGGCTCCCGACACCCCGGATTTGGCATCAATGATCACCTGCCCCTTGACCAGTCCTTCCTTGTACAGCGGCAATAACGGTAGCAACGCGCTGGTGGGATAACAGCCGGGATTGCCGATGATATCGGCCTCGCTGATGCGTTCCCGGTTCCATTCCGGCAGCCCGTAAACCGCTTCATCCAAAAGCTCGGGCGTTTTATGCTGCATGTGATACCAGCGCTCATAATCGGATTCGCGGTCAAAGCGAAAATCCGCGCCCAGATCAATCACCGCCACGCCGGCATTGTAAAACTCGCGCGCATACAGACAGGAATCGCCGGCGGGCAGGCAGAAAAACACCAGATCCACGTTTTCCTGCAGCGCCTGTTCTCCGGTTATCAGCTGCATAGCGTGAAAGCGGGTCAGACCGGGAAATACCTCTGAAAGCGGCGTTCCGGCCTGGCGCTCCGATGTGACAAATTCGACCCCGACACCTGCATGATGCTGCAAAATTTTCAACAACTCTTCACCGGTAAATCCGGTGGCGCCGACGATTCCTACTCGAGTCATAGTGCTTTTCCTGATCTATAGTCTCCCAACCGATCCTGTATCGGGCTATTTCTCTTCTTTGGCTGTTTTCGACAATTCCGCCGATCGTTCGGCCGCAGCCCGGACCGCGGACATGACCGCCGGTCGCAGTCCCGCTTTTTCCAACTCGTACAAGGCCTGAATGGTGGTTCCGGCCGGCGTAGTTACCTGGTCTTTCAGCTGTCCCGGATGTTTGCCGGTCGCCTGCACCAGTTTGGCCGCGCCCAGCACCGTCTGCACCGCCAGCTCGCGTGCCGCGTCGCGCGGCAGTCCCATTTGCACGCCGCCGTCAATCAATGCCTCGATGAACATAAACACATAAGCCGGTCCGCTGCCGGAGACGCCGGTGACCGCATCCATCAGATCCTCGGATACACTGACCACCGTGCCGATGGACCCGAGCATGCTGCGTACAAAATCCACATGTTCCTGCTGCGCAAAAGCGCCGGCGCACACACCCGAGGCGCCTGCACCGATCAGAGCCGGCGTGTTGGGCATCACCCGCACAATCGGCAGTTTTTTTCCGATCAACTCCTGTATGATCTCGGAACGGATACCCGCCACCACGCTCACCAGCAGCTGATCCGCGCGCAGCCGCGATTTAATCGCCGACACAACACTGCGCAGCACCTGTGGTTTAACAGCCAGCACAACCGTATCCGCAAAATCCACGGCTTTTAAATTATCCTCAAACGTCTGAATCCCCCACTGCTTTGACAGACGCGACAGTTTTTCTGCATCAACGTCGCTGGCGCACACCTGGTCCGGACGCGCCAGTTCGTTGTTAAGCACACCGTTCAGCAGCGCGGTTCCCATATTGCCCGCACCGATAAATGCCAGTTTTTTCGAGCACATACGCCCTCCTTATGTATGATATTCCGCGTTAATTTCTACGTATTTATAACTCAAATCGCACGTATACACCGTGGCCTCGGCATCGCCGACTTTGAGATCGATGACAATATCGATATGATCCTGCGCCATGCGTCCGGCCATATCCTGTTTGTCAAATCCAATGGCGCCGCCGTTCTCCGCCACCTGCAGTCCGGCAAACCACACATCAAACGCATCCGCATCCATATCGGCGCCGCTGGCTCCCGCGGCTTGCACCACCCGCCCCCAGTTCGGGTCTTCGCCGAACAGGGCGGTCTTGACCAGCAGCGAATTGCCGATGGATTTCGCCGCTCTCAGGGCATCGGCGTGCGTCCCGGCGCCGATCACGTGCACACACACCTCTTTGCCGGCGCCTTCGCCGTCTTTGGCCAGCGCCAGGGTCACATGTTTCAGCAGCGACTGCAATGCGGCTTTGAACGTCTCGTAATCGGCGCTCTCTTTTGTAATCGCTGCATTGCCGCAGCGACCGTTCGCCAGCATCACCGCCGCATCGTTGGTGCTCATCTCGCCGTCCACAGTCAATACATTGAGGGTATCGTTCACGGCATCACGAAAGCTTTTCTCCAGCAGATCAGCCGGGATATCAATATCCGTCATCACCAGACAAAACATGGTGGCCAGATTCGGATCGATCATACCGCTGCCCTTGGCCAGGGCAGAGATGCGGCCGGTCACACCGTTCAGAATCACCGGAATTTCAAGAAACTTGGGCACCGTATCCGTGGTCATGATCGCCTGCGCCGCATCCGCTCCGCCGTGTTCTGACAGCGCCGGAACCGCCAGATCGATTCCGGTACGGATTTTTGGCATGGGCAGACGCTCGCCGATCACTCCGGTGGACAGCACCAGCACGTCTCGCGAACGGCAGCCCAGTTTCTGCGCCGCGTATTCGGCCATATGTAGATTATCCAGACGTCCCGGTTCGCCGGTGCAGCTGTTGGCATTGCCGGCATTCACCACAATGGCTTTGGCGTGCTGATTTTTCAGAATCTCCTGATTGCGCACAATACAATGCGCCGCCACCGTGTTGGTGGTCCACATGCCGGCGGCCGGACAAATGGCATCACTGACCAGCAGGGCCAGATCATTTCCTTGTTTCTGAATGCCGCACCGCACACCGGATGCCTTGAATCCGGTCGGCAGCACGGTTCCTGACGTTACCTGATGCTGCATCAACATAGTTCATTCCGTTTGTTGGTTCACTGGTGTACAAAAATCTCAGAGGGCCCCGCATGCCGCGCACACGGGGTTGATACGGATGGGATGGTAGATATTCCGGTATTTTAGTATAACGCCAAATGACATGCAATCACTCTGATCGTGTGAATCAAACCATTGTCTGGAATTTCAAAGAAAAAATATAAACAATTTTGTAACCGTTTCAAAGGGGTTTTTGATCGGGAATACACAGACAGTAGGGTGGATTTTTAATTCGCTTTTATCCAGGCTTGATGAACATTCATTACAAACCCACTCTACTAAAATTTTCGGCATGTACAAAGGTATTGACTGGTTCGCCTTTTTGATCCCCCTCTGTTTTCATCATGTGCTGTGTTTGCAAGTATTGCTTGAAAATACGTTTTTGATCTCATTTGCACTCGAGAAGCTGTCTCTTCAGGTATTGAACTCGGAACGGTTTACTGCTACTACGATAATTTTCAGGTTCAACCGCACTCTCTCGTGCCCAAATTTCATTCTGGCACGCCATTGCCCGCAAAACTTTGTTTCGTGTCCGTCCTGCGTCTCAGGTCATGTCTACGGATGGCGAAAGAGGTTTTTTATTTGGAGTGACATATCCGTGAGTTTTTACGGACGGCATTCATCGCAAGCCCCGCGTATACAGAGCACGGATTCTGACGGTGAATTGTACCGCTGACTGCAGATTCTGCACGGCAATATCGCGGATACTGCACTCTGGACGAATTGATATGAAAGTTTGTTCATCGTGGAGGATGAGTGGAGACAATCGCTTTGATTGTCTCGGGATTGATTTTTTGTGATTTTCAGCTTGAGACATGTTTAAATCGCTTTTGGTTTTATGATCGGTATAAATGTCTGCAAGCGTGTCGGCGGTTACAGTCTCCGTGCTTCTAATTACCCGTCAAGATGAATGTCTTTTTCTATATTCCCTGGGGCTGCATTTACATGATTTTTTAAATGCATTATTGAATCGACTTTCAGAATTAAATCCTGCTTCATAGGCAATTTCAGTGATACTGGCTTTGGATACCGAGAGTTGTCTTTTTGCATGCAATAGTCTTTGTTTGAGAATATATTGATTTCAATCTCAT
The DNA here is from genome assembly GCA_034521575.1 of candidate division KSB1 bacterium. NCBI lineage: Bacteria > Pseudomonadati > Candidatus Zhuqueibacterota bacterium. Next base: position 937,726 of record JAXHMJ010000005.1, read on the forward strand.
TATGTCTGTCCGGTTTGGGCATCAGCTTTGGTGTCCACTTTTCAACCGTCAAGCCGTAAGGTTTGAGGCAGGACGATTGATATCAAATACTTTTAAATTCTCGGAATTCGCCAAGTTTTATCTTAAAAATAGGTGGTTTTTCCTGTATTAATAGTATAATTTAACAACAGTGCGACAAATCGTCAAGTTATTATTTGTAATGGATCGGAATGATATCATAATGATAAAAACAAAAATATTAGCAATCGATCAGAGTACAAGCGGCACCAAAGCCATTATTTTCGATAATCGGGGTAAAGTTGTCCACCGTTGTACCGAGAATCATGAACAATTTTATCCTCGGACCGACTGGGTAGAACATGATCCTGAAGAGATTTATGAAAAGACGAAACTTGCAATCAGCAAAGTTCTTCAGCAGAGTCAAATAGATCCCGCTGACATTGCAGCAATGGCAATTGCAAATCAGCGGGAGACTGTTGCTGTTTGGGATAAAAAAAGCGGTAAACCTATTTACAATGCCATTGTCTGGCAGTGCCAGAGAGGTGCGGAAACCTGCAGGATATTGAGAGAACAAGGTTACGCTGAACTGGTTGAAACCAGAACGGGCCTGCTCATTGATCCTTACTTTTCTGCGACCGGTTTAAAGTGGATCATGGATCATGTAAAAGGTGTTCGGGAGAAGGCAAAAGTCGGTGAACTTGCCTTTGGCACTATGGACAGCTGGCTGATCTACAAACTATCCGGAGGCTCTGTGCATGCCACAGACTATTCAAACGCCTGCAGAACCATGTTATACAATATTTATGATTTAAAGTGGGACAAGGAACTTTTAAACCTCATGGGAGTCCCTGAGCACATGGCGCCCGAGGTCAGGTATGCTGATGATATATTTGCCTATACAGATATTGAAGGTCTGCTTGATCGCGAAATTCCTGTAACCGGTGTGATGGGAGATTCTCACGCAGCCCTCTTTGGTCAAAGCTGCTTTAAACAGGGAATGGCCAAAGCCACCTATGGTACCGGCTCATCAGTTATGATGAATATCGGTAACAAACCACTAAAAAGTCCTGAGGGCTTGGTAACATCTATAGGATTTGCAATTAAAGGTGAAATTGACTATGTTTTTGAAGGAAATATTCATTGCACAGGTGATACCATCAACTGGCTGGTTCAGGATCTTGAATTAATCTCTGATGCCAAAGAATCTGAAACACTGGCCATATCTGTTGATGATAATAACGGTGTTTACATGGTACCTGCCTTTGTTGGACTTGGTGCGCCGTATTGGGACAATAAAGCCAGGGCCTCAATTTCCGAAATGCCAAGGAGCACAAAGAAGGCTCATGTTGTTCGTGCGGCTCTGGAAGCTATCGCTTATCAGATCAAGGATTTATTGGATTTAATGACTGCGCAGGCCGGCATTAATCTTTCCGAAATCAGGGTGGACGGTGGTCCGACGAACAATGATTTCCTGATGCAGTTTCAAAGTGATATGCTCGATTCAACAGTGGCAGTCAGCGATGTGGAGGAAGCCTCGGCGCTGGGGGCCGCATTAGCCGGCGGACTTGGAATCGGATTGTGGAAAGATCTGGATGAATTGAGCCATCTGGTTTCTGTTAAAAAAAGGTTTGAATCCAAAATGACGGATATACTTCGAGAAACATTATATACCGGCTGGCAAAATGCAGTCAGTCGTGTTCGCAAAGTCAAAGAAATAAACAGGAGAAAAAAATGAAATTAAAACACTTGATCACAGGTTTATTGTGCGTTTTCATAGTCAATTTCTTTTTCTGTTCAACCTCGGAAAAATCCACTGATGATACCGGAAAAATTGCTGTTGTGATTTCGACGTTGAACAATCCCTGGTTTGTGGTGCTTGGGGAAACAGCCAAAGCACGTGCTGAAGAACTGGGATATGACGCGGTCATTTTTGATTCGCAAAACAATTCCTCCAAAGAAACAGAACACTTTGACAATATCATTGCTTCCGGATTCAAGGCGATTCTGTTTAATCCCACAGATGCCGAAAGGATCTGTGGCGAATGTCAAGGCAGCCAAACAGGCTGGTATTCCGGTTTTCTGTATGGACAGGGAAATTGATGGCAATGATCTGGCTGTTTCCCAGATTCTATCGGATAACTATTCCGGTTGTATCCAATTGGGGCAGTATTTTGTAAAAAAACTCGGCGGCAAAGGGACCTACGTTGAGCTTCTCGGTTTGGTGGGTGACAACAATACGTGGAACCGGTCAAAAGGCTTTCACAGTGTAGTTGATAACTTTTCCGAAATCAAAATGGTTGCCCAGCAAACCGGAGAATTTGACCGCAACAAGGCAATGGAAGTGATGGAATCCATGCTTCAGGCACATCCAAATATTGACGCTGTTTTTTGCGGAAATGATGCCATGGCAATGGGCGCATACCAGGCTGTTCGTGCCGCAGGCAAAACAGATCAAATCATGATTTTTGGTTTTGACGGCGCCGCTGATGTGATAGATGCCATCCGTGACGGCAAAATCGAAGCGACAGGTATGCAGTTTCCCAGAACCATGGCCAAAACTGCTGCTGAATATGCAGATAAATATATTAAAGGCGAGCGAAATTTTAAGCAAAAAGTACCGGTTGCCGTTGAGCTTGTTACAAGTGAGAATGTCGATGAATACACTGCTTACGGTAAAGCAGACTGATTTTTATCCCTCAGGAATCAAACACAAAAATGAAGAAAAAAATAAGCATATTTGTTATAGCCCTTTTGCTCAGCGTTGCATTGTATCATTCAGTTTATTTTGAAAAACTGGATGTAAAGAAAGAGCGGGAAAGTACCAAAGATTTCAATCCAGTAGAAAAGGTGGACTATTTTTGGAAACACGAACTGGATGATAGTTTTGAATCAGCGCTGGATTTGAAATATTTCGACTCACAACTCGCTGATAATCCGGAATCCCTGATGCGTCAACACGGCAAGTCTGTAGGTATTACATCAACGTTTTGCTTTTTGGTAAACGGAACGGCTATTATGAACGAACAAGATGCTGATGATCTCCCTGTCGAGATCGCAAACAGCAATGCGGAATACAGCCTGCAAATAAAATACATTTTCGGCAATACAGCCCGGGATGCGCTTGGCTTTTTTGATATTGCCGATTTTGAGAATACAATGGATTTTAATGCGGTCGCAAGAGAAGTGAACAGACGTATACGGAAAAATGAAATATCAAAACTTGACTCGCTGTCCCTCGGCAGTAAAATTGTGTTTGTCGGAGCCGTTGCATTAAATTCCGAACGTATTCCAGACGAGATGGATATCGTACCTCTCAAAATAAAAGCTATCCAATGAATACAAGCAACATAAATAAACCGATCCTTGAAGCTCGAAAAATCACCAAGGAATTTTCAGGGGTAAAGGCGTTGAATCAGGTGGACCTCAAAGTTTATCCCCGTAAGGTGAACGCTGTTGTTGGCGAGAACGGCGCGGGCAAGTCGACACTGATGAATATACTTTCCGGAGTTTATACAGAATATGCAGGTGAGCTGTTGTTCAATGGTGAAAAGATTTCTTTTGCAAATACCGGCGATGCCCGGCAGATGGGAATTTCAATTATTCATCAGGAATTGCAGCTGGTGCCTCATATGTCTATTGCTGAAAATATTTTTTTGGGCAGAGAACCGTTAAAAGCCGGATTTATCGATTACAAAATCATGGAAGAGAAAGCACGCGCTCTGCTTGTAAAACTAAACTTTGATTCCGACGTAAAACGAAAAATATCATCTTTGCGTGTCGGGCAGCAGCAGCTTGTGGAAATTGCTAAAGCTTTGTCCTTTGATGTGCGCGTACTTGTTATGGATGAACCGACTTCGGCGCTTTCTGAAGGAGAAATAAAAACTCTGTTTAACCTGATTCGATCACTAAAGTCCCGGGGGGTGGCCATTATATATATCACCCACAAAATGGACGAGTTGACAGAATTGGCAGATACTGTGACCGTATTGCGGGACGGCTGTTTTATCAGCAGTTCAGAGGTAAAAAATATTGCAGTGGATGAGATTGTCAAGCTGATGGTCGGGCGTGATACACAAGATTTTTTTGTAAAAAAAGATCATGAAACAGGGTCTGTTTGCTTTAAAGTTGAGGATGTCTCTTTGAAAAAAGCCGGAAAGGGCGGGAGATATCTGCTTAAGGATATCGGTTTTTCGGTCAAAACATCTGAAGTGCTTGGTATTTATGGTTTAATGGGCGCCGGTCGAACGGAATTGTTTGAGACTATTTTTGGATTGCATAAATTTAGAGGAACGGGAAATGTTTATATCAATGAGATACAGGTAGATGTTAAACATCCCAAAGACGCTATTCATGAAGGATTGGCGCTGATCCCTGAAGACCGTAAAAACGATGGTCTGGTTCTTGACATGCCCATCACAAAAAATTTGAGCCTCGCTTCCCTGGAATCGTTTACACGAAATGGATTGATTAACGAAACAAAGGAACATAATCAAGCGGACTATTATCGCAAAAAGCTAAACATCAAATCAACTTTGCTGAAGCAGCCTGTTGTAAAGTTGAGCGGTGGAAATCAGCAAAAAGTTGTGATTGCCAAGTGGCTGCTTACTTTACCGAATATATTATTACTCGATGAACCGACACGCGGCATTGACGTGAATGCCAAGAATGAAATCTACAAGCTGATTGATGATTTGGCATCGCAGGGTAAGGCTATTGTGATTGTTTCATCCGAGTTGCCGGAGATTATGGCCATTTCCGACCGCATTATTACCCTTTGCAATGGCCGGCTTACCGGTGAGTTTAATAGAATCGATTTTACTAAAGAATCTATATTGAAAGCTGCTTTGCCGTAATGTTAATCCTACTGAATTAGAAATGCGAGACTATGCGAAAGTTAAAAATTAATTTATCTGTTTTACAGCCTCTGATTGCTTTGATCCTTATGGCTGTGGCCATGACGATTCTGTCTGACACTTTTGCTACCAAAGATAATCTGTTCAATGTTGCCCGTCAAATTTCAGTGAATATATGTATTTCTGTAGGCATGACCATGGTGATATTGACCGGTGGTATTGACCTCTCCGTCGGTTCTATACTTGCTTTTACAGGCGCGGTTGCTGCCGGGTTGCTTAAGAATGGCCTTGAATTGCAGGGCATAAATCTGTTTGCCGGGTTCACATTTTTTGGTGCCGTTTGGATCGCTCTGGCTGCCGGCGGTTTTCTGGGATGGTTTAACGGCATAATGATTACAAAGTTTAAAGTGCCGCCCTTTGTGGCGACATTGGCCATGTTAACCATAGCCCGCGGGCTTACCATGCTGTATACCCAGGGATTTCCAATCACCCAGCTGGGTGATCAATTTACTTACCTGGGAACCGGCTGGTTTTTAGGTGTTCCCATGCCTGCCTGGATTTCAATTTTAGTGATTGCGTTAGCGTCATTTTTTATGAGTAAAACCCGTGTGGGAAGATATATTTACGCCATCGGCGGCAATGAAAGAGCTGCCCTTTTGTCCGGTGTGAAAGTAAAAAAAGTCAAAGTTTTTGTTTATTCTCTGGCCGGTGTGCTTTCCGGAGTTGCCGGATTGCTTGTTACAGCTCGTCTCGACTCGGCTCAACCCAACGCCGGAATGGGGTATGAACTTGATTCTATTGCAGCAGTGGTCATCGGCGGTACTTCTCTAAGTGGTGGAAAAGGTTCTATTATTGGGACTGTTATTGGCGCTGGAATCATCGGTGTTTTAAACAACGGTTTGGTTTTGTTGAATGTTTCTCCATTCTGGCAACAGGTGATAAAAGGATTTGTCATCTTGCTGGCTGTGATTATTGACAGGATGCAAAAGAAAGAATGATCTTGGCGCTTTACCGGAATTATTTGGAGGCAGAGTAAAAATATGAAATTCAAAAAGTTAACATTTGGTATCATTGTAGCAACCCGAAATATTTTTAATTCAAAACTGGCGGAAAATGCCAGAAAAGTCCTTTTGCAAAAGATGGATCAATGGGGATATGACTATGTCATTCTTCCATCAGAAGAAACCCCCACAGGTAATATAGAAACTTATCAGGATGCCAAAAAATGCGCGGCGCTTTTCTCTAAAAATAGAGACAGAATTGATGGTATTCTTATTGTTCTCCCAATTTTGGCGATGAGCTGGGTGTAGTCAATACATTAAACCTGGCAAAGCTGAATGTTCCCGTTCTTGTTCAAGCCTGCGACGATGATAATGATAAAGTTGATGTAAACAGCCGTCGTGATGCTTTTTGTGGAAAATTATCGGTGTGCAACAACCTGTATCAATATGGCATTCCTTTTACAGATACTTTTCTTCACACTTATCCACTCGACAGCCGGATGTTTGAAAAAGATGTGAAGAAATTTGCAGGAATCTGCCGGGTTGTGAATGGTATCCGGGGCGCACGTATCGGTCAAATAGGTACACGTCCCCAGGCTTTTCAGACCATGCGCGACAGCGAAAAAATACTGCAGGCAAATGATATAACCGTCATTCCTGTTGACCTTTCTGAAATTTTTGCAGCAGCTCAGAAAATTGATGATAACGCCAAAGAATTATTAGAAAAGATTGGAGCTATTAAAGCATATGGTAAACTTGCTTTGAATGTGACATCTGAGAAAATAAAAAAGCAGGCAAAATTTGGAATTGCAATTGAAAACTGGATTGCCGAAAACGAAATTGACGCTGCCGGTATCCAGTGCTGGGAATCCGTAGAAGATAATTACGGATGTGCCACGTGTTTGACGATGAGTATGCTTGGTGAAACCTTTATACCCTGTGCCTGTGAGACGGATTTAACAGGGGTTATTTCCATGTACATTCTCATGCTTGCTTCCGGTACCCCGTCTGCACTTTTAGACTGGAACAATAATTTCGCAACTGATCGAAACAAGTGCGTGTGTACACACTGCAGCAATTTCCCCAAAAGTTTTTTCCAGAGTAAAGTAGAAATAGGGTCACTCGATGTTCTGGGAACTGTACTCGGCCAGGAAAATACGTTTGGCGCCGTAAAAGGTAAAGTGGCTGCCGGACCTTTGACGTACTTTCGCACTTCTACTGATGATCCAAAAGGTGCTATCAAATGCTATCTTGGTGAAGGCGATATTACAGATGATCCATACGGAATGGACGGCGGAATCGCTGTAACAAAAATAGCAAATTTGCAGAAATTAATGAAATATCTGTGCAAGAATGGTTTTGAGCATCATGTTGCAATGGGAAGAGGCAAGGTGGCTGATATTATTGAAGAAGCTGTCACAACGTACCTTGATTGGGACCTTTATAGACATGAATAAACTAATAGTTTGATTTAAGATTGCAGGATTTATTTTATTTTATGGAGTTTTTGTCGATGACAGATCAGGAATTGAAAGAAAAATCAATATTATATAGAAAAAAAATATTGACCTATATTAAAAAAGCCAAAGCGGGTCATACAGGCGGCAGTCTCTCCTGCGTTGATATTCTTAATGTGCTTTATAACCGAATACTGCATGTGACGCCGCAAAATTTCTCAGATTCCAACAAAAATTACTATATCCAAAGCAAAGGGCATTCTGTTGAAGCACTTTATGTGGTTCTGGCGGATCAAGGTTTTTTTCCGGAATCGGATTTAAAAACACTTTGTCGTCACGGTTCACACTATGTTGGGCATCCGACCCGTAAAGTGAACGGCATTGAGCATAATACAGGCGCTTTGGGACATGGTCTGTCCTTCTGCGTGGGAGTTGCTTTGGCAGAGAAAATGAACGGGGGGAGCCACAAAGTTTTTACATTGCTCGGCGATGGAGAAATGGCCGAAGGCTCTAGTTGGGAAGCGCTGCTTACAGCGGCTCATTATAAATTGGATAATCTTGTTGCAATTCTTGATTATAACAAACTTCAAATTACCGGATGGACCAAAGATGTGTGCGCGACCGATCCTCTGGAAAAAAAGTTTACCGCTTTTGGTATGAGTGTACAGCATGTGGATGGACATGATATCGAAGCCCTGACCAAAGTCCTGAACAGCGTTCCCTTTGAAAAAGAAAAACCCGGCCTGATTATAGCCCATACAATTAAAGGCAAAGGTGTCAGCTTTATAGAAAATAATCATACATGGCATCATCATGTACCATCGGATGCGGAATTTGAACAAGCTATGCGGGAGCTGGATCAAGCGCAAGCAAAAATAATTGACAATTAAAGGTAGAAGCAATATGAATCATTTGGAATTAGGTAAAGCGAATTTAATAGTTTTTTCTGAAACCTTGATGAAACTAGCTGAAAAAGACAAAGATATTGTGGTTGTGACCAGTGATTCGCGCGGTTCCGGTAAATTGACGTCATTCGGCAAGCAGTTCCCTGATCAAATTGTTGAAGTTGGCATTGCCGAACAAAATCTGGTTGGCGTTGCCGCCGGTCTGGCAGCAGCCGGCAAAAAAGTTTTTGCAGTTTCACCGGCTTGTTTTCTTACAGCACGTTCTTTTGAACAGATTAAAAATGACGTATGTTATTCAGACCATCCGGTTAATCTGATTGGAATCAGTGCAGGCGTCAGCTATGGCTCTCTTGGCTCCACGCATCATTCTTTACACGATATAGCTGCATTACGCGCAGTCAACAACATTACGATCGTTGCTCCTGCTGATAACTTTGAAACATGTAAATCGATCAAACTGGCAGCAGAAACAAACTGTCCGGTTTATATTCGTTTTGGTAAAAAAGCGATTGAACATGTAAACCAACAAAATGCGGTTTTCGAGTTTGGAAGAGCCACAATTCTCCGCGATGGAAATGACCTCGGGTTTATCGCTACGGGTGAGACTGTTGTTCAAGCTCTGACAGCTGCTCAATATTTGGAGCAAACGGGTATTTCATGCCGGGTTGTCAGTATGCATACAATTAAACCTTTGGATAACAAAGTGGTCATACAAACAGCCCGGAAATGTAAAGCCATAATTACTGTGGAGGAGCATATGGTGTATGGCGGTTTGGGGGAAGCATGCGCCAGTCTAATCATGCAGGAAGGGATATCCATCCCTTTTAAAATTGTTGGTATTCCGGATGAATACACAGCTACAGGCAATCAATTGGAGATATTTAAATATTACGGAATGAATGCCGAAGGATTGAAACATACGGCGTTGCAGTTGCTTGCGGATAAATGATTGTCATGTTTATGAGTATAAAACTGATATTCTACGCAACCCGGGTTTGTAGAAAAGGATGATAAAATGACAAAGTTTTGATTCTCTGCTTTTATTTTATTCATTACTGTCTCATGGACATCGGCAAGGGATATTGTTAAAATAATGCCTGTGGGTAATTCTATTACAGCCGGAGAGCACTATGGTTATCCGCCTGTTTCCGAACGGACCGGATACAGAAAAGCGCTCTACAAGATGCTGATCGACTCGGGATATCATGTTGATTTTGTGGGGTCGCAGAGACATGGCAAACTGCCGAAAGATGACCCAAACTGGTATGACTGGGAAAGTGAATCGTATCCCGGATGGAAAATCCCTGATATTGCGGAAAAGGTTAAAATCGCATTGCCGGAATACAAACCGGATATCCTGCTGATTCATGTCGGAACCAATGGATATGACTGGGAACAGAAACCGGAACAGGTTATGGATATGCTGGATATGATAAATGACTTTTCGGCGGATCATGATCAGCCCGTAACTGTATTTCTTTGCAAAATTATCAATCGGTTCAAAGGTGAACATGGAATGACAACACGATTCAATATAAAGGTTGCCGATGCTGTGGCCGCCAGAACCGGTGATGAAGTAGAGATTGTCCTGGTGGATATGGAGGGTGGAGCCGGTTTGGATTATTCTGATAGTCCACCTGATCCCAACGCAAATCCTCCCTATCAAGGCGGTGATATGTGGGGTGAAACCTATCCTGGAGTGACTTTTGACAAATATCATCCCAATAACAAAGGCAATCACAGGATGGCTGTAGCATTCTTTAAAGAACTCGTTAAAGAATTTTTCAAAATTGACAATACAAAATAAATCCAGACATGTATTTTTGTAAATTCATAAAAGTGTGAATTAACTTTTAGTGGAGAAATCAAATGCGAAAAATAGTTTTTTTAATTTTTGTCTCATGGATGGCTTTTTCTCATTCTGTTGACGCTCAACCTGTCCAGGAGAACAGAGTCATTGTATTGACCGATATTGAAGCGGACCCCGACGACACGCAATCTCTGGTTCGGTTATTATTGTATTCCAATCAAATCGATATCAAGGGGTTGATCGCAACAACCTCCTGCTGGCTTCGAGATAGGGTTAACCCGGAATCAATCAAAAAAGTGATTCATGCCTATGGTAAAATACAGCCTAACCTGACGAAACATCAGGCCGGTTTTCCTGATGAAAGCGCACTCTTGTCTCTGGTAAAGCAAGGCTTGCCTCAATATGGGATGACCGGGGTCGGTGATGGAAAAGATTCGGAAGGTTCGGAATGGATTACTCGGGAATTAGAAAAAGAGGATGATCGTCCCCTGTGGATATCTGTCTGGGGAGGTGTGAACACCCTGGCCCAGGCTTTGTACAAAATTAAAGAAACAAAAACAGAGGCGGAAGCCGTAAAATTAATTGAAAAACTCAGGGTTTACACGATATCTGATCAGGATGACAGCGGTATTCGGATCCGGAATAACTTTCCTGATTTGTTTTACATCGTGACGCCGGGCGATCATTACGCCAGCGCCACATGGACTGGCATTAACACCTATGTACAGGGTATCAAAAATGACGAGATCAGCAACTCCTGGATATCCCGAAATATTCAGCAAAATCATGGGCCTCTCGGGGCTGAATATCCTGATGTTGCCTGGGGCATGGAGGGGGATACACCGGCGTATTTGTCATTAATACCGAATGGCCTGCATGATCCGGAACATCCTGAATGGGGCGGCTGGGGCGGTCGTTACGAATTGTATAAACCGGATTTTGACCAAACAAAAAAAGGAGGGTCAATTGTTACCATCGCTCCGGAAACAAGAGAAATATGGACCAACGCATTTGACAAGTATACCCCGTATGTTCACAGAGAATATGGCCGGGCGGTCGGAAGAGATACACTGACTTTTACCGGTTTTAAAGAAACTTTATGGCGCTGGAGAGATGATTTTCAGAATGATTTCGCCGCCCGAATGGATTGGTGTATAAAACCGTATCAGGAGGCCAATCATCCCCCTGTTCCTGTATTAGGGCACCCGGAACAGATCACTGTAAAATCAGGAGAGGGCTTTGATCTGGATGCTTTTGATTCTTACGATCCTGACGGCGATAATCTCAGCTTTCTGTGGTTTCACTATCCAGAGGCAGGTTCTTACAAAAAATCGATTCATGTTGACGGAGCGGAGAATGTACATCACGCTTACGTGATCGCTCCTGAAGTTGATGAGAAGGAAACTGCTCATTTTATTCTCAAAGTGACAGACAAGGGCAAACCGCAATTGTCGAGATATAAAAGAATAATCGTGCATATCATACCTGATTAAACGTGCACAACCAATAAAGGCGGTAGAATATGGCAGACATATCTGTCCTGGTGTGATCTGCGGTCGCGGCTTTTTTATATCGTTTTTTGAATGACAGGATCATGGCTCAACGTTCTGTGCCGCATTTGCGTGGATAAAACAAAAGAGATACGGATATCCCTGGATGGCATAGGAGGGGGGATATGTATGCCCGGGATAAAGGTTGCGTGACTTTTTAAAACATGCCCCGTGTGACAAGGTGTTTTGCATATGAATCATTCTACCGGGACACTTGATTCAAAATCCGGTTTGATACAGGAGTGGTTGGTGATCGGTCCGTTTGACGGAGGTGAGCCCGCAACCCTTCTTGAAACCCCTTTTATTGATAAAGAGTCCGAGGTGGTTCCGGATGAGGGGCAGGTATATCAGAAGCATCAATGGTCTCGAAAAACTGTCGACAGTCAGGGCAAAGTTGATTTTATGGAAATCGGGATCACCCGGGAATATGTGGGCATCTATGCTCATGTGTACGTACATTCGCAGGCGATGATGAGCGCGTTTATCCTGGTCGGGAGTACAGATGCGTATGCGGTCTGGGTAAACGGCTGCAGCCTGAAAACAGCCGATATCCGTCGGCCCTGGTCCGCAGGCCAGGACCGGATCCGCATCCGCCTGGGACGCGGTTGGAACCGTCTGTTATTCAAGATTGTCAATCATGCAGGAGGCTATGCCTTTTCCGGCAGAATCACCGACATGCAGGATCAGGGTATGCCGGGATTGCGCTATTCCGTAAGCAAGCCCGGTGAGGATATGAACACCCTTCAAATTGATGCCTGGATGACCTGTACGGATGTTAAACTTCAGGATGTTCGTTACGCTGATAAAAATATAAAACTGTCTTTATCTCCAGAGCTTGCCAATCTCACCCCGATTTCCGTTGAGGATGCAACTATAACGTTAAGCGCTCTGGATGCGGATGGCGTTGTTATTATTCAAAAACAAATTCCCCGGTCTCTATCCGTGATTGATCTTCAATCCAGTGAAATTATTAAAATGATCAAATTGGTGGATCGATTGCAGGCCGAGATTCAGTGGGCTCAAAATCGGGATTCTGCCGTTTTCGAGTTTCAACCGGTTCATCTGCTGAACGCCATTCTCAGTACAAAAGATATCCGGATTCCGGCTGCATTGCAGAAAATCCAAGCCACGATTCTTGAAAATTTGCAATGGATCCGGATTTTTGCGCCGGAACGCATTCAGGTGACACGCGATGTGGTTGCGGATCTCGTGCAGAGCTATGCCGATCAGGGCTGGCAGGCAGCCCGGGCTCAACTAAATGAATGGTCCCGGATTGTTTCAGATATGACGACTGATTTAAAGACCAATACGATTTTTTTTACCGGAAATGCTCATATTGACATGGCCTGGTTGTGGAGATACGAAGAGACCATTCAGGTGTGCTATGAGACATTCGAGTCTGCGCTCGGCTTTATGGATGAATATCCCGGATTCGTATTCTGCCAGTCCTCGGCTCAGGTTTACTGGTGGATGGAACAGCGCTTTCCACAGCTTTTTGAAAAGATACGCGCCAGAGTTAAAGCCGGACAATGGGCAATCACGGCGGCGGTCCCACTCGTGAAAACATTGATCATATTCTCAAAATGGATCAAATTGACGCCTTTCCGCGCGTGCAAATGAGTTCGGTGCAGACCATGATCAATCGCGTGAACTCTGCTTATCCGAATTTGCCGGTCTGGAACGATGAACTGTATCTTGAATGTCACCGCGGCACCCTGACCACTCAGGCGCAAACAAAACGCAATAACAGAAAATGTAAAATTGCAATTGAATCAGCTGAAAAAATTGCTGTCGTAGCAGGAATCGACTATCCGGTCGACGAGCTGCGGGAAGCCTGGCGTTTAACGCTGTTCAATCAGTTTCACGACATTTTGCCGGGCAGCAGCATTTGTGAGGTCTATGAGGATGCTGATATGCAGTACCGTAATGTGCATAAACTGACCCATCGCATCAGAACCCGCGGTCTGGACGCACTTTTGAACGAGATTGATCATGCGTCAGCGGGTATACCGGTTCTGGTGTTCAATCCTCTTAATTGGTCCCGCAATGATTCTGTCCGGGTTCGGGTGCCGTCGGTATTTCGCAAAGGAATGGGTTTGTTTGACGCGCAGGACCGCGAGATACGCTATACCATCAGTGAGGGGGATATTCTGTTCAGCGGCATTGATATACCAGCGATCGGATATCGGACTTTATATCTAAAACAGCGACAAACCGGTGCGGATATAAATGCTGATTTCAGGATCACTTTGGCATCTCTGGAAAACCGGTATCTCAAGATCGAGGTGAATCCAAAGAACGGCAATATTGCCGCCATTTACGACAAACGGCATAACCGGGACGTTCTGCAAACCGGTCAGGAAGGCAATCTGCTGCAGGCCTTTGAAGACCGGCCGACGGATTGGGATGCATGGAATATCGGTTATACGGGAAAAGAATGGAAAATCGAACAGGTAAAAGAGATTTTTGTCCTTGAAGACTCTGCGGAACGCATTGCATTGCGTGTGATCCGGCCCTTTAATCAGTCCCGGTTTATCCAGGATCTTGTGCTCTATCCCGATATTCCGCGGCTGGATATTGAGGACATAATCGACTGGCATGAGGAGCATGTCCTTGTCAAAGCGGCCTTTCCGGTCAATGTCCGCAGCGAAGTTGCCGCCTATGAGATTCCGTTCGGCCATATCAATCGGCGCACGGTTGCCGCTGATTCTTATGATGCCGCCAAGTTTGAGGTCAGCGGTCACAAATGGATTGATTTGAGCGAATCAGATCACTCTTTCGGCGTGAGTCTCCTGAATGACTGCAAGTACGGATTTGATGTCAAAGCTAACCTGATGCGGATGACATTGTTGAGATCTCCGAAATGGCCGGCGGATAATGCTGATATGGGCCGGCATCGAGTGATTTATTCTGTTTTTCCGCATACGGGGGACTGGCGCAGCGGCGGTACCTGCAGGCAGGCCTGTGAACTGAATACTCCGTTTTTGACACGGGTGGGGTGTTTGAATTCATCCGCTGGCCACCGGCCGGATACAGACAGTTTTCTTTCCTGCGACAAATCCAATATCATCATGTCGGCTGTGAAAAAAGCAGAAGAGGGATCCGGCATGATTGTGCGTCTTTACGAAACGGACGGTATACAGACCTCTGTGCAGTTAAAAGTTCACGGACCAATTGACTCTGCGTTTGAAACCAATTTGCTCGAAAATATTATCGGAGATATTGTGATCCGAGGCAGTTATCTGCTATTTGAAATAGGACCCTATGAGATCAAGACACTGGTGGTGAAAGTCAAGTCGGAAAATATCAAGGTCTGAAAGTAGAGATTGTTGTGGGCTGAACTATCTATGATAATGGGTAAATCGGTTTCACGGCTGAATTCCGGAATTCAGAGCAGCCCCTTTCTAGTACAGCTGCTTATTGTTGTGCTGCGAAGAATCGGGGCAGGTGTGGGACGTGTAACCGCAGTTTCCCGGCCAGGCTCTGCAGTGCAGCAGCGTGGATGCTGCACTGCAGAGCCTGGCCGGGGTGAATTTCTTGCTTTTTTATGTTTGTTTTATTATACTTTATATAAGATCGAATTTATTGACAGGGAGCGTTATGAAAACCAATACACTGGATATACTGAAGCAAACCAATACACTGGATATACTGAAGCAGGCCATTCTTTTAGAAAAACGGGGGAAATCGTTTTACCAGACCGTCGCTGAAAAAACCGAGAGTGAAGCCGTCAAAGTGTTTTTTGAAATGATGGCGGACGAGGAAGGCAGTCATATCAAGATTTTATCCGAGCAGTTTAAATCATTTAAAAATACCGGTCAATCTGCGCCGTATCAGGCTGGAGGACAAGCCCAGCCAGGCGGCGGCGTCCAGGGTATTGACCCAGAATATCAAAAACCAGATTTCTGCGGCCGGATTCGAGTCCGCTGCCATTTCTGCGGCTATGAATATGGAACAAAAATCAATCGACTTGTATGCAGCGCGTGCTGAATCTTCAGAGGATAGCGAAGAAAAGAAACTTTATCACTGGCTGGCCGACTGGGAACAGACACATCTGGACATGCTGGTAAAAATGGACCAGGAATTGACCGAAGATATTTGGTACGACAATCAATTCTGGCCGTTTTAGAATTTAGCGGGGAACGCAAAATCCAGGGAGATGCTAATCTCAAACCAACCGAATCGCGAAGGTGTGCCGCTGAACGAGTGGACGGACCATACAGTGCTATGCAGGAACGGTTCAGGCTGCATATTAAAAACCGCTTGTCTGCGTTTATCTATACCCAGATTATCGATGTGGAGACGGAACTGAACAGTCTGTATACCTAAACCCGAAAGCGCGCAAAAGCAAATGTCAACCGCATATGGCAGATCAATACATCCATGATCGGGGAAAGCCGCTAATATTCCGATATTTTTGTTAAAGGACGGTATTTGAAAATGACTGAATGCCTGCACAGGTTCAGTCATTTTTCTCTCTGTTTGAACCGGTCTACCCGGTCAGCGAAAGGGTTGTTTTTCAGTATTGTGTTGATTATATTTAAGTTTCATCGCTAATGGAGGCAGGTTTGACCTTTTTAGAACGCATACAACAGGGGCTGGTCGTTTTTGACGGCGCCATGGGCACCCAGGTGCACGCGATTGATCCCACAGATGAGGAATGGGACGGCAGGAACGGTTGTCCCGAGGTATTGAATTTTACAGTGCCGGAAAAAATTCAGACGATCCATGAAAATTATTTCAATGCCGGCTCTGATGTGGTGGAGACCAACACATTCGGTGGCAGCGGGCTGGTATTGGCTGAATTTGATCTGCAGAATCGCACCGAGGAACTGAACGAAACCGCGGCAAAAATCGCCCGCCGCGCCGCGGATCAATTCAAAGACCGGCAACGCTTTGTCATCGGATCTATGGGACCCGGCACCAAGCTGATTACCCTGGGACAAACTGATTTCGAAACACTGCACCGCGCCTATTTCAGACAGGCTTTCGGACTGTTACAGGGCGGGGTGGACGGTCTGATCATCGAAACTTGTCAGGATCTGCTGCAGGTAAAAACTGTGCTTATCGCGGCGCAGGATGCTATGCGTGAGACCGGTATCACTGTGCCGCGTATCGTGTCTGTGACCATCGAGACCACCGGCAGTATGCTGGTAGGCAGCGACATCAGCGCCGTGCTGGCGACCCTGCAGCCCTTTGATGTGGATGTAATGGGTATGAACTGCGCCACGGGTCCCGAACCCATGCGGCCGTATATCAAGCAGATCTGCGAAGGATTCCTCGGACCCGTGATTGTACAGCCGAACGCCGGCATGCCGGAAAACCGCGACGGCGAGATGGTGTACACGCTGCCCATCAACACGTTTTCCGAAACTTTGGCCGATTTTGTCAAACAGTACGGCGTCAATATCGTCGGCGGCTGCTGCGGCACGCATCCCGGATATATTGAGGCGTTGTACCAGACCGTAAAAGATGTACAGCCCGCCCCCCGACAGGTTCAACCGGCGCCGGCGCTGGCGTCGCTGTTTTCGGCGCAGACCCTGGGCCAGGAACCGAGGCCGTTTTACGTGGGCGAGCGTTCCAACACCAACGGCAGCAAGGTGTTCCGCGAGCGTCTGCTGCAAGAGGACTGGGACGGCATTGTGCATATATCGCGGCAGCAGGAACAGGTGAACGCGCACGGCCTGGATCTGTGCGTGGCTTATACCGGCCGCGATGAACAGCGCGATATGATCGAGTCGGTGACGCGTGTGGTCAAGCAGGTGAATCTGCCGATTTTTATCGATTCCACCAGCACCGATGTGATGGAAGCGGCGCTGCAGCGCATCCCCGGCCGTCCGGTGATCAATTCTGTGAATCTGGAGGACGGCGAGGAACGCGCCGACCGCATCTGCGGGCTGGCCAAACGTTTCGGTGCAGCGCTTATTGCACTGCCCATCGATGAACAGGGCATGGCCAAGACGGTGGAACGCAAAGTCCAGGTGGCCCGGCGCATTTACGATATCGCGGTAAATCGGCATGGACTGTGTCCTCAGGATCTGATTTACGACGCCTTGACCTTTACCCTGGGCAGCGGCGATAAAGCTATGAAAGATGCCGGCAGGGCGACCCTGGACGGCCTGCGCGAGATTAAAAAGGCCCTGCCCGGTGTGTACACCGTTCTCGGCGTATCCAATATATCCTTCGGACTGTCGCCGTACTCGCGCGAAGTGCTGAATTCTGTGTTTATGGCTGAAGCGGTCAAATCCGGACTCGATCTGGCCATTGTGAATGTGAAAAAGATCATCCCCTTGTATCGTATTGATCAGGCAGAACAAAACGCCGCGCTCGATTTGATTTACAATCGCGGCAAAGAACCGCTGTTTGCGTTTATCCGGCATTTTGAGGATAAATCCGGCGCCGAGACGGAGGAAAAAGAGAACAAAGACGCGCCGATCGAGGAAAAGATCAAACAGCGGGTGATTCAGGGCAACCGCAGTCAGCTGGACGAGCTGTTAACCGAGGCGCGCGAATCCGGTATCAAACCGGTGAACATTATCAATCAGATCCTCATTCCGGCTATGAAAGTGGTCGGTGATCTGTTCGGCGCCGGGAAGATGCAGCTGCCGTTTGTGCTGCAGTCCGCGGAAGTGATGAAGCACGCCGTAGCAGACCTGGAGCCGTATCTGGAGAAAAAAGACGTGCAGGTGCAGAAAAAACTGGTGCTGGCCACGGTGCGCGGCGATGTGCATGATATCGGCAAAAATCTGGTGGATATTATTCTGAGCAACAACGGCTATAAAGTCTATAATCTGGGCATTAAATGTGAAATTGATACCATTCTCGACAAGGTGAACGAGGTAGGGGCGGATGCCATCGGCATGAGCGGACTGCTGGTCAAATCGACGGTGGTGATGCAGGAAAATCTGCAGGTCATGAAACAGCGCGGTGTGCAGGCGCCGGTGCTGCTGGGCGGCGCCGCATTGACAAAAAGCTTTGTCAATGAACAATGCGCTCCGATCCTGGAGGCGCCGGTGGTGTATTGTTCCGATGCCTTTGAAGGGCTGCGCGCCATGTCTCTGCTCAAAGCGGGTGATTTGCACAACATGCAGAACGAACAATCCGGAGGATCAACACCCCGGAAAACGCAAAAGTCGGATGCGCAAACACCAGAGCCGATATCCCGGGATATAAACATTCCAGAACCGCCGTTCTGGGGCACCCGTGTGGTCACGGATATTGATCTGAATGTGGTGTACAGCTATTTGACCGAATCGGTGCTGTTCCGCGGACGCTGGGGATACCGGCGTGGTAAAATGGACCGCGATGAATACAACGAACTGATCGAGAATACGGTAAAGCCGCAGTTTGAAGACATGAAAGCCTATTGCCGCGACAATGAGCTGCTGCATCCGCGCGTGGTGTACGGCTATTTCCCCTGCAGCAGCAGCGGCGAGGATCTGATTGTCTACGATCCGGAAACCGGCGACGAGCGGGTGCGCTTTTATTTTCCGCGCCAGAAAAAACCGCCGTACCGCAGTATCTCGGATTTCTTTACACCGGAATCGGCGCAATCGCGCGATGTGCTTGCACTGCAGGTGGTGACCGTGGGCGATGAAGCGTCTGAACGCGCGCAAAAGCTGTATGAAAACGACAAGTATAAAGATTACCTGCTGTTTCACGGATTCACCGTAGAGACCGCCGAGGCGCTGGCGGAATACTGGCACAAACGCGTGCGCATGGAACTGGATATCACCGAAGAGGATGGTGAGACCATGCAGGATTATGTGGTGCAGAAATATCGCGGCTCGCGTTACTCATTCGGCTATCCGGCGTGTCCGGATTTGTCCGAGAACCGCAAGCTGTTTCAGTTGCTGCAGCCGGAACGCATTGGTGTGACCCTGACGGACGGGGAGCAGATGGTGCCGGAACAGAGCACCTCGGCCGTGATTGTGCACCATCCGGAAGCCAAATATTTTAGCCTGGAATAATTTATATTATTGAAAGAATAAAAAGGAGATACAGCATGAAAAAGTATATCTGTACCAACTGCGGCTATGTCTATGACCCGCAAAAAGGCGATCCCGACAATGGTATCGACCCCGGAACTCCGTTTGAAGACCTGCCGGAAGACTGGAAATGTCCGGTGTGCTATGTGGATAAAGATATGTTTGATGAGGTATAGAAAAGTCAAAGAGTCAAAGGTCATTCGTGGATGCTTGAGCGTTGCGGTAAGTTTTGTGTTTTCAGGGGAGGTGTTTGATGGGCTTTCGGGCCGCGCGGTCATGATTCCCGCCGTTTCCGGGTTTCCTGTATCATGTCTACAATTTCCGAAGAAGAAATATCGGCGTCAATGCCTTTAACGTTTAATGAAGATTTATTCGACGTGTACGATTTTATAATGAATGCAGAGCCGTCTCTTTTTTGAATCATGACCTCTCCGTCTGATTTTGCTTTATTCAATACAGATGATGATAGATGTGTCAATAACAATTTTCACCATACTCTCCTTCATGTACATATGTACATGATTTAAGTTATTTTCGTTAGCTTGTCAAGAAAAAGTAAAGTCAGATGGTACAAGGTTGTTCGTGGGCGGTTGGACGTCGGGGTTATAACTTACAGGATGAAACTGAACCCGGATGTCCGTACTGCATTCCGCCAGAAAGCGGAATGATAAAGGATATCTGTGCAGCTAGGGGGGGTGAATTGGAGGTAGAACTTCCGGCTATCCTGCGTAAAGAATCCGGGTTTCAAAAATCATCTTGCATTATAAACTTACAGATGCTAAATTATGACCCTGCTCATGACCCGGATCATAAAAGAGGAGGTGTGGTATGGAATACATATCCAAAAGCAAGTTGAAACCCAAGCTGCTGGAATATTTCCGCAAAATTGAAGAAACCGGTGAGCCTGTTATTGTGACATCGCACAATAAACCGGTGCTCAAGATCGAACCGATCCAGAAAAAACAACGCATATCGGATGTATTTGGGGAATACTGGGGCAAAGTGCGGATTGATGAGGACGTGATGCAGCCGGAGACCGACGAGTGGGAGGAGGTCTGATGCTTTTTGATACCTGCGCGTTGCTCTGGGCTACCTTGAATCCGGATGCATTGACGGAAAACGAACGGGAAATTGCCTTTGCCGCATTAGAAAACGGCAGCGCGGCCGTGTCTTCTATTTCATTCTGGGAGATCGGAATCAATATCAAGCGCAAGAAACTGGATATCCGCATGAGTTTGCACACGTATATTGATAAAATCCATCAATTCAACGGATTCGAGATTATCCCGGTGGATGAGAGGAGCTGGGCGAAAAACATTGCACTAGACTGGCCGCACAAGGATCCCGCAGACCGAACCATCGTCGCCACCGCCATGCTGAGAGATCTGCCGATTTTGACCCGGGATACTGTTATCAGAGAGTTTTATGCAAAGCTGGGGTGGGGCTGAAACTCGGAAGGTCAAAAAGGCAAAAGTTTGAAAGTCAAATGTCACAGGTCGGACAGGGGGCAACTGAAGGTCACCTGCACGATGATGAATTCGTCTTTTCCCTCGTAGTACAACTGTTTTTGTTATGCTACTAGTGCTTGCGGCAGTGAAATCGATTCCGGGTTTGTTTAAAATGATTCAGTGAACGTACCGGATACATTGAATTCCGTTAGAACATTGTGGATGTTCCATTGTTTTAAAATTTAGAAAAGACGGAATTTTATCAACTGTTATTTTTTAAATATTCAGAATAACGTTTTCTGATGGATTCAGATGTTTTTTGCACTCTCCTTTTTCTGTTTATTATTACACATGCAATGCTAAACAATCTGTTTAGCGCTCAAGCGGATAAGAAACTGTATACTCACTGGTTACAGCTTTCATCAACAATAAACCATCTACATAAGAAAAACCAATCGTCTTTTAATGTACAATTTAGCACAATTATGCTGATCACATAAAAATATTATTGACATAATTCGCTACATTCGTATCTTTGATTATACGGGATATTCAAACAAAGCCATTAGTCACCTTTCTATTGTGAATATAGAAAATTCTTGTCGTAATTAACCTTTATCACTAGATATTCAGTATCAAGATCTAAAGGAGTTATTATGAGATTAACAATTGTGACAATCGTTGCTGCCCTACTTTTTTTTGTTGGGTGTGAAGAAGACTCGAGTCCTCTCAAAAAAGACAACAAACAGGTAAAAATAAATACAATAATCCCGGGAAAAGACGACATGCATGGAAGAGAGCAAATCGTTCCTATAACAGAAAAAAGCATCCAATTCAGATATCCCCGGAAACTTGGTTTAAACTTGGAACAAAGTTTTTCCCGCAACGATCTTTTACAGTATAATAATTCTCTAAAAAAAAGTCAAGAGGGCGGGGAAATTTATTTATTTTGCAGCAGTCAGTTGACTCTACAATTTCATCCACATCCGGTTTCATTCCGGCATTTTCAATATAAATACCCGCAAAGTTTTAATGATTATCCTACTTGATAACAGCTGCAATCTAAATCACAAATCCACAATAAAAATCCGTTCTTCCCCGTCGCGATTGACCTTGACGCTCACCCGCTGTCCCGGTTTGCAGCGGCTCAGGCGGTGCATGTATTCATAAATATTGTGGATGGGGTTGCCGTTCATACCGGTGATGATATCGCCGTTCTGCAGTCCGGCCTGCTGCGCCGGTCGACCGGGTGTGACTGCCTGTATGCGCAGTCCGTCCACATCGGCTGCGGCGTGATCCGGCATGAACCCCAGCGTCACGCGCAAACGCCCGCGGCCCGAGGGCCGCGATTGGGGCCCGGCCTGTTGAAACGCGAGTTTGGGCGTATTCCCGGCGACCTGCTGCACAAGCTCGTAAACCATCCGTACAATGTCGGTTTCTCCGTCGATATTCAAAAGACCCAGATCATCGCGCGAGGTATGATAATCGTCATGCGTGCCGGTGAAAAACTGCAGCACCGGAATGTCCTTTGCGTAAAACGCCGCGTGATCCGAAGGGCCCAGACCTTCGGGATTGAAATGCGTTGCCCGGCGGCCGGCAATCAGCCGGTCTAATTGGGATTCCAGATTTGCAGCCGTCCCGGTTCCATAGACCGTCAAGCCGCGCGACGAATCCAGTCGACCGATCATGTCAAAATTCATCATCACCGACACCTGATCCAATTCCACCAGGGGATTTTTTACAAAGTAACTGGATCCAAGCACGCCCATTTCTTCAGCGCCGAATGCAATGAACAGCAGACTGCGGCTGAACGGCTCGGACTGTGCCGCGGCTGCCTCGGCCAGTTCCAGCAGCGCCGCCACGCCGGAGGCATTGTCGTCGGCGCCGTTGTGCACGGCCAGAGTGTCCGGTTCACGCGAACTGCTGCCGGCGCCGCCCATACCCAGATGATCGTAATGCGCGCCCAGAATGACAACCTCGTCTTTGAGCTCAGGATCCGCCCCCGGCAGCATAGCGACCACATTCTGCGTGCGGCTGCGGCTGCGGCGCAGATCGGTCACGGCACTCATCTCGGTATTGAGCGCAAAACTGTACGGCTGCCGTTCGCGGTTCAGTCGCGCTTCGAGCGAGTCCACGCCGGCGCGGTCGCCCAGCAGTGCGCTTCGCTACCGGCCGACGCAGATGCACGACCGGCAAATCCAGCGTTATATGACTTTCACGCACCAGCAACTCGGGCAGTTCATCCTCGGTATCAAATTTGGGTCCCGGGGTAATCAGTACCCCGACCGCGCCGTGATCCCGGGCGATAATACACTTTTTGCGGATATCAGCATGGCGGGCAAACACGCTGTTGAGGTCATCCGGCTCCGGATCGCCATACAAAAGCAGCGCCCACTTATCGGACACATCCACGTCCTTGTAATCGTTCCAGGTCAGACTGTCGCGGATATCAAACCCGTAACCGCAGAACACGACCGGCGCTGTCAGTGAATCGTTGGCTGAAAACGACAGGGGCAGCATATCCTCTCCGGGAGTATACAAGCTGTCACCGAACGTGAGCCGGTTTCCGTCTCCGGGTTCCAGTTCTGTGACAATTTCAAAGCTCTGAAATCCCTGGTCAGCGAGCAGCTGCAGTCCGGACATTTCAAATTCATGGCGGATATAATCCGCGGCCTGCCGTCCTTCCGGCGATCCCGGCAGACGGCCCTTGAGCGAATCGGCGGCCAAAAATGCAATGTGATCATGTATTTCCTGTGAGGTGATATCCGGATTGGCGGATACCGCAATTGTGAATAGCAATAAAAATAGCAGTGTAAAACGCATAAACTGGTCCTTAACATTCAGAATTAATAATTTACTGCATTAATGTAACAGGAAATGGACTGGGATGCAAGGTTAATTCCCCGGAACAATGGGCGAAAAATAACTTGACTTTGCAGATGCCTGTCTTGTTTATCTGGCTGAGCAGCTTGATCTAAACACAATCGCAACCATAGACCGGGATTTTATGATTTACCGCATTAAAGGATCAAAAAAATTCAAAATCCTTTTATCCTGATTGCGGGTATTGCAAAAGTCAACCCTATTCATAATCGCTCCTCCCGCTCAAATTCCGGATTTATTCCCCCTGGACGACCGCACAGCGTCGAAATATCACGCCCGGGCACAAGTTCAATCCGGTTATTGTATTGAGACATTTAATACTCTGTTTCTCAACGGGCTGCGTTTATTATTTTGATGCAGCAAGAGTCTTCTTTTTATCCAGAATATACGCCACCGCCTCTTTAATCCCGTTCACCACAATCGTATTCCCGTCCAGTTCCCGCCGATGTTTCTCGCCGTGTCCGGTCAGTACATAAATCCCGTCAGCGCCGGCATTGATGCCGAACTCTACATCGTGCGGATGATCGCCGATGGTCCAGGAACGCGACAGATCAATGCCGTAATCATCCGCCGCTTTCTGCAGAAAAAACGGTTTGGGTTTGATGCACTCACAGTTCTCAGAGCGGTCGTGCGGACACACATAAGTTTCTTGGAGCAGAATGCCGTGTTCTTCCAGATATCGAGTCACATGGGTATTGATACGCTCCACATCGGTCAGCGAAATCAGTCCTTTGCCTACCCCGGACTGATTGGTGACGATGAACAGGTCAAAGTACGGAAGCAGACACCGGAGCGCCGCAACCGTGTCCGGGAAGAATTCCACCTGTGCCGGGTCGTGCAGGAATCCATGATCCTCGATCAGTGTGCCGTCGCGGTCGAGAAAGACAGCGGGGCGAGCGCCCCTGACACGTGAATGAAATGAATTTAATTTTTTGCTATTTTCCATAGACTGGAATAGTTTAAAGGTTTAACCGTTTAACAGTTTAACGATTAAACGCTCAAACTGTTAACCCGTCAGCAAACATAAAAAGCTCTAAAACGTCCGGCAGATCTCCCCCCTGCACACTTTTCTATAAAAGAGGCACAGGCCGGACTTGATATATATACCAACCGCATTGAGATTAAAATAATGCAAATGCCTGTTTTTTTGTTTTCATATGAATGACATTTTAAATCCAGTCAAAGACTTGCTCTGTTTAGCTTTGATCCAAACCGGATATTGTTTAATTCTGCAATCCGGATATTTCCCGTTATCCGGTTTTAGAGCGCCGGCCTTTCAAATCATCTACGATTTCTTTTGCCCATGACCCGATCCTCTGCCAGTCGCGGTAATCTCCCAGCGGCGCATCGACTTTGTTCATCATCCATTTGTGAAAACCGGTGAGTTTCTCCGCATCCGCGTTGCCGTGAAACAGGGCAATATCGCGCGGCCCGATACGGTCGGCGACAGGCTGCAGTTTTTTCGGAAATTGCCAGTTTTGGGCCAGCTGCACCGGATCACCCTCGCCCGTAGGACCGCTGGAAAACAGCCACACCGGTTTATCTTTGAGAACATCCTCATTTGCTTTTAGAAATTTGGCCGCGCTTTTGCGCCAGCTGCCGATGTACGCGGCGCTGCCCAGCACCACCGCATCGCACACCGGCAGAGCCTCAACCTGTTTCACATCCCTAACCTCTGCATTTAAACCGGCCTGTTGCAGCACCTCGCCGATTTTTTCAGCAATTTCTTTTGTGGACCCATACTTTGTGGCATAGGCTACCAGAATCTTTGTCTTCATGCGCCTCTTCCTCAAGTTTTCAATCCGGATGGTTGATTACGACTGACAGTATATTTATGAAATTACAACATGAGATGCAAGAAAAAGTTCAACGATTCAACGGTTCGTCAGTTCAATATTTATTTATAATATGAACATCTTTTATCGTTCAATATACAATTCAAATTCACTCTGAAATTCAATGTTTCCAACGCGTTTTCCGATTGCTTCCGTTTGCTTTTTTCTGAATTAATAGATATCTTTATCAAACAAACAACTCAAAGGATTAAGCCATGCCTGTACGTCTTTATTTCCTCCTTTTTCTCATCTTTCTATCGTGTCAGACATCCGGAATCCAAACCGGCCCGCCCGTCAACATCATCTTCGACACCGACATGGGCTCGGACTGTGATGATGCCGGCGCCCTGGCGCTGCTGCATGCGTATGCGGATCAGAATAAAGCCGAAATCCTCGGCTGTGTGTACACCTCCGGCCGCGTCCCCTACGGCGCCGGTGTGGTGCAGGCCATCAACATTGCCTGCGGTCGACCCGCTGTTCCCGTGGGCGCGTATCACGGCACGGATGTGGGCGATCCGGTGGACAAAATGAGCGCGGAAAAACTGGCCAAAGACACAACCGCGTTCGGCAATACCCTGGATGACGGGCGGCCGAGCTGGGATCTGGCCACGGTGTATTTTGCAGTTGAGGGAACCGGCGCATTCCTGCAAAACAAGGGTTACGGCCGGCTCGAGTTCAACATCGACAAAGGCAGCCGCTGGCAGGCCGATCCAACCCACAGACAGCAGACCTATATCTCGCAAAAGCCGGATATCAGTACAAAATTTGCAGATAACCTGAACAGACTGATCGCAGATCAATCAAAAGGAGTCCCGCGATGAAATTGAATTCATATTTCAAAACAGGGTTATCAATCATAATGTTGTTGCTGGGAGTGGGATCGGTTTTCTCACAAAATCCCATCGTGCCCCCGGGTGTGTATATCGCCGATCCCAGCGCGCATGTGTGGCCGGACGGCAAGTTGTATATCTATGGCTCCCTGGACGAAAGTCCGGATGATTACTGCTCGCACCGGCATCACGTCATGGTGACCGGGGATTTAAAATCATGGGACATTCTGAAAAACCGCTTTGCCTCGGCGGGCGAAAATGACGAGGTGCCGTATAACGATTCGCGGCTGTACGCACCGGACTGCATGCATCACGACGGCACCTACTATCTGTACTATTGTCAGCCGGATCCGGACGCCGAGGGCGTGGCCACGTCGCCGGATCCCGCCGGACCGTTCAAAGACGGTCAGCCGATCGATACGCACGGTCACAATCAGATCGATCCATCGGTGTTTATTGATGACGACGGTCAGGCATACTATATGTGGGGACAGTTTACCCTGAAAATGGCCAAACTCGCGCCGAACATGAAAGAGCTGGACCCGGCCAGCGTACGCGACAGCGTGCTCACGGAATCCGGACACTATTTCCACGAAGGCGCCTACCTGGCCAAACGCAACGGCATATATTATATGGTGTACGCCGACTTGAGCCGCGCGGATATGCCCACCTGTATCGGATACGCCACCAGCCGCTTCCCCATGGGTCCCTATACCTACGGCGGGGTGATCGTGGACAATGATCAATGCAACCCGGGCAACTGGAACAATCACGGTTCTATTGCCGAATTCAAAGATCAATGGATTGTCTTTTATCACCGCTCCACGCACGGCTCAAAAATGATGCGCAAAGCCTGCGCCGAGCCGATCACATTCAATGCGGACGGCAGCATTCCGGAAGTTGAAATGACGTCGCAGGGCCTGGGCGAGCCGCTCCCCGCTGTCGAGCGCATTGACGCGGAACGCGCCTGCCTCCTGCAGGGCAATGTGCGCATCCGGCTGTTCGAGTCCGGCAATGAAGAACTGGGCGCCATTCAGCATGACGATAAAGCGGTGTTCAAGTATATCGATTTCGGCAGCGGCGTCAGCAAAGTGCATATCCGCGTGGCGCCGGGACACTGCGGCGGCACGCTGCAGCTGAAAGCGGATATGCCCTGGGGACCGATGCTGGCGTCTGTTCCCATTCCCCAAGCTGAGAGCCAAAAAACATGCACCACCCTGACGCATGATGTCAAATCCATATCCGGTGTGCACGCCTTGTGGCTGCAGTTTTACAGCGATGACGCCAATCCGGACTGGAATATGGCTGTCGACTGGCTGCGGTTTGAATCACACAAATAAACCTGAATGATTATCGCCGAAATATTGTTAAAACAATGAAACAGCAGAATCACAAGCAGGAGTTCCTATGAATTCGCTAAAAACAGTTTTTTCAGCATTATTTATTCTTTTTGTTTTTTTCAGCGGCATTATTCCGGCAGCCGCTCAGGAGATCACGCTGCCGGACGGATTCAAAGCCACAATATTTGCAGATAATGTGGGTCGTGCCCGGCAAATTATCGTCAATGACAACGGCGATGTCTATATTATGCTGCGCGAACCCAACAACGGCGGCGGTGTCGTGGCCTTGCGGGATGCGGACAAGGACGGACAGGCGGACGAGATCGAATATTTCGCGCCGTTCGCCGGCACCGGCATTGATATTTATCAGGGCTATCTGTATGTGGCGCCGGATACCGCCGTGTATCGTTACAAACTCACACCCGGCGAACTGCTCCCGCAATCGCAGCCCGAACCCGTGATTACCGGTCTGCAGGAGCAGCGCCAGCACGCCGCCAAGCCCATCACCTTTGACAAAGACGGTCATCTGTATCTGAACATCGGCGGTCCTTCGAACGCCTGTCAGGAGAGCATGCGTTCGCTGCACTCACCCGGACTTGATCCGTGTCCGCAGTTAAAAAAACACGCCGGCATCTGGCAGTTCGACGCAAACAAACTGAACCAGACTCTGGAAAACGACTCGGAACAGTACTGCACCGGCATCCGCCACTGTGTGGCTGTGGATTACAATCACAGCGCAGACAAACTGTACGCGGTCATGCACGGCCGCGATCAGCTGAACACCCTGTGGCCGCGCTATTACGATGACCAGGACAATGCGGAACTGCCGGCAGAAGAGTTTCTGCTCATCGAAAAAGGCGATGATTTCGGCTGGCCGTACTGTTATTATGACGGACGCCAGGACAAAAAAGTGCTGGCCCCGGAATACGGCGGCGACGGCGAGAAAATCGGGCGCTGCGCCGATGCCAAAGACCCGATCATGGCCTTTCCGGCGCACTGGGCGCCCAATGATCTGATCTTTTACACCGGCGATCAGTTTCCAAAAACGTACAAAAACGGCGCGTTCGTGGCCTTTCACGGCTCCTGGAACCGCGCCCCCAAACCGCAGCAGGGTTACAAGGTGGTGTTTGTGCCCTTTGACGGCGCCTACCCGGCCGGTGACTGGCAGGTGTTTGCCGATAATTTCGCGCGCACGGAAAAAATCATCAGCACCCGCGACGCTGAATATCGTCCCATGGGACTGGCCCAGGGCCCGGACGGCGAGCTGTACATCACCGACTCGCAAAAAGGCCGGGTGTGGAAGGTGACGTACAAAGAGTAGCGGGATATGTGTAAGTGCTATAAAGGTCTGTAGGGCTACAAAAGGGGCGGAAAGTGGGTACATGAATCCCCCTTACCCTCTGCCCCTACAGCCATCCCCAAAGAATTAAGAATTGCTATATTTTAGTGGACACTGGGTTAAATATCAAGTAGATCAAGATTATGTATCATACTTTACGCCAAATATCAAAGGTACTTTTCGGTTTATTTTTGACTTGGTATTTGATAAAGATTATGAGAATGCAAAATCTGTTGTATCCGGAAAATTCATTATTTATTAATCATCGGCAAAGGTGTAAGCAGACCCTTATTTATTATATATTTAAAGAGAGTTTAGACAGTACATACTGTAGTACGTACTGTCTGAGAATTATCAAATCCATGTAATAAATCCGTAGCCGTCCGATAAAAAAACAGCCTGTCCCGCCGGTTTTTTGCAAAAAGAGAACACCATCCTACCATTATCGTAGAACCCCATATCAAAATAAACCTTCCCCCTGCACATGAACTATAGCACAGCGCCCCGCCGCTAGCCGGTCAATTGTAAATCCCCTCCGGGGATTGTGTTTGTTTTGGATACCGCGTTCTACAATAGTGGAACCTCTACAAGGTTACGGTATTGGTTCTTACGAACAATAGCAGGACCCGACCGGACTCTGCACGGCAAATTCTGTTTTTGCAGTGAAGTATCCGTGCTATTTCACGAATCAGCGTTGCGGCAGAGCTGCGCATTTCGGGTTGGCTGCTCAACGAACCTGCTTTTCTTGATTGCATATCCTGCTCGGCATCGGCAATCATATAGACATTATAGCTTATTCTGAAAGCTGTTCGTCTATTTTTTGTCTGATATCCTGAAAGGCCCTGGATGCCGGTTTATAGTTACCCTTTTTTAAGCTTTTGCTGCTTGATGCCAATATTTTCAACAAGGCGAGACTTTCCTGCAATTATTCAAAAGAGTGAACATCCTGCAGAATAGCTTTTGCCTCTCCATTTTGAGTGATGATCATGGTCTTTTTATTATCAGTACATACTGTAGTACTGTCTGAGAGATATTCTAATGATTACATTTCGGCATGAATCCGACCGTCTATAACTCGGGTAAAAACGAAAATCATACTTGCAAAAAAAGGGTGAACCGATTGTACGACATAAGCACAAAATGTGTGTATAAATTGTTGTATTCGATTTTCATGTCAACAAGCTAACAAGCTTGAATTCGTTGTGACTCCTGGCTACTACGCTTAAACAACATGATAATAAGATTTTACAGAGCCATTTTATTAAAATAGTGCCTATGAATTGAACGCATGTACTATCAATTATTTTTTTCAAATCCAAATCAATCTATGATTATCAATTCGTTGCAACAGATATGGGCGCATGATCATATTGATTTTCCGATTTTGAAAACCTGGTACAGGATGCGGCTAAATACACATCATGTCGCATTCAGACGGTTTTAAACCTTATTTTTGCCTTGACACCTTCGTAGCTCTATTTACAATATTAACAATACCTTATTACCTTATTTCAATCCGAGCGGGATGGATATCCAAACCGATGCGATACCTGCCAAACTATGCTCACAATCGCGACCAGCACCCACCAGCCAAACCAACATCCTGAAAATCCCAAAATCCTGGCAATCCTGATTCAGACAATCTTTCCTGCTCTAAAATCCCGTTAATCCTGATCCTGATTCTGACAATATGTTCGGGCGGCTGACGCCGCCAACAGAAAAAACCAAAACGTAAAAAGGTAAAAAACCCAAAACCTAATCTCCGTCCTGAACGGGGCGGAAGCCCAGGACGTTGCGGCTACCGCCCGGGACGCTGACGTAGCGATAGGCAACCCGACAGTACCTGGCATCGTCGTTCCAGCCGCCGCCGCGACGCACGCGGTAGGAGCCCGAAGACGGTCCCGTCGGATTGGTCTGTGAAGACGAAGAATAATTGCCTTTCCAGTCCGCGCACCACTCCCACACATTGCCGCTCATATCGTACAAACCCAGCTCATTCGCGCGCTTGCCGCCAACCGGATGCGTGTGTCCGCCGGAATTGCCATCATACCAGGCCACGGCGTCGATGGTATTGCCGCCCGCGTAGGTATAACCGCGGCTCTGCGGACCGCCGCGCGCCGCGTACTCCCACTCCGCTTCCGTGGGCAGGCGGCCGCCGGCCCATTCGCAGAACGCCTTCGCCCCGTACCAGGTCACTCCGATCACCGGGTAATTGTCCTTGCCGCTTTCCACCACAAATTGTCCGCCGCCATAATCAATCTGGCAATACGAAGCATTCATGTCTATATATTCTGTGCCCGATGCACTGCCGTCCGATGATACACCCTGGTCATTCAAAAACGCCGCGTATTGCGCATTGGTGACCTCGTACTTGCTGATCTTGAAATCACTCAGCGTCACCGTATGTACCGGTTGTTCGTCACTGTACGCCTCACTGCTGTTGCTGCCCATCTGGAAACTGCCGCCCGGAACAGGGACCCATTCGATAGATATAGGAGACGACGATCCGGACTGGGTAACCGTAACAGTCCGGGAACTCACACCATCCCCGCTCACCGTCACCGTAGCGCTTCGACTACCCGTCGAAGAATTGGCGCTGGTGGCGGTCACCGTCACGGTAGCATCATCAGACCCGCTGCCCGGTGACACACTCAGCCACGAGGCATCATCGCTCACCGTCCAGTTCACATTGGATTCAATGTCAAAACCGGACTGGCTGTCCGAAGATGAGGACAGGCTCAGGCTGGTTGGGGAAACGGTCAGATACGCATCCGCGCCCGACTGGGTGACCGTGATCGTTTTTGATCCCACACCATCCCCGCTCACCGTCACCGTAGCGCTTCGACTGCCCGTCGATGGATTGGCGCTGGTCGCGGTCACCGTCACGGTAGCATCATCAGACCCGCTGCCCGGTGACACACTCAGCCACGAGGCATCATCGCTCACCGTCCAGCTCACATTGGATTCAATGTCAAAACCGGCCTGGCTATTCGAAGATGAGGACAGGCTCAGACTGGTTGTGGAAACGGTCAGATACGCATCCGCGCCCGACTGGGTGACCGTGATCGTTTTTGATCCCACGCCATCTCCGTTCACCGTCACCATCGCGCTGCGGCTCTCCGTTGATGGATTGTCGCTGGTGGCCGTCACTGTGACCGTACCATCGTCTGACCCGCTGCCCGGTGACACACTCAGCCACGAGGCATCATCGCTCACCGTCCAGCTCACATTGGATTCAATGCCAAAACCGGACTGGCTGTTCGAAGCAGAGGACAAACTCAGACTGGTGCGGGACACATTCAAATATTCAACCCCTACCTCAAACTGCCACACTTTTGACCACTCTCTCCAGGTCCCGCGGCTGTCTTTGGCGCGCACCCGCCAAAAATATTTCCCGTTGGCCAGAGAATCAGAAAGGGTATAATTGGTTTCAGTCTCCAATATTTTATCCACTATCGTACTGGAAAAATTTGCGCCGTCATCCAACTGCAATGCGTACTGCTGGGCGCCGGGACAGGCGTTCCAGGTCAATTGCGGGCTGTAACCAGCAGTCACTCCGTCTTCCGGTGTCACCAACTGGACCTTGAAGCGCTGCCAGGTGAGGTTCAACGTGCGGGTTTGCCCCTCGGACAGGCTAATACCGGTCTGCGAGGTTTGCGCCACGGTCAGGCCATTCGTGCGGCCGAGCAGCAGCACACTGTAACCGGACCCCGGGTCCAGTTCAATTTCTGCCGTGAATCGGCCGGACTCGTGCGGCAGGCTGCTGCTATAAACCGTATTGCCATCGCGTTTCACCGTGCAGTGGGTGGTCTCGATCTGCTTGAGGGATTTGGCCAAAGAGGTCTTTTGTGCACCCTGCACATTCAGCACCAACACGGACGGCTGGTCTTTGGGCTGGAAAATATCACAGCTCAGCGTCAGTAAACCAGCGATGAAAGGCGTTAAAATCAGGGTTCGCACTTTTAAAACACGATTCAATGAAAATCTATTGTACATAACAAGCTCTCGCTTTGAATAAGTTCAGTTATAAATTTAATCCGCGACCTCGTCCGAGATATGAAATTGCATCATGGTGGGGGATTCGTCCTGCTGCAGTTGCGTGCTATAGTAATAATATCCGCCGCCCACCGCTGCCAGTCCCAAAAGCCACCACACCCAGCCGGATTTCTTTGTCTGCAAGCGTGGTTCTTCCCACTGCGGGTAGGATTCGCGCGCAGTCGGTTGCCGCTCTTTAATCTCGATATCCCCCCGCAGCCGTTGTCCGGCCTTGACCGTGATTTGTCCGCTTTTGGGTTCATAACCGCTGCGGGTGATTTGATACTCAAACGTTCCGGTCGGCAATTGCGTAAAGGCGTGACTGCCCTCGGCTCGAAACGTCTGTCCGCTTTCGTGCACCAGCACAATAGACGCATCCGCCGGGGTAACCGTAATGTCCACGGCGCCGTATTGGGAACGCTCCTCGAGTGTGAGACGCACCAGAGCATGATTGCGGTCCACGTGCACCACGGTGTCTTTGGAGACATACCCCGACTGTGCAGCGGCAATCCGGTGCGTTCCGGGAACAAGCAAATGCTGAATATCCTCAGTGGCCTCACCGCCGTCAATGCGAATCATAGCGCCCTGCGGTTCGGTCAAAATGGTCACCGGAATCGGGTCTTCATCCCGGTCGCCGGTGATCTGAATCTGCCAGACCTGTTGACCCTTGAGCCGAATCCCGATTTCATGCAGAATGATACGTTTGGGTTTGTATCCCGTGTGCAAAATCTCCAGTACGCGTTCGTTGGCGGACAAGTACACCATATCCTTGTTTGGTTCGTCATCGACGCGCACCACACCGTTGTTCGAGGTATAGCGAAAGCCTTCCATATCTGTATGAAACAGGTTATCTATTGCAGCCCGCGAAACACACAAAAGATCACGAAAACAATTTTATTTCACGTGTTCCGCGGGCCACATTTTGGCAGCCGAACTTGATATCGGTTCGTTTTGTTTCGTTCGTTGCTTTATTTATAGTGAAAGATGAGGTTCTTTAAATTCTTTTCCCAGTTGTTCAATGTTGATGAATTGTATACGATGATTACTATAGCTGTGCAAATAAGATTCCTTGACAGCGGGACTGACAACGTAATTGTTTCCCTCGGGATAAAGCAATCGGAAGCGGGAAAAAGAATTTATATCAACGTGGTCGGGATTGATCTTGCATTCAATGGCGTGAATTCGGTTGGATTGGGGCAACACAAAATCGATCTCCCGGTTTGATTTATCCCGCCAGTAATAAATGCCTCGTCCCCTATCATAGGAGCGCAGGGTATCCAGGACAAGATGTTCCCATAATCCACCCCTGTCCCCGGCCCTGAGATTGTTCCATCCTCTCACAAATGCAACAAATCCAGTATCAAAAGCATAGCATTTGGGACGTCTTATGATCTCACGGCGACCTCCTCCGTAAAAGGGTCTCAGCAAAAAAATAGCGTGCGCAATGGTCAGAGTATCAATATAAGATTTTACAGTGGGACGGGTCAATTCACTGTGCTTGGCCAGGCTGGTATATTCCAACAATCCACCGCTTTGCAGAAAAATGAATTGTAAAAGTTTGATAAATCCGGTTCGGTTACGAATATTAAACATTTCCTGAACATCACGGGCATAAAAACTGTCCATCCACTCTGAATAAAAGGACAGATCAATGTTTTTATCCAACAAAGCTTCCGGAAGCCCACCGTGCAAAAGCCTATGATCAAAATCTTTGACCTGAAATTCCGAAACACTCTCTTGCCAAAGAACAGGAGGCAAATAAATATCTACCTTGCGACCGGTTAAACTGTCACGGAATTTTTGAGTGGCTGCCAGGGTGGAAGATCCTGTCGCTATTATTTTCAAATGCGGGTACTCGTCAGCTGCGATTTTTAACAACAGACTGGGATCTTCCAGACGATGTATTTCATCAAAAATAATGAATTTTTTATCAACGTGATCATAATAATATTCGGTATCCCTGAATTGTCTTGCAACGGATGGCAAATCGCAATTCAAATAATGGGCATCTTTAAACATTTTGATCAGTGTGGTCTTACCGACACGCCTGACACCAGACAACCAGACAATAGAGCGCCGTGTCAATGCCTGTTGAATCTTTGCAATCCAAAACGGTCGTATGATCATATAATAATCCTATTTTACATTAAGACGTCTAAATGTAAAATATTAATACCAATTAGTCAAGAAAAATCAGGGTTCCTTTTTCAGTATCTGCAATCTTATTTCCTGCAAACATAACAGGCGTTGAAATCGCTCTGCCCTGCACGGCAACATCACGTCTGTTGCACTTTTAAAACAGACATCATTTGGAGTTAAATACCCGATTTATTTCATAGATAATCCATCCCAGCCCGCGTCACATACCAAATATGGCAAGTGTCCTTTTTGGTGTGGTTTCGCGTTTTCCGCGGGCCACATATTAATTCCTTTGGCGCCCGAACCAGCCGGAATTTCATATCGGTTCGTCTTGTTCGTTGCTTCGTTTTTGATAGGATTAGATTCTCAGCATTCCCCTGTTCCTGTATCCACAAAATAAAAACGGTCACGGGTTAACCCGTGACCGTTTGCTGCTGGGGTGCAGGGATTCGAACCCCGATACCATGATCCAGAGTCATGTGTCCTGCCGTTGGACGACACCCCAATCAAGTCTGTTGTTGTTTCAGCTCCGGTATGACGTTTACAGCCGTTTCAATGCGTCGGATGACGGTATCTTTTCCCAGAACCGTCAGCATCTCAAACAAACCGGGCCCGACACCGACACCGGAGACCGCCAGCCGCACCGGATGAATAATCCGGCCGCTTCCGACCTCTTTTTCTTCCGCCAGCTCTCTCAACGTCTGTTCAATGGATTCGCTGTCGAAAGTCTTTAATTTAGAACATTTTTTGATAAATTCAAGTAATAATTCTTTAGAATCTGCTTTCCAGCGTTTTTTTACGACTTTGGGATCGTATTCCTGCGGGTCTTTAAAGAAATAAAAGGCATAGTGCGGGAACTCATGGCGAAAATGCAGACGGCTTTTCAACAGCTCCACGACTTGCACAAAATATTCATTCGAGTCTACGGACAATCCGGCCTGTTCACAGAGAGGTTTTAATTCCCCCGCGAGTTCATGACTGTCTTTTCGGCTTATATGCTGGGAATTCAGCCAGTCGAGTTTTTTCAGGTCGAAAATGGCCGCGCTTTTGTTGACACGTTCCAAAGAAAATTCCTGTGTCAATTCCTCTGGATTCATCACTTCGCGGTCATCACCCGGATTCCAGCCCAACAGCGCAATATAGTTAATCAAAGCCGTTTTTTCATAGCCGGTATTGATATAGGTCTGCACATCCGGATCGACCTTGCCGGACGGCAATTCGTCCAGTGTCTGAATATCGCGCTTGCTCATCTTGGTTCCGTCCGGATTAAAAATCAGGGGCAGATGCGCCATGTCCGGCATGTCCCATCCAAAGCATTCGTAAAGATAAATATGCTTGGGAACACTGCTCAGCCATTCCTCGCCGCGAATCACATGCGTGATTTGCATCAAATGATCATCCACCACATTTGCGAGATGATACGTGGGAAATCCGTCCGATTTGATGAGCACCTGATCATCAATATCTGAACTGTTGCGAGAAACCCGGCCGCGCACCAGATCATCAAACGCAAACTCACGATTATCCGGAATCAGCAGCCGGATCACATAGGGTTCTCCCAAATCAAGGAGTCTGGCGATTTCTTCTTTGGGAAGCGTCAGGCTGTTGCGCATATTCAGGCGCAGATCCGAGTCATATTTGGGCGGCGGATCACCGTTTTCCCGGGCTTTTTCGCGCACCGCTGCCAGTTCTTCCGGCGTATCAAAAGCGTAATAGGCCACGCCCTCGCGAACAAGCTGTTCGGCATATTTCCGGTAAAGGTCGAGTCTTTCTGACTGAAAATAAGGTCCGTATTCACCGCCCGTTTTTGGTCCTTCATCCGGTATCAGACCGGCCCATTCCAGCGCCTGAATCAGATTATCGGTTGCATCGCTGACAAACCGCTTGCGATCCGTATCTTCAATGCGCAGAACAAACGTTCCATTATTCTGACGGGCGAACAGGTAATTGTACAGAGCCGTACGCAGTCCGCCTATATGAACAAATCCGGTCGGACTGGGTGCAAAACGAACTCTGACAGACATACTCGACTCCTCACATAGCTTTTAACTGTTAAAACACGAAAAAAACCAACAGAAACAAAAAAGGCCGATTCCCATTGGTTTAAAAGCGGAGAGGCAGGGATTCGAACCCTGGGCAGGAAAAATTCCTGCAACGGCTTAGCAGGCCGCCCCATTCAGCCACTCTGGCACCTCTCCATATTTTTGGTAACTGCGGAGGGCGGGAGACTCGAACTCCCAAGGGCGCAAGCCCGGCGGTTTTCAAGACCGCTGCCTTACCAATTAGGTCTAGCCCTCCCTGGCAGATCATAATGTACAAAGAATTATAGTTTTAGTCAATATTTAATTAAATCCTGAGGAAGTTTTTTCCCGGCATCTGACGGATCAGGTTTTTCAACTCGAGAGACAACAGGACCGACAGAATTTCGTGCGTGGATATATTACAGTCTCGGGCAATGACATCAATATGCCGGGGTTCGTAATTCAATTGTTCATAAATTCTTTTTTCAATTCCGGACAATGGGATATCCTGCTGCTTGTGATGCGCGGACGGACTCAGACCTTTGAGTTCATCAAAAATATCATCAACGTTACGGACCAGCTTGGCGCCCTCCTGAATCAACAGATTGCAGCCTGCGCATTTTGGATTATTGATATGACCGGGCACTGCAAAAACTTCACGGTTTTGTTCCAGGGCATATTCAGCTGTAATCAACGCACCGCTTTTTACACCGCCTTCAATGACCAGGGTTCCCAGGGTCATACCCGCAATAATCCGGTTTCTTCTGGGAAAATTTGTGGCTTCCGGTTTGGAGCCCAGCGGGAACTCTGACAAGAGCGCTCCCTTTTCAACAATACGTTGGGCCGTCTTTTGGTTTTCCCGCGGGTATATGACATCGACACCGGAACCGAGCACAGCCACCGTACACCCGCCCTGATTGACTACCGTACGGTGAACAATGGTATCCACACCACGCGCCAGACCACTGACAATCGTCAAAGGTTCACGGACGATCTCCAATGTCAGATTTTCAGCTATTAATTGTCCATAACTGGTGGGTATCCTGGTCCCGACAACCGCGATTCCCTGCTGAATCAGACTTTTCGGTTCTCCCAGCACCCAAAGCAAAACCGGGGGCGACGCAATTCGCTTCAACAACGGCGGATAATGATCGTCCCATAAACTTTTCAAAAAAGCGCCGGTTTGCCTGAGCCGTTTCATCTGCTCCCGGGCAAACGCCTGATCACCTCCTTTACGGATATACCGCGCCAGGGTTGTATCAATGCCGTCAACCTGTGTTAATTGTCGATGAGGAGCGTTGAGCACATTGTCGGGATTACCGAAACGGGCCATTAATGCGCGTATGCGGGTAGAGCCGATGCGAGGAATGCTGCATAATCTTAATAAAGCCTCTGGATCAAACTTTGAAGGTGACATCATTCCCCCTTAGTGTTCATTAAGCACATCCCATAATGTATTCAACAATGCCTCCAGCCCGTCCCCGCTGACTGATGATATAGCAAGTGTTTTTTCATGTTTGAACAGGGCAAGATCGGTCTCAATTTGACCTGTGTTTTGTAAATCCGTTTTTGTAACAACCACAATTCGGGGCTTGCGGGCCAACTCTTTACTGTAGGACTGCAGTTCTTTCAGCAATGTCAAATAATCATATTCTATTTCTTTGGAACTGGAATCCAGCAGCAACGCCAGAACACGGGTACGTTCTATATGCCTTAGAAACTGATGTCCCAACCCTTTTCCTTTGTGTGCATCTTTAATCAATCCGGGTATATCGGTGACCACAAATGTCCGAAAATCATCGATTTTGACAATACCCAGGTTCGGAACCAGGGTGGTAAACGGATAATCCGCTATTTTTGGTTTTGCCGCGGAAATCCGGGACAGCAGTGTAGATTTTCCGGCATTGGGGAATCCCACCAGTCCGACATCTGCGATTAATTTCAGCTCGATGATTATATCTTTTTCTTCACCCGGCATGCCTTCTTCACTATGCCGGGGCGCCTGATTGGTGGAAGTTGCAAAACGGGCATTGCCGCGCCCGCCTTTACCTCCGCGCACCAGTACCACCTGCTGATCATCGCGAGTCAGGTCCGCCAGAACACGGCCGGACTCATCCCTGGCATAGGTGCCAATCGGAACGACGATCACACAAGACTCGCCGTTTTTGCCCGTCATCCTGGCTCCCTTGCCGTGCTCTCCGTTCCGGGCCGTATAGTTCTTTTTGTAACGAAAATCCAACAATGTATTCATATGGCGTGTGGCCTTGAGAATGATATCGCCTCCCTTGCCGCCATCTCCTCCTGCAGGCCCGCCTTTGGGTTCGTATTTTTCACGGCGAAACGCAACACAACCATGACCGCCGTCACCGGCCTTTACATGTATTTTCGCATAATCTATGAACATAGCAGGTCATTTTCAGAATGTGATATACAAACAGCAGCCTTTTATGAATACTGACGAGAATATTTATACCGGTCTGACTTTGAATTCAACCCCAGTTTTTTTAATCGCTTGCGAACCTTCAGCCGCCCCATTTTTATATTGCCGTATTCGACTGAATTCAGCATTCGCGCTATTTGCCCCGTCCCGGCATCCGGATTTTTTGCGACGATCTCTTTGATCTTGTCATCCAAAGAACTGTCATCCGGCTGAACGGAAGGATGCGGTTCTGCATCTTTAGCTATAGTGACCGTTTCGGACGTCGGGGGGGCCTCCTGCCCGGATGCAACGGCGCCGGCAAAGTCGGCGGCTGCGTCTTTGATCGAATCAAAAGCGCGAAGGATATTATGAAATTCCAGCAGCTCGAAAACTTCCCATACTTCCGTCGTCATGCCAACAAGCTTCAAATCACCATTTCTTTCACGGATACCCTTG
Organism: candidate division KSB1 bacterium; assembly: GCA_034521575.1. Lineage (NCBI taxonomy): Bacteria > Pseudomonadati > Candidatus Zhuqueibacterota bacterium. The sequence goes on from JAXHMJ010000005.1 coordinate 978,035, forward strand.
ACTTTCGCTGATAAAAATGCCCCAGCCCGCACTGCTCACATAATCCACATTGCTCAGATCGATAATGATCTGATAAGACCCCTCCTTTAGCAGTTTGGTCAAGGCATGTTCGAGCTCCGACGACGTTGTTGTATCAATATATCCGCCGACTTTGATCACTGATATATTGTTATTTCTTCCTGCACGTTGTATGGATACTTGGATACCTTCCATTACACACTCTCCGTTGTATAACCCCCAAAACGATTATTTATAATATTAAAGATAAGAGTTCAAAGCAAAAATGTCAATACTTTATTGAAACAGTCAAACATGGCTGCGCAAATGCCGGGCTTTATCAACACTTTTCTTTATATCGTCCCGATGCGGGGAAAGGCGCAGCACATTCCGCCATTGTTCTATGGCATTGTCCAGTTTTCCCTGTTTGGCATAGACTATACCCAAATTTTCGTATGCCCGTTCGTCTTTCGGATCAAGATCAATCACTTTTTTATACGCATCTATTGCTTTTTCATAGTTTTGTTTTCTAAAAAAAGTATTGCCCAGCAGCAAATAAGCATAAGAATTGCCCGGTGAGATTTCAATCACTTTTCCGATCAGACTAATGGCATTATCATAATTTTGATTATTATATAATGACTCGGCATCGGCCAAATCATGACGGGTGGAAGTTGAGTCTTTTTCAAAGGTCCGCACAAACTTAAAGCCGGTAAAATTGCTATTGTGCAATGCATTTTTTAACAGTTTTCTTGAAGCCACATGAGGATTTTCCTCAGATTCGGCATCCACCACATCAATTTGAAACTCAGAGTCACCGGCATCCTGAACCGAAACATTCTCCACGGTCTCTTCAGAAGCCTCTAAATCGCTACGAATTTCAGAGTCTTTGTCTGACTGTATCAGGTCGTGAATGGTGGCGGATTCCTCCTCACTGAATCCTATAGTCAGTCTTGTGTCTCTCATCAACATGAAAAATCATCCGGTTCGTTTTCAGGGTCTTCAAACTCCGATAGTTCAGAACCCTTTTCAGAGGAACGGGGTTCAGTCGATTCGCTTTCTTCCTCCTCAACAATTCCCTCAAAATCAGTCAATTCCAACACCGCGTCCGCATCGCTGTCCTGGATATCACCGGCTTTAAAGGTCAGATCTATATCTTCAAGATCAGTCATATTTTCAAAAGAATCAGCCTCGAATGGATTACGGTCTTCTTCCAAAATGGTATCAAATACATTGCCTTCGCCCGTCTCTGCCTCTTCATCCATCGGGACAATGTGTTCCTCTTCTCGCGTATCCTCCCCTTCCTGACCTGCAAAATCAAACCCGGCCAATTGTGAAAAATCTGTTCCGCTTCATCAGGGGGTTCATCAGCGGACTCGGTCTTTTTAGCAAACGTTTCTGTCAAATCCAGTTCGCTAAAAATATCAGGCTCTTTCTCTTCTTGTTCAAGAACAGGCTCTTTCTCATGCGGCGCCTCTTCTTGTTCTTTGCCAACCGGCTGTTCGGGCTGCACAGACTTGGCGGGCTGTTGTTCCTCGGTTTTTTTCGGCCCCTCCCCTATCAGAGACTGATCAGCCAGGAGGTCTTCCAGGGGTTGTGTTAAAATATCTTTTTCATCGTACTGAAACACATCAGTCGATTTGACAGGTTCAGCCTTTGGCTTCGCTTCCGGCTTTTTGGGCTCTTGCTTTTTCGAGGAAAGAATGCGTTCCTGGGTCGGTTTTTTCGCCGGCTGGACATCATCCTTCTGAACAATCACTTTCCCGTTAATCGTCATCATCGGGGTGCCCGGCGCTTTCATGCGCTTTTTCCGTTTTCCGCCGCGTGCCACAAAAGCCTCTCGCAGCTCTTTGGTATTGAGACGCATACGCACGAGTTCATCATAAATCCGGGATTCTTTGAGTTTTGTGAAATGATAACGCTCGGAATTTAGTTCTTCACTGATGCGCTTGGCGCCGTATTCCGGATGTCGCTGTATCACATCATAGATCTTGGTCCGTTCTTCAATACTCAGATGTCGTAATTCTATTGATCCGGCATCCGAAGACACTTTAAATGTTTCTACCCCCTCGGATTCAAACAATTCTTTGTATTTGTTATAATACGCATAAGAGGACAATCCCGCCAATTCGCAGGCTTCTTTGACATTTTTTCCTTCTTCGATATATACATATACCTTTTTAGCGCGTTCAAACTCTATTTTTTCGACAGTGGTTTCCTCTTTCAGAGCAACCAGAGTTATATCGTCATTTTGAGGCCAATCCTCGGTAAAGACTTGAAGCTCCTTTTTGATATTATTGACAAAATCATTCACATTCTGACTGCCATAATTGCGAATGGTTTCGAGAAACCGTTCATCACCAAACAGTTCCCGTTGCGGATTCATGGCTTCGGTAACCCCGTCTGTATAGACGATGAGAACATCATCTTCCGCCAGTGCAATCGTGTCGGATTCCAGCGACTTGCGGAACAATTGCTTATCGGGCAGTGAAATACCGATCGGAAACCCTCGCGGATTCAGATAATAGGTTTTCTGGGTGGTCGGTCGATACAGAATCATAGGATTATGCCCGGCGCTGGCGTAATTGAGACGACGGCGTCTGGAATCAACAATGACATAAAAAAGCGTAACAAACATACCCTTTTTCATGTCATTGACCACAAAATCATTTACACGGGACAGTACTTCGGCCGCGTCTTTGACACCGCGCGCTTCTGTACGCAATGCCGTTCTGATCATGGTCATCACCAGAGAGCCCGGCACACCTTTTCCGGATACATCGGCGACCACAATTCCAAGGGTATCTTTGTCGACTTCAATAAAATCATAGTAATCGCCGCCCACCTCTTTTGCGGCGCCGTAATAGGATGAAATATCATAACCCGTGACCTGTGGAAATTCAGCGGGCAGCAATGTTTGCTGGATTTCCTTGGCCACCTGCATTTCCTGCTGCAGCCGTTCCTGTTCAGCGAGATTGACCTGAGATTCACGTAATTTGATGGTTATATCACTGAACGCTTTGGCAATGGACCCCACCTCTGTGGTGTCATCGATGTCCATCTCTTCGATCACACCCGGCTGTCCCAGACGCTTGACCCATTCCTGCAGTCTTTGAAACGGATTCATAACCAGGTAAATCAGCAGAAATAATCCGGCGGCTCCGATCAGTGCGACCAGCAAGACGCCCCTCAGATAACGGCTGCGCACTTCATTGATTTCGGTGTACAATGTATCATAATCAATTTGATAATGCGCATGCGCCAGAACACCGCTGCCCGCAGGATCGCGGACAGGCATCACAATATCCATGACGCGCTGACCATTTTCCAGTTCGTAGAGATAGGCATGCTCTGTAAACTCGCTTGCATCTTCCGGTAATGAAAAGGTTTTGGCAACCTTGTCCTTGTCATAGCTGGCAAGAATCCTCTGACTCTTGTCCACGACCAGGACATCAACCACATTTTCGTGCTGTTCGGAATTTTTGATGGTATTTACCGGGCGCTGTGCCTGCAGCCAAACCCGGACATCCTCACTCCCGTCATCACGCAAGTCCGGAAGCAAAGAGGGATCATCGAGGTTTTCCCAGTTGGTTTGAACTTCACCGCGCAATACGGTACAACTGTTCTTCCCCTGTTCCAGGGCAATGTGCAATATGTTCTGTTTCTGGTTGAAAAACATGTAAAAATACACTCCCACCAGAATAACACTTAAAATGCCCATCGCATAAAGCCAATACCGCATTTTCAGACTGAGGGGAATGGATGAAACGTGCAGTCCTTTATGCTCGGGTTCGACACGTTTTTTGGTGAGCCACAGTTCGTTGCCGGCTTCTGTTTTTCGGTAATCAATATCATCCAGCAGTCGGCGCATCATGAAAATACCGAGCCCGCCCTTTTTGCCAATCTGAACATAACGTGACAAATCAGGTTCAGAGACATAGCGCGGATCAAAATATTTACCGCTGATCCGACGGAACACCATCACCAAACTGTCGCGTTTGGCTATGGCCCGACTTGGTTATATCCCCTTCCGTATCCCGATAGGCATGCTTTATAATATTGGTGGCAGCTTCGTCTGCGGAAAGCTTAAAGGCGCTAATCACCTTGTCGGAATACCCCCATCGTTTTCCGATTTTGGTTACAAAATCCCTCAACTGGCCAAGATACTCATACTTGGCCGGGATGGTCATTTCGGATTTATCGACCCGCTTAAACACTAGATTCCTCTACTCGTCACTGGCGGCTCTTTTCTTTCGCAATTCCGACCGGGCGTAATCGAGAGCTCCCCACAAATTCACATTGTGAGGCTGAATATCAAGCGCCTGCCTAAAGTATCGAATGGCCTCCTCGTAATTCTTGTTGGTCATTTCAGAATATCCTTTGAGATAAATTTCGCGGACCTCCGGAGTCATATCCATTCGTCGCGCATTGGAACGGGCTTTGGCTTCATTATATTTTTGACGCAACAATTTATTGTTGGGCGCGATCTGCATCGCCTCCTGATAAAGTTGCGCAGCTTTGTCCCATTCTCTATCCATCTCATATTCAGCTGCCCGCCGCAATTTGGAATCATATGAAAGACGGCCCTCAAGCTGGCGTATTTTTTCTTTGATCAAGCTTTCCCATTTTTTGATTCCACGGGAAAGAGGCAGCGCCTGCCGATACAGGTCGAGCGCATTGTCGATCCGGTCTTCCTTTTCAATCTTGTGAGCCTGTTCAACCAGATCAACGATCCGGTTTTTCAGATCCTCTTTGGCCTTTTCGCGAAGGTCTTTGATCAGAGAACTATTGGGGTTATAGGTCAATGCCTCATCGCATTCTTCGATGGCCTCATAGTACTGTCCCTGTTCATAAAACGCGAGTGCCTGCTCATAATGTTGCTTGACCATACGCTC